>JBJXEJ010000114.1:0-13123 GCA_046154125.1 Rhizobacter sp. | reverse complement strand
CCGAGCCTTGGGCCGCACTGCCCTCATAGGCCTGGCGAGCAAGCGTCAGCGCCGCGTCGATCGCCGTTACCTTTGCGGCATTGGCGAACGCCCCACCATCGCCACTCTTGTTGGACGAGTAGAAGGTTTTGGCAGCTGCGAGGCCCGCCACAACAAACTGGGTGGTGGATGAATCCGGGCACCCTGGGCCGCTGTAGCACCAGTATCCCGCGTAGGAGGCACCCTTGTCCTGAGCTGCCAGCGCCCGATCAACCAGCGCGTCCATCGCTTCCTTGATGGTTTGATAGTCCGCGTTTCCCGCGATCCCAGCGCCGAGAGCGCTCTTGTCGAGTCCGCCTGTCAGTGCGTATTCCGACAACGCGAACATGAAAGCGCCATCGCGGTAAGAGTAGAAACTCGTTTCGTTGACCCGGTCGAGAATGTTCGCGGCCGCCGTGCGCAGACGCCCTTGATCGATCGCGCTGGCACCGGTGTAGCCCTGCGGAGGATCGGTGGCAACGCCAGAAGCCCGCTTCTCGAGAAGCGCCAACATCGGAAGACCCGCCGCATCACCCGCTGAACTGGGGTTGTTGAAGGCGCCGGACGTCGCGAGGTAAGTGATGCCTCGGTCGATCGCCACGGAAACGTCGTTCTCGAACGGCGTGACAGCCTGAACCGCCCCTGCCGAAAAAGTCACCGCCGCCGCCATGAGCACACGGGATAACAGCCCTTTGGTAGTGCCACAAACTTCTGACATCGCGTCCCCCTTATTCGTAAATTGACATCAACTGCACACCGCCCGACCGGGCAACGCCAAATGAAATCTGAGTAGCCATCGAATCCGAACCGCGCTCAGCAGCTGGAGCAATGCGGCAGGGACCGGACGCCTGTCAGTCGCCAACACGAGTCACCGGAGAACATTCCGGAACCGAATGACAAGCTTGGCGATGAGATGAAGCAAATCCCGCGCCCGGGAAAAATCCTTAAACAACACAAGGACTTAAGTTTTATGGCGCCGAATTTCCCGGCAAACCTGTAAAGGTTTTCGACAGGATGAAAACGCTGATCACGGGGCCGGGGAAGGCTGGCGGCGGTTCCGGACGCGGGAGAACCCGAGCGCAACGTCAGTCCATGCGGCGGGGCCTGGAGCCGGTGGGTGGTAGGCCGCCCGTGAGTCGAACACGGCACCAACAGATTATGAGTCTGCTGCTCTAACCATCATGAGCTAGCGGCCCCCGTCAACACCGGCGGGATTGTAGGCAGGGCCCGCTCCTGCGGCGATCTGCGCGCTGCGTCGTTACTTGGCACTCAGCGCGTTGCTGACCAGCCTCGAGGTGATGTCGACGATCTGGATCATCCGGTCGTAGGCCATGCGCGTCGGCCCGATGACCCCCAGCGTGCCGACGACGACGCCATCGACCTCGTACGGTGCCGACACCACAGACAGCTCCTCGAACGGGACCACGAGGCTCTCGCCGCCGATGTAGATGCGCACACCCTCGGCGCGGCTGCTGACGTCAAGCAGACGCATCAGCTGCGTCTTCTGCTCGAACAGGTCGAAGAGCTTGCGCAGCGAGCCCATGTCGCTGGAGAAATCCTGAACCGTGAGCAGGTTGCGCTCGCCGGAGATGACCACCTGCTCCTGGCTGTCGGCCACTGCATCGCTGCCCGCCTGAACCGCCGCCTGCATCAGCGTGGCGATCTCGCCACGCAGCGCATCGACCTCGGTCTTGAGGCGCTCGCGCACGTCCTCCAGCGTGAGCCCGGCGTAGTTGGCGGTCAGGAAGTTGCTCGCCTCGAGCAGCTGCGCCTGGGTGTAGTCCTTGGCGGTGAAGATGACGCGGTTCTGCACGTCGCCATCGGGCGCGACCAGGATCACCAGCACACGCCGTTCGCTCAGGCGCATGAATTCGATGTGATGGAACAAGCTGGCCTTGCGGGGGGCAGTGATGACGCCGACGAAATTCGACAGGCTGGACAGCATCTGCGCCGCGTTGGCAATCACGCGCTGCGGCTGGTCGGCCTGCAACTGCGTGCCGAAGATGGGCGAGTCGAACTGCCTCGGCTGCGCCGTCATCATGGTGTCGACGAAGACGCGGTAACCCCGTGCGGTCGGGATGCGACCCGCGCTGGTGTGCGGGCTGGCGATCAGACCCAGGTCCTCGAGATCGGCCATCACGTTGCGGATCGTCGCGGGCGAAAGCTCCAGTCCGGAGGCTTTCGACAAGGTGCGCGAACCCACGGGCTGACCATCGGCGATGTAGCGCTCGACCAGTGTTTTGAGTAGTGTTCTTGCGCGCTCGTCCATCACTTTTCGATTGTAGGTTGCCCCTTGTTTTGACCCTGTTCCGAAAAAAACGCTGTGGTGTAATTCCGCATGAAAAGCCGGTTTCGTCATGCCGCCGTGGTTGGCAAGTACAACGCGCTGGGCAGTCGCGACGTGCTTGACGAAGTGGCACGGTTTCTCATCGGGCAGGGGCTCGAGGTGTCGATGGAGTACGAGACCGCGCTCAACACCGGACTCACCGACTACGGCGCCCTGACGCCGGCCGAACTGGGCGAGCACTGCGACATCGCGGTGGTGATCGGCGGTGACGGAACGATGCTGGGCATCGCACGCCAACTGGCCCGCTACGGCATACCGCTGGTCGGCATCAACCAGGGACGGCTGGGCTTCATCACCGACGTGCCGCTCGGCGAGTTCGCCAGAGCGCTGGCGCCGATGATTGCCGGCAGCTACGAGGAAGAGCACCGCACGATGCTCGAAGGCGGCGTCTGCCGCGACGGCGAGGTGATCTTCGACGCGTTCGCGCTCAATGACGTGGTGGTGAGCCGCGGCGCAACCTCCAGCATGGTCGAGCTGAAGATCCAGATCGACGGCGAATTCGTTTCCAACCTGCGGGCCGACGGCCTGATCATCGCGTCACCCACCGGTTCGACGGCGTACGCGCTGTCGGCGGGCGGACCGATCCTGCATCACAGCATTCCGGGTCTGGTGCTGGTGCCGATCGC
Organism: Rhizobacter sp.; assembly: GCA_046154125.1. Lineage (GTDB taxonomy): Bacteria > Pseudomonadota > Gammaproteobacteria > Burkholderiales > Burkholderiaceae_C > PBB1. The sequence goes on along the minus strand of JBJXEJ010000114.1, from coordinate 10,132 downwards.
GCCGCATGACCTGTCGAACCGACCGATCGTGCTGCCCGACTCGGGCGAGATCAGCGTAGAGATCGTCGCGGGCCGCGATGCCAGCGTCAATTTCGACATGCAGAGCCTGGCCAGCCTGCTGCACGGCGACCGCATCACGGTGCGTCGTGCGCCCTACCAGGCTCGCTTCCTGCATCCGCCGGGCTGGAGCTACTACGCCACGCTGCGTCGCAAGCTGCACTGGAATTCAGGTGGCACCTAGGATGAAACTCCCCGCGCACTCATTTCATTCGCCGCGCCCCGAGGAAACCTGTCATCGCCTTCGGGCGCCCGGGCGGCACTGACATGTGGCGGCGGCTGGTCCTGCGCGACTTCGTCATCGTCACAACGCTGGAAGTGGACCTGGCCGCGGGCTTCTCGGTCCTGACCGGTGAAACCGGCGCCGGCAAGTCGATCCTGATCGATGCCTTGCAACTCGCGCTCGGCAGCCGGGGCGATGTCGGTGTGGTGCGCGAAGGCTCGCAACGCTGCGAGATCAGCGCCGAGTTCGACACCCCGACCAGCCTGCATTCGTGGCTGGCCGACGCTGGCTTCGACGACACCGACACCCTGCTGCTGCGCCGCACGATCGATGTGCAAGGCAAGAGCCGGGCGTGGGTCAACGGCAGCGCCGCGACGATCGCGCAACTGCGCGAGGTGGCCGACCATCTGGTCGATATCCACGGCCAGCACGCCTGGCAGAGCCTGACGCGTGCGCCCGCGGTGCGCGGCATGCTGGACGCTTACGCCGGCGTGAACACGCAGGCGCTGGGCGCCGCATGGACCGAGTGGCGGGCCGCCAGCGACGCGCTGGAACGAGCGCAGACGCAGCAGGCCGACATCGAGCGCGAACGCGAGCGGCTGGCCTGGCAGATCGGCGAAGTGGACAAGCTCTCCCCCGGTACCGACGAGTGGGCCGAGCTGGACGCCGAGCACACCAGGCTCGCCAACATCCAGACGTTGCTCGAGGCGGCGCGCGATGCGCTGAACGCGATCGGCGAGGACGGTGACAACAACGACAGCGCCGACACGCTGACCGGCCGCGCGATCGACCGACTGCAAGACGCGGCGGAGATCGATGGCGAGCTGGCTGCCGTCGTCGAGGTGCTGCAAGGCGCGCAGGTGCAATTGCAGGACGCGGCGCACACGCTGTCGGGCTTTCTGAACGACACCCACACCGATCCAGAACGGCTGAGCGCTCTCGATGACCGGATGTCGGCGTGGATGGGCCTGGCGCGCCGTTTCCGCCGCCCGCCGGCCGAGCTGGCGGCGCTGCTCGCGCAATGGAAAGACGAGCTGCACGCGCTCGACGCGGCCGCCGACCTCGCAGCGCAGCGGGCGCGTGTTGCACAGACGCGCTCAACCTACGAGGCCGAGGCCGCGCGGGTGTCTGCCGCGCGGCGGTCCGCCGCGCCGAAACTGGCCGGTGCCGTCACTCACGCGATGCAGCAGCTGGGCATGATCGGCGGGCGATTCGATCTGTTGCTGACAGAGCAACCGTCGCCCCAGTCCTTCGGCATGGAGTCGGTCGAATTCCTGGTGGCCGGGCATGCAGGTGGCACGCCGCGACCCCTCGCCAAGGTGGCGTCGGGCGGCGAGTTGTCGCGCATCGCGCTGGCGATCGCGGTCACCACCAGCCAGTTGCGGCAAGGCGATGCATCCGCGGGCACATTGATCTTCGACGAGATCGATGCTGGCGTCGGCGGCGCGGTGGCCGAGACTGTGGGTCGCCTGATGAAGCAGTTGGGGGCCGACCGGCAGGTGCTGGCGGTGACCCACCTGCCGCAGGTCGCGGCCTGCGCCGACCACCATCATGTGGTGTCGAAGCACACGGCCGACGGTCGGGTGCGCAGCGATGTCGGCGTGGTCACCGGCGAGGTGCGCGTGGCGGAAATTGCACGCATGCTGGCTGGTGATCGGCTCTCGGGCACCAGCCTTGCACATGCACAGGAAATGCTGACGATCGGCTCGGACCAGCCCGCAGCGCAAGGACGCAAGCCATCATGAACGTGATCGAATCGGACACCGCCGAGGCAGCCGCGCAGCGCGAGGTCGTGCTGGTCACCGGCATTTCAGGGTCGGGCAAATCAGTCGCGCTCCACGCGCTGGAGGATGCCGGGTTCTTCTGCATAGACAACCTGCCGCCCGAGTTGCTGCGTGACTTCCTGCGGCTGAGGCATGCGCACCTGGATCACCGCGTTGCCATCGCGGTCGATGTGCGCAGCGTGGGTTCGCTGCCCTTCTTGCTGACGCTGATGAACCAGTTGAGCCACGAAGGCGTGAACGTGCGCTCGATCTTTCTCGATGCCAGCACCGATGCGCTGGTACGCCGGTTTTCCGAAACACGCCGCCCGCACCCGTTGTCGCAGGGGTCGGGCCGCAGTCAAACCGAAGACACCGACTACACCATCCCCGCCGACTTGCTGGACCACGGCAATACTGCCGACGGCCACCGCGCACTGATCGACGCGATCGAGCTCGAGCGCGAGTTGCTGGCCGGGTTGCGCGAAGCCTCGACCGTGATCGACACCAGCCAGTTGCGGCCAGCGCAGTTGCGCATCTGGATGCGCGATCTGCTGAGCGCCAGCGGCAACCACCTGACGCTTGTTTTCGAGTCGTTCGCGTTCAAGCACGGCGTGCCGCTCGACGCCGACTATGTGTTCGACGTGCGCGTGCTGCCGAACCCGCACTACGTTCGCGAACTGCGACCACTGACAGGCCGTGATCCAGCCGTCGCGACGTTTCTGGCCGCCCAACCGGAAGTCGTCGAGATGCAGCAGATGATCGAAGCCTTCCTGACGCGCTGGCTGCCCGCGTTCGAGAAGGACCAGCGCAGCTACCTGACAGTGGCGATCGGCTGCACTGGCGGCCAGCACCGGTCGGTCTACCTGGTCGAGGCGCTGGCGCGACGGTTCGCCAGCCGTGCCGTCGCGCTGGTGCGACACCGCGAACTGGACGCACGCGATTGAGCGGTTGACCGCGTCAGCGAGCGGTCACGACATCAGCAGTTTTCGCAGCGGCGCGGGAAGCCCTACCGCCAGCGCTTCGTCGATGCTGAACCAGCGCCCTTCGGGCAGCGCATCGGTGCAGGTATCGACCTGCGCATCACCGGCCGAGGCAGGAAGGGTCCAGCGCACCGGATGCAGCGTCCAGTCCAGGTGAGTCAGCGTGTGGACGAAGCTCGGCAGCCACTCGGCGCGGCCGGGCCAATCGGATGTGGCGACTTCCAGTCCCGCACGATCGGGCAGTTCCGGCAGGCTCCACAGGCCCGCCCACACGCCGCGATCGGGCCGCTTGACCAACCAGATCCGATGCTGCCACGACAACCACAGCCAGACATGTTCGCGGCGGCTGCGCTTGAGTCTGGAGGTTTTCACCGGATAGGCCTGCGGGTTGCCGCTGCGTGCTGCGCTGCACAGCGATTGCGCCGGACACAGCAGGCACTGAGGCGAGCGCACGCTGCACAAGGTCGCTCCCAGATCCATCAGGCCTTGCGTGTAGGTCTCCACGCCCTGCGTGGGCAGCAACGCGGTGGCCTCGCCCCACAAGGCCCGCTCCTCGGCCACCAGCGACAGGTCGCCGTCGAAGCCCAGTACCCGCGTCAGCACCCGCTTGACGTTGCCATCGAGGATGGCGACACGCTCGCCGAAGCAGAACGCAGCCACCGCAGCGGCCGTCGATCGACCGATGCCCGGAAGCTCCTGCAACCGCTCGCTGGACTGCGGAAACTGCCCGCCGTGCTGTGACACGACCGCCTGAGCGCAGTGGTGCAGGTTGCGCGCGCGGCTGTAGTAGCCGAGTCCGCTCCACAGCGCCAGCACCTCGTCCTGCGACGCGGTCGCCAGTGCTTCGACATCCGGAAACCGCTGAAGAAAGCGCTCGAAGTATCCGAGCACGGTCGTCACCTGCGTCTGCTGGAGCATGATCTCGGACAGCCAGACGCGGTAGGGATCGCGTGTGTGCTGCCAGGGCAAGCCGTGCCGCCCGTGACTGCGCTGCCAGTCGATCACGGCGGCGGCAAAGCCGCTTTGCAAATCGAACCCTGCACGCTCGCCGCTGTCGACCTTCACCGCCATTCAGACCGGGATGGACGCCCTGCCGACGCTGGTCCGCTGCAGGCCCTCACGCCCGCGCACGCTGGACCGAGACGAATTCGTCCATCGGTAGGTCGAGATCGAGATCGACGGCATCGCCTGACTTCACGGCCGGTTGCGCGATCTGCGACGACGGCGTCGGGTGACCCGCTGCGCGGCTGAGCACCGACTGCGTGACCACCACCAATTGCTCCAGCTGCCGCTGCAGCTGTGCGTCCTGTTGCTCGAGTTCAGCCAGCCGGCCCTCGAGATCACCGGAAGCACTGCGGATGCGCGAGAGCGCCTCGACGCGCTTCTGGAATCCACGGCGGCGCTCGTGCAACTGAACCTCGACATGGGTCGTCGTGGTGCCGCTCCAGCGCTCGACATCGCCGCGGGCCCCATCCCACACGACGCTCAGACGCCCCAGCAGCATCCGACGAAACTGCGCCATGAACTGCGGCTGCGCCAGCCGCAACGACTGGCCGAGCCCGAGGTACTGTGCATAGCTGCGTTCGATCAGTCCCAACTCGTCGATGAAGCGGGACAGATCGGGACCGGGTGTGAGCGCCAGTCCGAAACCGAACTCGGCATTGAGCCGCGAAAAGGTGCCGCCAAGCATGTCGCGCACTTCGTCCATCTGTGATCGAGCTTTCCTCAGGCGATCACTCAACCGGGCAGACAAGGCGACGAAGGCCTTGCGGGCACCGAATCCAAGCAGCGTCGCGCGAATCTCCGACTGCGTGCGGTCGATCTCGGCTTCCAGGTTCGCATTCGAAAGCGCTTCCAGCGCAGCGCCGATCATCCGTGCCTGCATGCCGCGCAGGGCCAGCAGCGTCGAGTGACTGTGCTCGAACTCGACCGCCTCTTCCTCGGCGCGCTGCTTGATCAGCTTCAGCCTGGCACCGCTCTTTCCGCGCAGGCCGCGGAGTTCGAGCAGTTGCTCGGCAAGCTGGCGGCGGGTGTCTCCCAGCTGGCGCGCTGCCTGCCTCTGGATCTGCCCGACACCCTGATCGATCAGGTGTCGAAGCACCTGCTGCCGATGCGGCAGCAACTCGGCCGACAGCGCTGCCTCGAATTCGCCCAGCCGGCTGGTGGCCAGCGCGGCGGCATCTCCGTCGACCCGGGCAACCAGTGCCTGCCGCGCCGACAACGCAAAGACACGATCCGGCTCGACGCCCAGGATGCTGGCTGTGGAACGGCGCTGCGCCTCGATGTGCGCCACGACCTGTTCGGAGGTGAGCAGCGGGTCGAGCAGCGCGTCGATCTTGTTGAGCACCACGAAGGTCGCCCCCTGGCGACCACCCAGGTGATCCCGCCAGATGGCCATGTCCGACTTGGTCACGCCGGTGTCGGCGCCGACAATGAACACCGTGGCGTGCGCAGACGGCAGCAGACCCAGGGTCAGCTCGGGTTCGGCCCCCAGCGCGTTGAGGCCCGGCGTGTCGATCACCACCAGGCCTTGACGCAGCAACGGATGCGGATAGTTGATCAGTGCATGCCGCCACGCGGGCACCTCGACCAGACCTTCGTCGTCCGGCACGGGGTTGTCTTCGGGATTCGACTCATCCCACAAGCCGAGTGCGCGCGCCTCGGAGATGGCGACGCGCTGGGTACCCATGACCTCGCGCAGGGCGTTCGACAACTGCTCGGGCTGCGTGGTGTCGAGCGGAACATGCGTCCAGGCCTCCGGCTGATGGCGCAGCTCGGACAACGACGTACCGGCCAGCCGCGTGGCAATGGGCAGCAGCGCCAGCGTGACGGGCTCCTTGGCGTCATAGGCCAACTCGACCGGGCACATGGTCGTGCGGCCCGGCGTGGCCGGCAACACGCGGCGTCCGGTGTCGGCAAAGAAGATCGCGTTGATCAATTCCGACTTGCCGCGGGAGAACTCCGCAACGAAGGCGACAACCAGCTTGTCAGCCGACAGGCGTTCGCGCAGGGCACCGAACAGGGTGTTCAGGGCATCGTCGGCCAGACCCTGCTCGGAAAGGAACACGGAGACGTCGTCCAGCCCGGCTCGCACGGCATCGCGCCAGAGGCTGATCTGATCGAAACGGCCAGCGAAGGCTGAAGTCATGGCGGTCGGGATCCAGGGTAGTTGAATCGGGCATGCCCGCAGAACCTGCGACTGTCCGACAAAATCATCCTAAAGCAATGAAAAACGCGTCCATCGGCGGAAACGGAGGGTATCTCCCCCGCTGTTTACGCGCTGCCACCAGGGCTGCCGTCAGCGCTTCTGACAGTGCGGGCAGAAGAAGGTCGAACGCTGGCCCTGCACGATCCGCCGCACCGGCGTTGCACACGCACGGCAGGCCTCACCCGCACGGCCGTAGACATGGGCCCGCAACTGGAACTGGCCCGCCATGCCGTGCGCATCGCGGAAATCGCGCAAGGTCGATCCGCCCAGGGCCAGCGCTTCATGCAGCGTCCGCCGGATCGCCTGCGCCAGCCGCTCGCAGCGTGGCCGGCTGACACGGTCGCTGCGTGTGCGTGGATCGATGCCCGCGCTGAACAAGGCTTCGCATGCATAGATGTTGCCCGCACCGACGACGATGTCTCCACCGAGCAGGGCAAGCTTCACCGCGACGCGACGTCGCTGTAGCGCAGCGTGCAGGTAGGCGCCATCGAATGTGGTGTCGAAGGGCTCGAGACCGAGTGTCGACAGCAGCTTGGCCGCCATGCCCTGGTCCTGCGCGGCAGACCACACCACCGCACCGAAGCGCCGGGGGTCGGTCAGACGCAGGGTGCCGCGATCGGTGACCAGGTCGAAATGGTCGTGCAAGCCAGGCACGGCAGGCATGGCGCCGAACGCCAGCGAGCCCGACATGCCCAGGTGCAGCAGCAACCCGCCCGCGCCGGTGTCGGGTACACGATGATTCGGCGCCCCCAGCGGCAGCCAGAGGTACTTGCCCCGCCGCGACACGGCGCCGACATGGCGATCGACGAGACGCATCGGCTCGATGCCCAGAGGCCACCGCAGTGGCTTGCCCAGTCGCACGTCTCGCACGACAGCACCATCGATGCGGTCTGAAAAGCTCTGGCGAGTGACTTCAACTTCAGGCAGTTCGGGCATGGAGGGAATTATCCGGACCCTGCATGGTCGTATCACCCCGAGGATGCCTCGCACCTCCCCGCTCTAGAATCTTTTTTGTCTCCAGGAGTTGCCGATGCCAGCACGTCTGTCCACCTCGCAAGCGGTTTGTGCGCTTGTCGTAGCTGGTTGCATTTGGGCCCTGCCTGCGCAGGCAGCACCCGTAGCGACACCGTCGAAGACCCCGGAGTCCTCCTCCGTCGACAACTCGAATCTGGATGCGTCACTGTTCTATCAACTGCTGATCGGCGAACTGGAACTCAGTGCGAGCGAAGGCAGCACCGCATTTCTGGTGATGCTCGACGCGGCGAACAAGACCAAGGACGAGCAGATCTACAAGCGCGCGACCGACATGGCGCTGCAGATCCGGGCCGGCTCGCAGGCACTCAGCGTCGTACAGGCGTGGCGCACTGCATTGCCGACCTCTCGCGAAGCCCACCGCTATCTGATCCAGTTGCTGGTGGCGTTGAACCGGGCGCCCGAAACCGCAGAACCACTGCGTTCGCTGATCAAGCTGACTTCGGCCGCCGAACGCCCTGGGTTGATCGCCAGCCTGCCGCGATTCTTCGAACGCACCTCTGACAACAAGGTGGTGCCGGAAATCATCGAGGCCGCGCTGAAGCCGAGCATCGATGATCCCGAAACACGCACCGCATCGCTGGTGTCGATCGGCCGCGCCTGGCTCGTCGCGGGCGACAACGCGCGTGCGCTCGAGTACGCCCAGCGAGCCCATGTGCAGGATCCGGCTGCGGAAGGTCCGGTGCTGCTGGCGCTGGCGGTATTGCCGGTGGCTGCCGAAGCCGAACCCATCATCGTGGGACACCTGCAGGCCAACCCGCACGCCAACCCGATCCGCATGCTTTACGCGCGCGCCCTCAGCGTGTCGCAACGACACGCCGACGCGCTGGCCCAGGTCGAACTGGTTACCCGGGACGAGCCCGCGCAAAGCACACCCTGGCTGACGCTGGGCGCGCTGTATCTCGAACTCCGCCAGGGCAAGCAGGCCGAGGCCGCGCTGAAGACCTACATCGATCGCGTCGAGGCCAGCCCCGAAGTGCCGGCCCAGCCGTCACCCGCCGCGGCGACCTCGCCGGGAGACGAGGAGCAGGTCGTCGTGGAACCCGACCGCGGCCTCACCCAAGCCTGGCTGATGCTGGCACAGGCAGCCGAACTGCAAGGTGATTTCAAGGGCGCCGAAGCCTGGCTCGGCAAGGTCGAGACGCCGCAGCGCGCGCTCGAGGTGCAGGTGCGCCGAGCCTCACTGCTGGCCAAGCAGGGTCGCCTGGCGGAAGGCCTGGAGTTGATCCGACGCGCGCCGGAAAGCGGCGAAGACGATGCGCGCGCCAAGGTCCTGGCAGAAGTCCAGGTGCTGCGCGAAGCAAAGCAGTGGGAACAAGCCAACGAGGTTCTGACCCGAGCCAACCAGCGGTTCGCCGACGATCCCGATCTCCTCTATGAGCAATCGATGATGGAGGAGAAGCTCAACCACGTCGACGAAATGGAGCGCCTGCTTCGGCGGGTGATCGCGTTGCGGCCTGATCACCATCACGCCCACAACGCCCTGGGGTTCTCGTTGGCAGATCGCGGCCTGAGGCTACCGGAGGCGAAGGCATTGATAGAACATGCGCTGGAGCTGGCGCCTGGCGAGCCCTTCATCACCGACAGCCTGGGATGGGTCGAGTACCGGATGGGCAACCGGGCCGAAGCGATCAAGCAATTGACTCGCGCCTACCAGTCCCGTCCCGACCCGGAAATCGCCGCGCACCTGGGCGAGGTGCTGTGGGTCGATGGGCAGCGCGACGAGGCGCGGCGCGTGCTTCGAGAAGGAACCAGCCGCGATCAGGCCAACGATGTGTTGCACGAAACCGTCGTTCGACTGAAAGTGGATTTGTGAGGTTCGGAGCATTCGCCATCGCCTCCGTGGCGATGGTGACAGGCTGCACCTCCCTGCAGACTCCGGAAGAGCCGGCACTGGCCGATCTGCTGACAGGGCGCATGTCCGTACAGGTGGCCGCCACTGACACCTCCGAGGCGTACAGCCTCTCGACGGCATTCGAGTTGAGCGGTACGGCCGACCGGGGTCGCCTGGATCTGAACACCCCGCTCGGAAGCACAGTGGCCCGGGCCCGTTGGCAAGCGGACTCGGTGGTGCTGGACACGCCCCGAGGGCAGACTCGTCACCCGACGCTGGCCGATATGACGCGCGCCGTGGTGGGCGAGGAACTGCCCGTGCCGGCGCTGTTTGACTGGTTGCGCGGTCGCCCCTGGCCCGGCGCCGAAAGCGCGTCGTCCGTCGCGCCGGACCCGGTGGGGTTTCGGCAACTGGGCTGGACGGTCGATCTGTCCCGCTTCGACGAGGCGCGCATCGTGGCGCGCCGTGAGTCACCGCCTGCGGTGACCGTTCAGGTCAAACTGGACGAACCGTGAGCCTGAACTCCCTGCTGGACGTGCCAGCGCCGGCCAAGCTCAACCTCTTCCTGCACGTGGTAGGCAGGCGAACCGATGGCCACCATCTGCTGCAGTCGGTCTTCGTGTTGATCGACTGGGCCGACACCCTGCATTTCGAAAGGCGCAGCGATGCCCGGTTGACCCGTCACGATCTAACTGCTGCACTGCCGGCAGACGACTTGTGCCTGCGTGCAGCGCGCGCCATGCAAACGGCCAGCGGCACGACCTGGGGGGCAGATATCAGCATCGTCAAGCACGTGCCGTGGGGCGCCGGACTCGGTGGTGGCAGCTCCGATGCAGCCTCGACCCTGCTGGCACTGAATCGGCTGTGGGGCTTGAACTGGTCGCGATCGCGACTTCATGCAATGGGTCTGACGCTGGGGGCCGACGTGCCGTTCTTCATCTGAGGCGAGAACGCTTGTGTCGAGGGAATCGGTGAGCAACTGACCCCGATCGACGTACCCGTTCAGTCGTTCATGCTGATCAAGCCGAAGGTCTC
>JBJXEJ010000113.1:0-11262 GCA_046154125.1 Rhizobacter sp. | reverse complement strand
AGCTACCTTGAGCAGCACGGCATTCCACAGACGCCCGAAGACCTGAATTCGCATTGCATTGTCTCGGCCAGTCCGGTGACGCCAACGGCAGAGTGGCGACTCGTCGAGAACGGCGAAGCACGGATCGTCAAGCTGCATGCACGCATGGTCACCACCACCAACGATTCGGCAGTGGCTGCTGCCGTCAGTGGCTTCGGACTGACCCGCCTGTTGTCCTATCAGGTGGCGGAGCAACTGCGCGACGGCCAGCTCAAGACGGTGTTGACCGAGTTCGAGCCGCCTGCACTGCCGGTGCATTTGGTGCACCGGGAAGGCCGCCACGCATCCCAGAAGGCCCGCGCGTTCCTGGATCTGGCCCTGGAGCGGCTGAGGGCCAATCCGGCGCTGAACTGAGGATGGGATGCCCCGACTCTGATCGCCGCAGATCCGCCACGCAGGCAAATCAGGTTCTGGATGAAACCACGGGGTCGGTGGGCTCAGGAATGACCTGAGCCAGGCTCAGCGCCGTGCCATGGCCAGTGCAACACCAAACACCACGAAGGCGATGCTGGCCAAGCGGTTCACAGCCACTCCGCCCCGTTCGCTGGTCAGCCAGCGCTGCGCTCTCTTTGCACCGAGCGCGTAAGCGCAATGGATGAGCACCACCAGCCCGCTGTAGGTCAGCACCAGGATCGAGAACTGCCGCACGTAGTTCATCGCCGGATCGATGAACTGAGGGAAGACCGACAGGAAGAAGAAGATGGCCTTGGGATTGGTCAACTGCAGCGAAAGTCCCTCCACGAATCGCCTGCCGAAGCTGGCGGCGTGGGTGGCCCGGTCCGTGAACCTGAAGCCTGGCGCCCGCCACAGGCGAGTACCCAGGTAGACGAGATAGGCGGCACCGATCAGCTTGAGGACAGTGAATGCCAGCGGCGAGGTGGACAGCAGGACACCGACGCTGGTGGCCGAGAGGGCTGCAACGACGAGGGCACCCGACGCGATGCCCAGGATGCCGCCGAACGTGCCGCGCAAGCCGTACCGAAGGGCGTTGGTGAGAGACATCACGACCCCCGGTCCGGGGCTGAGCACCGTGATCGCCGCCATCAGCAGGAAGAGGAAATACGACTTCACGGGGTGACCTTCATCGCGGACCTGGCATGTCGCCGTATTCGAAGCCGCGCTAGATATCCAGCGTGAGTTCGGTGCTCCTGGCGCGAGACACGCAGATGCACATGAGACCCTCCACGCTTCGCTGGGCCTCGGTGAGTGCGACGTCGCGGTGCTCGGGCTCGCCCGCCAGCACCCTGACCTGGCAGGTGCCGCAGGTGCCGCCACGGCATCCGGAGGGCGCCGACACGCCTGCGGCTTCGATCGCATCGAGGACCGTGACATCCGCCGGCACGTCGATCCGCTTGCCGCTTCTCTGCAGCGTGACCCTCACGGGGCGGTTGTCCTTCGGTTCCGGGTCTGCGGAAAAGCGCTCAAACCGAACCCGCTCGTCGGCAATTCCGGCGGACTTGGCCGCGCTTCGAAACGCGTCGATCATTCGCTGTGGGCCACAGACATAGAACACGCTCCCCGGCGCACTCAACGCAATCAGCCGATCCGGATCCAGGCGCTGCTGCTCGTCGGCGGGATAGACACGCAGTCCCGCGCCGAATGTGCTCTTCAGAACGTCCAGATACGCTGCGTCAGCACGTGTTCGCACCGCGTAGTGCAGGTTCACGCCGCGGCCTTCGGCTCGCAGTTGATGCGCCATGGCCTTGATGGGGGTGATGCCGATGCCGCCAGCGACCAACACCGCCGGCCGATCGTCGACATGCAGGACGAAGCCATTCCCCGGCTGCGAGCAGAAGAGCGTCATGCCGATCTGGAAGTCCGCATGCACCGCCACCGATCCTCCACTCCCACGCTCGTCGCGAAGCACCGCGATCTCGTAGACATCGCGACGGCTCGGATCGGAGGCGATCGAGTAGCGGCGCGTGCTGACCGCTCCATTCAGCCGAACCGGGACGTCGAGATGCGATCCCGCAAGCACCTCGGGCAGTTCGCCGCCGCGCGGTGCGCGCAGCTCGTAGGAGCGCACTCGGGGCGTGAGCTGGCGAACTCCGCCGATGACCAAGGCGAGCGGTCCCTGGCCGAGGCGCGACGGAGCAACCACCGCCTGGGTATCTTCCAGCGCCTCCTTCAGTTGCGCGATTTCCGCATGCAGCGGAGCGACAGCGTCTTCGATCTCGGCCCGGGTGAATCGGGGTGTGATGTGCTGTGGGCAGTTCCAGTCGTAGCCTTCGACCGTGATGACGAAGGCTCGTTCCACCCTTGCAGGGTAGTTCGGCAATTCGAGGCGAGACATCAACGCCGGGTCGTCCGCCGCATCGACCAGTCGCACTCGACCCAGGATCTTCAGGCGGCGCTGGTTCGCGTAGTCCATCAGGATGATCGACACCCGATCGTTTCCCTGCAGGTTGCCGACGCTGATGTACTGCACGTTGCCGCGAAAGTCCGCGTACCCGATGGTCTTTGCGTCCAGCACCTTCAGGAACCCGGCGGGACCGCCGCGGTACTGCACGTAGGGCCAGCCCGATTCGCTCACGGTGGCTTGATAGAAGCCATCGCGGGCTTCGATGAAATCGACCTCGTCCGAGGTCAGCGCATCACGACGGTCGCGGGTCTGGTCCTGCGGTGCGTAGAGGGATCGACTGCCCATGCGTGTCTGCATGGCACGCACGGTAGGTGTGAAGGCAATGTCGGAATAGGCGCGGCCCATGTCACAGCCCTCCCACGGTGATTGACGGACCGTCGATGGCAATGCGTCGGGTCATGGCCACCCCCAACAGCCCCCGGACGTGCTGGGGAACGGTGTCGATACGATTCATTCGAGACTCCAGGATTCAGGTCGCTGCTGTGTCGCAGCGGTGCTTGAACTGTCTTTGAATGCGCCGGAAAGCGGAATCAGCGCCAGGTCGAATTCACCGTTCCGCAGATCGAAAGAGTTGACACTTCGCCTGCAACGGTCGCGAGCCCGGCAACACACCATTGCCTGCCTGACAGGTACGCCGAAAGTAGCCCATCGGGCTTGCGGCGCAAGGGTCAGTCACCTTGACTGGCCAGCGGCGACTGCACACTCCGGATTGCGAGGGGAATCAGCCTCGCTGGACGACGGCAAAGCGCGCAGCATCCGGGCCCGCCTCAGCCTTGAGAGGCGCCGGATTGGCCGGAGACGGGCCCTTGTCGCCTGCCACCGGTGTTCTGGCCTCGTCAAGCAGTTGCTGGATCACTTGCTCGGAGTGCTCGTAGTCACCTTCACCGAAATGGTGATAACGAATGCGCCCCTTGGCATCGATGAAGTAATGGGCAGGCCAATACTGATTCGAGAAGGACTTCCAGATCGCGAAATCGTTGTCGATCGCGATCGGGAACGTCAGCCCGAGTTCGCCGAGCGCGCGCTTCACGTTGTCGATCTTCCGTTCGTACGCGAACTCGGGCGAATGCACCCCGACGACGACCAGGCCCTGATTCCTGTATTTGTCAGCCCAGGCACGCACATGCGGCAACGCACGCTGACAGTTGATGCAGGCGAAGGTCCAGAAGTCGATCAGCACGACCTTGCCACGCAGCGACTGCGCCGTCAGCGGAGGCGAATTCAGCCATGCCGTGGCACCGGTCAGTTCGGGCAACACGCCCTCCATCGGAAGATCTGGCAACGGCAGGGTGGGATGTACGGGTTCGACGGCATTCGCCGCCAACATCACGGGCGCGTCCGAGGCAGGTCGGAGACTCGTCGTCGGATCGGACCGCGTGAGGTGTGGCGGCTGGAAACGTTCCAGTAATCCTTGTTCGATCGAACCGGCACCGCCCGGCGACAGGCGCGCGAGCAGCCCGGTATCGAAGCCCAACGCAACGACCGAAACACCGGCGAGAACGGCCACGCCCAGGCAGCGCCGCAGCCATTCGCCGATACCGAAGGATCGCTTCATTGCGTCGAAGACCCGAGCCCCAGCCCAAAGCGCCAGCGCGAGCGACGTGGCAGCACCTGCCGCATAAGCCAAGAGCAGCAATGAGGTGCGCGCGCTGGCGCCTTGCAGAGCTGCCGTCGTGAGCACCAGGCCCAGCACGGGCCCGGCGCAGGGCGCCCACAGCAAACCAGTCGCAAGACCCAGCATGAAGGACGGCAGAACCGTCCGTCCGGTCGCATGTGTCTTGCGCCGTGCACCTTCGCCGAGGCGGGAGCCGAGCGCCACCAGCGGACGCGTCAAACGCTCGGCCAATCGCGGAAACAACAGGGACAGCCCCATGACTGCAAGCACGGCCATCGCGACATCGCGCCCCAGTTCATTGACGTCGGCTGCCCAGGCAACGCCCACGGTCGCCAGCGTCGCCACGCTGGCGAAGCTCAAGGCCATACCCGCCAGCATGGGCAAACCACTGCGGACGAAAGGTTGATCAACCCGCGCGAACACAAAGGGCACGACGGGCAGGATGCAGGGCGCAAGGATGGTCAACGCTCCCGCCAGGTAGGACAAGACGAAGAGCGTCATGGTCGGTCTCGATGATGATGAGATGGAGCGCGCCGGAAGGAAGGTGGCAAGAAGAGCAGCCAACGATCCGGCGCACCACGGTCACTTCTTCATGGCATCCGGCGCCATCGCATCCTTGGCCATGGCATCGTGAGACATTGCATCCTTTTTCATGGCGTCAGGCTTCATCGCATCATGAGACATGGCGTCCTTCTTCATCGCGTCTTTCGGTGCGGCGCCTTTCTTCATCGCATCCGAATGCATCGCGTCCTTGGTCATTCCGTCCTTCGCCATGGCATCCTTGGTCATGGCGTCCTGGCCGAATGCGTGAAATGCGGCCAGCGACAGGCAGGCGGAAAGCAGCGTTGTGGTGATCTTGTTCATGGTGATTGCCTCAGAGGAGAGAGTTGAGTGAATGGCAGGAATGCCGATGTATCAGAGCCGATGAGTCGCCTCAACTGCCTCCGAACCAGTTGTACCCCTGGTCTTCCCAGTAACCGCCGGGGTAGGTATTCGTGACGTAGATGGCCCGGATGTGCTTCGGGTTCTTGTAGCCCAGCTTGGTGGGCATGCGCAGCTTCACCGGGTAGCCGTACTTCGCCGGAAGCACCTGGCCGTCGTACGTCAAAGCCAGCGTCGTCTGCGCATGCAGCGCCGTCGCCATGTCGATGCTGGTGTGGTAGTCGTCCGCACACTTGAAACCGACGTACTTCGCATTGAGATCGGCGCCCACGCGCTTGAGGAAATTCGAGAACGGCACGCCGCCCCACTTGCCGACAGCGCTCCAGCCCTCGACGCAGATATGCCGGGTCACCTGTTCCTGTTGCGGCATCGCATGCAGATCGGACAGGCTCCACGAGCGCTTGTCGGACACGAGCCCGGTGACCTCGAGCCGCCATGTTTCGCCATCGACCTTGCGGATCTCGCTCTCGCCGTAATAGGCATTGAACGGAAACGGCCGCGTGATCATCGAGTCCGGGTAGGTGGGCGCCAGTCGGTTCGGATCGAACAACGCACCCTGCAGCCGGTCGTTGATGCGCGAGATGCCGGCCAACGCGGTCTCGACGCTGTCGCCATCTGTCAGGCTGCAACCGCTGAGCAATGCGACGCCGCCGAGCGTGAGAGATCGCTGCAGGAATGCGCGTCGCGCAGGCTGCTCGATGCGACGCGACAGCAGCTTCAGGGCTTCCTTGACGACGGCATTGCCGTCGACCGTAACGATGGAAGAGCGTTTGGTGATGTTCATCATGCTTCCTTCAGCGACCACGAACCATGGCGATCAGCGTGCGGGGCACCAGCGCCACCATCAGCAGATGGACTGCGACAAACGCCACCAGCGCAGTCATCGCGAAGAAGTGCACCCGGCGGGCGCCTTCGTAGCCGAACATCACGTCGCGCAAGAGGGGAAATTGCACCGACTTCCACAACACGAGGCCCGACAGGACAAGCAGCGCGAGGTCGAGAGTCACGCCCAGGTAAGCCAGCCTCTGGACGCCGTTGTAGTGGCGCAGATCGGCGTGGGACAGTCGCCCTCGAAGCGCATCGCGAAGGTCACCCCACACCGCGGAGGCCTTGATGGGAAAGAATTTGTGGGCGAAGCGGCCGCTGACCAGGTTGCAACCCAGGTAGACGACGCCATTGAAGGCCAGCAGCCACATGCCGGCGAAGTGCCACTGCAAGGCACCGCCCAACCAGCCGCCCAACGTGATCGCTCTCGGGATGACGAGATCGAGGAACGGCGCTGCGTTGTAGATGCGCCAGCCGCTGGTCACCATGAGCACCACCGCGACAGCATTCAGCCAGTGCGTGACGCGCAGCCAGCCGGGGTGAATCGCCATTGTCGATAGCTGCATGGGTGGATGGGTGGATGCGGTCATGTTGAAAAATGCCTCGTTGGATTCGACGTTCGGTCCGATGCTGTCGGAGCTGATGCGATTCATGTGAAGCTCCTTCAAAGAGTCAGTCGGATCCGGAGAGGGGTTTCTGTCAGCGCATCCGCAGCGCATGGACAGACTGTCGTGCAAAGGGTCTGCACTTGGAATCACACTGCAGCCCAAGACACCATTCCGATTGGCGGAACAGTGCGACGGGGGATGACATGCATTGGCAGCCGGACTCAAGTGATCGCCTGGGGCATTGCAACGCGTGCCGAACCCCCCTGCGATTTCGTGGCCTGCCTCGACATCCGTCTTGACAACTCGGCCCCCCGGTCCCGAAGGAAGTCCAGCAGCCGGGCCGGATAGTCCGCATGCACAGCCCGGCGGACCGAGTCACGCGCCGACAACTGGACTCGCCAGGCGGAGACCTTGGGCAGATCGCAGAAGAAACCGAAGTCTTCGATCACGCCGAAGACTTCGAAGTATCGGAAGACGGGGGCAAATGCCGCGTCCACGAGGGTGAAACGGCCCCCGGAAAAGTACGGCCCGAGACCATGGACGGCTTCGATCTGCTCGAAGCGGATGCGGATGGTGCGCGCACTGGCCGCGAGTGCAGCCGCATCGGCCGAGTTGTAGAAGACCCCGATCGCGTTCAGCAGCGCCGATGCGAACTCGATCCAGGAGCGGTGGTGCGCCCGTTCCAGGGCCTGCTCGGGATGCAGGCGCGGCGCGTGCGTTTCGTCCAGGAATTCGCAGATCACCGCCGACTCGAAGATGGAGTCTCCGTCGACCTGCAGCACCGGTGTCTTGCCGAGCGGTGAAATCGCCGTGAACCAGTCCGGCTTGTTCCGCAGGTCCACGTCGCGGCGGCTGAACTCGACGCCCTTTTCCATCAGAACGATGGCGGCGCGCTGGACGTAGGGGCACAGGGCATGGCTGATCAGGGTCAGTTGCGTCTTCATGGCTCGCTCCGCAGTTGCACCGGAGCAGACGTGTGCCTGGAGCGGAGCACGAGCGCCCCATCGCCCATCATGGCGAGGGCCGCGGATGCGACGATCAGAAAGGCCGGGTACTCCCAGCCGCCATGGGGACTGGTGTGGACCCAGCCATTCGGGAGATGCACCCATGCGGCTGCGACCAGGATCGGCATGAGCGCCACTGACACCTGCCGCGCACGGATGCCGAGGACGAGCGCAGCTCCACCGACCAGCTCTGCAACAAACACGGGATATGCCAGCACGCCGGGCAGGCCGACGCTGGTGAAGTAGGCGGCTGTCCCGGGCAGCGTGAAGACCAGCAGTTTCAACAGGGCATGTGCCACCCACATGAATCCAAGGCTGATCCTGAGCAGCGCGATTCCGTAGTCAGGCGCGTTGTCGATGTTTCCAGAGTCCACTGCAGCTCTCCAATGAGTTGAAAGTGGAAGCAGTCTAGGATTGCACGCTCGCAATGCAAATAGGCATTTTTGCAATCAATGAATGCAGTCACGCAATACCGATTGAACGCCGCCGACATGGAAGTGGTGCTTGCACTCGCCCGGATGAGGACCCTTGCCGCCGCCGGAGAGCGACTCGGCGTGGACCCTTCGACGGTGTTTCGCTCGATACAGCGAATCGAGCGTGGCCTGGGGCAACCCCTGTTCGAGCGCTCCCGCTCGGGGTACTTGCCATCAGAGCAGGCGCAGGTGCTGGCCGGACACGCAGAGCAGATGGAAGCGCATCTGGAGTCCGCTCGATCGGCAGCGCAACTGGGCCCTCAACAGGTATCGGGCACGGTACGCATCACGACCACCGACACCATCCTGCACGGATTGGTGGCGCCGACGTTGAAGGAACTGCATGCGACGTACCCCCATCTCGCCTACGAGCTGTCAGCGGGCAACGAACTCGCCAGCCTGACCCGACGCGACGCCGACATCGCCGTGAGGGCAACCAAGCGTCCACCGCAGCATCTGGTGGGCAAGCACGTGGGCCCGATCCGCATGGCGCTCTATGCAGCGAAAAAAGGACCGGTCCGACGCTTCGACGAGGAGGCGCTGGGCAACGCAGACTGGATAGCCCCGGACGACGCGCTGCCCGAGCATCCGTCCGTGTTGTGGCGCAGGAAGCACTTTCCCAAGGTGTCGCCGACCTACCGAGTCAACAGCATCCTGACCGTGATGGAGTTCGTGGTGCAAGGACTGGGTGTTGGGCTGCTGCCGATGTTCCTGGCGCAGGGACGCATCGACCTGCGCGCACTGACATCGGCGATCGACGAGTGCCAGACCGAGCTTTGGCTGCTGACGCATCCCGAGTCCAGGCACCTGAGAAGAGTGTCGACCGTGTTCGGTCATCTGTCGCAGCAGATGGCGCTGGCCTGACTGAGGCGATGCAGTGGCATCGATCCCGGAGCGCCGCTTGCCGGTGCACCCGACAACGCCACTGTTCCAAGTTTCGGAACACTGAGTTGAAGCCTGCAACGCTTCACCCGAGAACGGTGGATTCCTAACATGGGTTCTTCGCACTCCCGCGATCCATCCAGGGAATCAACATGCCCATACTCAACGTCAAGGTCAGCACCAGGAAGTCTGCAGAAATGACCGGTCGCATTTCTTCGATCCTTCTGGAACTCACGACTCGCATCCTTCGCAAGGATCCCGAGGTCACCTCGATCGCCATCGAATATGTCGACCCCGCAGACTGGATCGTGGCCGGCAGGTCACTGGCCGAACAGGGCAAGAGCAGCATCTACTTCGACATCAAGATCACCGACGAGACGAACAGCAAGGCGGAGAAGGCGCAATACATCGGAGAAGCCTTCGCAGCATTCGGTACTTTGCTCGGCAACTTGCACGAAGAGAGCTACATCTACGTCCAGGACGTGAGGGCAACCGCGTATGGATATGGTGGGCGCACTCAGGAGTACCGATACCACCATCCGTGATCAGGCCGAGGCGTTCAGCCGGTCGGTATGCTTGTGGCATTGACGACCCCGACAGCCGCCGTTGAGCCCACCACCCGCTGAAGGCGTCCGCAGCCTGACCCGCCGCGCATTCATTCGATGGAAGCGAGTCGTCGAGGTGCGCCTGCACCGAGCCTGGCGACCAGTTCAACGCCTGGATCCCGGGTTCTGGCGACAGCTCGGCGCGGAGGTTTCATCCATCCGTCCCTGGCTCGACCGGAGCATCGTGCTCGCCTATGCAGCGCTGACCGGCTTGACCGTGGTCGCGTTCACTTTCCTCGCCGAGGCAGCCAGTCATGGATTTGGGTGGCTGAGGCACGTCGGCACTTACGGGCAATACTTCCCGCTGCTGTGGACCCCCGCACTCACGGTGGTGGTCCTGTGGTGGACTCGCCGCTACGTCCCGGGCGCCTCAGGATCGGGCATACCGCAGGTGGTGCGAGCACTCGACGACAGTCTCGATCACGTGCAGAGAAGCTCGCTGGTATCGCTGCGCCTGTCCCTGCACAAGATCGGCTTGGTTTCGGGAGGCCTGTTGGCCGGCCTGTCGATTGGTCGCGAAGGGCCGACTGTTCAAGTCGGGGCGGGGGTCATGAGTCACGCCAGGCGCTGGCTGTCACCACAGTCCGGTCTGGACTCACACGATTTGATGGTGGCCGGCGCCGCCGCCGGCATTGCAGCAGCCTTCAACACGCCTCTCGGCGGGGTCGTCTTCGCGCTGGAGCAACTGTCCCGCAAGCGCAGCGTGTCTCAGAGTTCACTGGTGATCGCCTGCATCGTGCTGGCGGGCCTGGTGGCGGTGTCGGTGTTCGGCAACGAGACTTACTTTGGTCGCCTGCGAGTTCAGCAGTTTTCTTGGGCGTTGCTCGGGCCAGGGCTTTTGGTGACGCTGGTTGCCGGACTGTCTGGCGGACTATTTTCCCGGCTCATGATTGTTTGCGCCCAAGGTCTTCCGGACCGGTTCAGTCGCTGGCGATGCACCTATCCGTTTCGCTTCGCGGCAGCCTGCGCCTTGGTCGTCGCCGTCATTGGCTTCGTCACACAGGGCTCCACTGCGGGCGCCGGCTATGAGTCGACGCGTGCTCTGCTTGAAGGGCATGCCGAACTGCCCGGCTTCTACACATTGCTGAAGTTCTGCGCTACCTGGCTGTCCAGCTGGACAGGCGTGCCTGCGGGTGTCTTTGCGCCTTCCCTGTCCATCGGCGCAGGCATCGGCAATGACATCGCGTTGCTGACCGGCGTCGGTCGCGAGGCAGCGATCCCACTGATCGCGCTGGGCATGGTGGGCTTTCTCGCTGCCACGACTCAGGGCCCGATTACCGCCTTCATCATCGTGATGGAAATGGTGGCGGGTCAGGCCATGGTCCTGAGCCTCATGGCAGGCGCGCTGCTGGCCAGCGGCGTAGCCCGCCTGGTGACAGGATCCATGTATTTCGAACTGGCCCTGCTGCTGCCCATGCCGACCACGAAAACTGGTGCTGGAGATGCGCCAATTTCGCGAACGGTTGCAGGCTGAAGTCCCCTTGGGCCTGACGTCAGGCCGCCTCCCTCGACAGCAAGCCCTGCTTTAGGCTGAGGCACCGGCGCGTCATGCCCAACAGCTGGCGTGTGATCGCAGCCTAGATCAGACCGCGGAAAGCGGGGGGTGAATTCAACCCGTCGTCGCAACACATCCCGAACGGAGGTGTTGATGAAGAAGAAGTTGAGATCGAACCGATCGCTGCGGCCCAAGCTGCGATCACCGGGGCGGCCGCCGGTTCTACATCGAGCCGAGCGATGGTCGTTCTGGAACGCCATATCGGAAGGACATACCAGCGAGGACGCAACTGCGCCTTCCGATCAAACGTGGACGGCGTTCCCCAGATCCTGCTCCAGCAGTCGCTGGTGGACGACATCGAGTCTCTCGCCGGGACGCCTTTCCTTGGAGACGCGCAGACGCAGACTCTCGC
>JBJXEJ010000112.1:0-10339 GCA_046154125.1 Rhizobacter sp. | reverse complement strand
GGCGGATCGATTCAGCGCTTTCTCGACGGTTTCGTCGAAAGCTCGTATCTGAACGGCACGGCCGACTTGTCGGATGCCGAAAAAGCCCCGCTGGGCATGAAGGCAACCGACGACGCCTTCGATGCCTTCCTGGACGCGTTGAAGACCCAGGTGCTGGGCGCCAAGCTTCAGGGTTCACCCGACACCTACCTGGCTCTGGGTCAGGGCGTGGTGGACAGGCAGGACGAGATGAACGCCAAGGTCTTCAATCGCGTCGAGCAGCTCTTTCAGGATCGGATCGACGGCCTCCATCGGAGCCTCGCGATCGAACTGACGGCCATCTCACTGTGTGTGGCGTTGGCCGGCTACCTCTTCTACTCGTTCTATCTGGTCACCCAGGGCGGCATCCGCGAGACGCAGAAGCACCTCGAAGCGATGACCGAAGGCGACCTGACCACCAGCCCCAGGCCCTGGGGTCGCGACGAGGCGGCGAACCTGATGCTTTCGCTTGCCGACATGCAGGTGTCGCTGCGCAAGATCGTGTCGCAGGTGCGCGGCGCCTCCGATTCGATCGTTCATGCCAGCACCGAGATTGCCTCGGCGTCGCTCGATCTGTCCCAACGCACCGAAGAGACGGCCGCCAATCTGGAGGAAAGTGCCTCGTCGATGGAGGAGATCTCGTCCACCGTTCGCCTGACATCGGACAACACGGCCCAGGCGGCCCAGCTCGCGATGAACAACATGACAGCCGCGGACCGCGGCGGTGCAGTGATCGGCGAGATGGTCAACACCATGCAGGACATCCAGACGTCGTCGCGGAAGATCGCCGAGATCATCGGCACCATCGACGGCATCGCCTTCCAGACCAACATCCTCGCGCTCAATGCTTCGGTCGAGGCGGCGCGCGCGGGCGAGCAGGGCCGCGGATTCGCGGTGGTCGCCTCCGAAGTGCGCAGCCTGGCGCAGCGCAGCGCACAGGCGGCGAAGGAAATCAAGGAACTGATCGAAGCCAGCGTCGAGAAGGTCGAGTCGGGCACCCAGGTGGTTCGCGGTGCAGGCGACACCATGCATCAACTCGTCGACAACGCCCGGCGCATGAGTTCGCTGCTGGGCGAGATCGCCACGTCGGCCAACGAACAGAGCGCAGGCATCACCCAGGTCGGCGCGTCGGTGCAGGACCTCGACCGCATGACGCAGCAGAACGCTGCGCTGGTCGAAGAGACTGCTGCTGCGGCGAACAGCCTGAAGGATCAGGCCGTGGACCTGGCCACCGAGGTGGCGAAGTTCAAGTTGCCGGCCATCGCGAACTGAGTCTGCGTGCAGCAGTCGCTGCGGTTCGAGGCAAGCGGATGGCACACCCGATGTCGTTCGCGTCGGTTCAAAAAAACAACGAGAGAGACAGCCGATGACCAGCACAGTGAACGCGGGGACTGCCGTGCCCCGGACGGGCGATGCCAGGCTCGAACGACGTCAGCTTGGCGATTTCTTCCGTTACCACGGCATCTGGGCACCGGGCGTGAGGCTGTTCAGGCGCCTGCCGTTTCGCGCCAAGGCGGCATTGATCAGCCTGGGCTTCCTGGTTCCCATCCTGGCGCTGGCCTGGCCCTTTTTCGCGAACCAGGCCAGCACGCTGGCCTTGTCGGCCGGGGAGCGATCCGGTCTGGTCTATCTGGGCGAGGTTCACAAAGCGATCGTGCTGGCGCAACGCCATCGCGTTCTGGCCCTCGAAGCCGTCGCCAAGGGCAGCGCGCCGGAAGGCTGGGACGCGCTGAACACGGCGCTCGACGCTCAGATGAAAACGCTTGCCGAAGTCGACGCCGGCAGCGGTGAGCAATTCAGCACGGCGAGTGATCTTGCAGCGGTCCAGAAGACCCACCAGGCGCTCGCAGCGGTGGCCAGCTCGGCAGACCAGGTGTTTTCGTCGCACGCAGCACACCTGTCGGCTCTGCTGGTCCTGGGCAATCAGGTCTCCGATGGGTCCAAGCTGACCTCGGACCCCGACATGGACATCAATCACCTGGTCGATGCGCTCGTGGCGCGGATGCCTGACCTGACCGAACAGATCGAACAACTGCGATTGCTGGGCGCGCCTGCACTGAGCATGGGTGACGCGAATCCGACGCTTCAGCGGCAACTGGCGGAACTGGTGGCCTTGTCGGGCTACCAGGAGCGGGCGCTGTTCAACGCGCTGAAGCAGGTCAGCGACCTGCGCCCGGAATTCAAGGCATCGATCAGCACCGATGAGTTGGCCAAGACGCTGGCTTCATTCAAGGCGCTGAGCTTGAACGGAGAGCAGTTCACCGCCGGGATTCCCGGCAACGGCAAGTCGTACATCGATGCCGGCCGCAAGCTCTCTGAGAGCCTCGACAGCCTCCGTCCTGCCCTGACCTCGTCACTGGATGCGCTGCTATCCGGGCGCGAGGCGGGCATTCAACGCCAGCGCACCATCGCCACAGCGGGGCTGGTGCTGTCGATCGGCCTGTCGATGTACCTGTTCTATTCGTTCTCGCTCGTGTTGGCCGGGGGCCTTCGCGAGGTCCGGAACCACCTCGAACGCATGACCCGAGGCGACCTCACGGGCAGCCCGCGACCCTGGGGCAAGGACGAAGCCGCGGATCTGATGACCAGCCTCGCCGACATGCAGGCTTCACTGCGCGCCATCGTGAGCAATGTGCGCCAGTCGTCCGATGTCCTGGTGCATTCGTGCTCGGACATCTCGCAGGGGGCTATGGACCTTTCCGTCCGCACCGAACACGCCGCGTCGGCGCTCGAGGAGTCGGCGTCCGCGATGGAGCAGCTCGGATCGACGGTGCGACAGACAGCACACAACACGCAGGAGGCCGCCCGTGCCGCGACGGACAACACCACGGTCGCTCAGCGAGGCGGCGTGGTCATCCGCGAGGTGGTGGCCACCATGCAGGACATCCATGCGGCGTCGAGCAAGATTTCCGAAATCATCGGCACCATCGACGGCATCGCCTTCCAGACCAACATCCTGGCACTCAACGCCGCCGTCGAGGCAGCGCGCGCTGGCGAGCAGGGCCGTGGCTTTGCAGTGGTGGCCAGCGAGGTGAGGTCCCTGGCACAGCGGTCGGCCAGCGCCGCCCGCGAGATCAAGGATCTGATCAACGGCAGCGTCGATCGGGTCGAATCCGGAACCCGGGCGGTGCAGGGCGCAGGCGTCACGATGGATGAAATCGTCGCCAATGCCAGAAAGATGAACGAGCTGCTGTCTGGGATCGCTGTTTCCACATCGGAGCAGAGCGCCGGTGTGACTCAGGTCAGTACCAGCGTGCAGGAGCTCGATCGTGGCACCCAGCAGAACTCGGCGCTGGTCGAGAAGACCGCCGCCGCGTCGAATTCCCTCAAGTCACAGGCCCTGCTGCTGGCCGAGGAAGTGAAGAAGTTCCGTTTGCCCGCGACCGTTTGACGCGGCCCTCTTTCAGCCATATCCATTTTCAGGAGCCAGACCCATGAACGCGTTGAAGAACCTCATCACAGCGGCCATCCTCGCTGCCGTGTCCTGCACCGCGGCCCATGCCGCAGACGAGCGTGCCACCAAGGAGCAAGCCATTGCGATGGTGAAGAAGGGCGTCGCCATGGTCAAGTCGGCCGGCAAGGAGAAGGCCTTTGCCGAGATCACGAACAAGCAGGGACAGCTGGTCAAGAACGACCTGTATCTCGTCGCGTACGGACTCGACGGCATGGTGCACGCGCACGGCGCCAACGAAAAGATGGTGGGCCGCAATCTGATCGAGCTGCGCGATGTCGATGGCAAGGAGTTCATCAAGGAACGCGTCGAACTTGCCAAGACCAAGGGAACCTTCTGGCAGGACTACAAGTTCACGAATCCGACCACCAAGGCAATCGAACCCAAGAGCATGTACTGCGAAAAGCTGGACGACATCGTCGTCTGCGGCGGCATCTACCGGTAACTAGAACCGGGTCTGTCCCCGATCCGCCGGACCTGCCGGTCGCAGCGACCGAGGATCACAGCGAAGCGGCAGCGGTGTGGATCGATTCCCGCACCACCGGGTAGATGTTCTGGTTCCAGCGTCGGCCGCTGAACACACCATAGTGACCGACGCCCGCCTGCACGTAGTGGGTCTTCAGATACTCGCGCAGGCCGGTGCACAGGTCGTGTGCGGCCAGTGTCTGGCCGACCGCGCAGATGTCGTCCCGCTCGCCTTCGACCGTCAGCAAGGCGGTGCGGCGAATGGCTGACGGCTTGACCACGCGATCGCGATACATCAACTCGCCCCTGGGCAGCGCGTACTCCTGGAAGACCGCCTTCACGGTCTCGAGATAGAACTCTGCTGGAAGGTCGGCCACCGCGAAGTACTCCTCGTAGAAGGTGCGCGTGGCCTCCGCCTTCTCCAGTCCTTCCATCTCCTGCTTCTGAAGCAGCTGGTACAGCTCCTTGAACGAGTTGACGTGGCGGTCCTTGTTCATGCTCATGAACGCCGTCAGTTGCACGAAGCCCGGGTACACGCGCCGTCCGGCGCCCGGATAGCGCACCGGCACGCGGCCGATCAGGTTGGATTCGAACCACTCGATCGGCTTGGTGATCGCAAGCTGATTGACGGCAGTCGGGCTGATGCGGCAGTCGATCGGGCCAGCCATCAACGTCAGGCTGGCTGGAGTGGCGGGGTGGTGGTCCTCGGACATCACCGCGGTGGCGGCCAGCGCCGACACGCAGGGCTGGCAGATCGCCATCAGGTGCGAGCCCGGGCCCATGATCTCGAGGAACTCGATGATGTGTTCGGTGTATTCGTCGAGCCCGAACTTGCCGTGCTCCAGCGGCACGTCGCGCGCGTTATGCCAGTCGGTGATGTAGACATCGTGGTCCGCCAGCATCGTGCGTACCGTCTCGCGCAACAGTGTGGCGAAGTGACCGGACATCGGCGCCACGATCAGCACCTTGGGATGCAGCTTGTCGTTGAGCCGGGCCTTCTTGAAATGCAGCAGCGTCGCGAACGACGCGACGTGCGTGGCTTCTTCGGTGATCGCCACCGGCTCGTCGACACCGGTCACCGTGACTCGATCGATCGCGAACGGACGCCGCTGGTGGGTGATCTCGCTGAGGCCGAACACCTCCAAGGCGGCCGCCAACTTGCGATTGGGCGTCCAGCGGCTCCATCCGTAGGTGGCGTCCTTGAGCATCGGAAGCGCTGACTTTGCGAAGGTGCGCAGCGGCCACAACAGGTCGGTCTGTGCCTGATAGGCCTCGTACATCATCCGCTCTCTCCAGGAACTTGCCATGACCTCCCTCTTGCAACTCCTGCGCCAGCGGGGTGTCCGTCGTCGATCCGCAGGCTCTGGCACAACGCTTGCACTCGCTGTCGTGCACATCTATCGTTTGGAGCTGCGTCCATGGCCACCGCGTTGAAATCCCGTCCGAGCAGCAGTCCTGCCGTGGCAGCGAAGCCCAGGCGCGGCGCGACTCGCGTGTCGCCCAAGGCGCCGGCGTCGGCCAGCCTCACGTTGAGCAGCAAGAACTACTCGTCCTGGTCGCTGCGCGGATGGCTGATGACGAAGCTCGCGGGGCTCGATTTCGATGAGGTGATCGTCCCGCAGGACGACGCCAATGCGCGCAAGGAAATACTGCTGCTGTCGCCGTCGATCCTGGTCCCTTGCCTGACGCACGGCGGCATCAAGGTCTGGGACACGCTGGCCATCGGCGAATACCTCGCCGAGGTGAAGCCCAAGGCCGGCCTGCTGCCCGCAGACATCGCCGCGCGGGCCCACTGCCGGGCCATCTGCGGCGAGATGCATTCGGGCTTCAGCAGCCTGCGCTCGGCCCTGCCGATGAACCTGAAGGGCAACTTCCCGGGCTACAAGGTCTGGGCGCGGGCCGAAGGCGACATCGAGCGCATCAGCGCGATCTGGCGCGAGTGCCTTGCGCAGTACGGCGGGCCGTTCCTGTTCGGTGAGCACCCCTGCATGGCCGATGCGATGTACGCGCCGGTCGTCACCCGCTTCCACACCTACCACGTCAAGCTCGATCGCGCGTCGGCCCTCTACTGCCAGACGGTGATGGCCATGCCCGAGATGAAGGAATGGTTCGCCGCAGCGAAGCGCGAGCACGAGGACATCGAGGAACTCGACATGGAGTTCTGAGGACGCGCGCTCCCGGATCGTGCAGGCTGGCCAATCGCACCAGCTTGGTGCCGCCTTCACAGGGTCAGCTGCCATCCCTCGACGAGCGCGCCGGGTGTCCTCAGCGACCCCAGCGGACGTTCGCGCATCACCCGGCCGGCCAGGATCAACTCGGCGCTGTCGGTCAGCCCGATCAGGCCGTTTCCGAACATGCGCAGGAACGAATCGTCGAAGCGCATCACCTCCAGCGGTTCGGCGAGTTGTCCGCCCTCGACCCAGAAGCAGGCGAAGCGCGTCATGCCGGTCAGCCGGCATTCGGCCCGGTCCGAGTAGTTGAGGTACCAGAGGTCGCTCACGTACACGCCGGTAACGAGCGTGGCCAGCACATCGGCAGCCGGCAGCAGACCGGGTGCGAGGCTCAGCGCGACCGGGTACTCCTGCGGATCGGCGCCGTTGGCCTCGAGGCCGTATTCGCGAGCGGATCGCGACGAGTTCAGCGTGCCGGTGGTTCGCCCCTGCTCGATCAGGCTGATGCAGGGGGGGCGCAGGCTGCCGTCCTCGGTGAACGCGGGCGCGGCGCTGCGGGATGCGTCCTCGGCGATCGACACGCCCGGATGCAGACGAGCGTCGCCACGTTCGAGCTTCGACAGGCTGGAGGTGCCGGTGCGCCGCGCCTTCGCGCCGAAGCCGCCCCAGGCGGTCACGCCCAGCAGCCCGCTCATGGCGGTGGGCGTGAAGTACGCGCGATAAGCCCCGGGTGCCAGCTTTCTGGGCGTGCGCGCCAGCAGCGGCAGCTGCCGTGCTCCTTCGGCGACGCGGCTGGTGAAAGCATCGTCGTCCCAGTGCGTGCCGGCGTAGACGGACTTCACCGATTTGTCGCCCGCGGCCACCAGGCACCACTCGAAATGGAAGGTCTCGACGTGGTGCCAGTGGCGCTGGCCGCGGCTGTCGGCGAAGGCGCGCACCACCGCGCCGCTGGCGCAGTGGCCCACCAGATCGAGGCCTGACGCAGCACGCGCCACCGTTCGCACGAGGTGGTCGGTCGAAGGCAGCACGCCGCTGTCGTGCCGGTGGCTGGAGGTCATCGCATCGGCCAGCAGCAGGTGCGGGTCGTCGGGGATTTCCGCGAGATCGCCGATGAGCTGCGCGCGGTCCTGCAGCAGGGCAGCCACGTCGGCATCGAGGTCGCCGGTGAGGCTGCGCGTGGTCTCGATGCGTCGGCCGCCGCCGCTGTCGGACAGGGCGGCCACCGACAGCGTCAGGTCGGCTTGCTCCACGCACGTCACCTGCCGAACCAGCGCGTGGTTGAACCGCACGAACCGAGACGACTCGGCGGCCAGGTACAGGCTGATGCGCAGCGCGCGGCCATCGGCGTACAGGTTCGGCGTGCAGACACGGTCCGCCAGCGCGTCCAAGCAGGCCGATTTCGTCAGCGGCATCGACGTTGCGGCGCTCATGCTGCGCCTCCGAACACCGAAACGCCGCTGAATCGGCAGGCCGGCGATGCATGACCGACGTGGATCACCTGGGACGGGTCGCCCTTGCCGCAGTTGGGCGTGCCCATCACCTCGAAGGTGTCGGCGTTGCCGACACCGGCCAGCGAGCGCCAGAAGGTCGCGCTGATGCCGCGGTAGTTCGGGTTGCGCACCACCTCGGCGAGGCGCCCGTGGCGGATCATCCGGCCGTGCTCGCAGCCGAACTGGAACTTGTTGCGCGAGTCGTCGATGCTCCATGACTGGTTGGTGCGCATCAGCACGCCGAGCTCGATGCCGTCGATCATCCCGGCCAGCGTCGAATCTCCCGGCTCGACGTTCAGGTTGCTCATCCGGTCGATCGGCGGGCGGTTCCAGCTGCACGCACGGGTCGTCGCGACGCCCTCGATGTCGGCCCGCTGCGCTTGCGCACGAATCACCGACAGCGCGCCGCCCAGCGGACGCAGCAGCAGCCCGTCGCGGATGATGTGCGCCGGTTCGGCGGCCATGCCGTCGTCGTCGAACGCGAAGCAGGCCAGCTCGCCGGCCTGTTGCGGTGCATGGGTCACGTTCAGCAGATCGCTGCCGTAGCGGTAGCGGCCGAACATGTCCAGCGTCACGAAGCTGGTACCCGCCATCGAGCGCTCGTCGCCGAGGATGCGGTCGAGTTCCAGCGGATGACCGATCGATTCGTGGATCTGCAGCATCATCTGATCGGGCATCAGGATCAGGTCCATCTCGCCGCTGGGGCAAGGGGGGGACATCGCCAGCTCGATCGCTTCGCGCGCGATGCGTGCTCCGTCGCGTTGGAAGCCGGTGCGCTCCAGCACCTCCATCCCGCCCTGCTGGCAGTGGCCGCCGTACTGGCCGGCGGCCGAGCGGGTCTGCGCCACATGGCCGACGCGTGCGGTGGCCTGCAGGTGCGGCATCGCGATGGTCCAGCGCTGCGCGATGCGCGCGCCATCGCCGGTGATGAACAGCTGCTCGGTGTCGACGCTGTGGAGCCTGGCCATCGAGTCGACGATGCGTGCGTCGGGGACCAAGGTGGCGTCGGCCTCGGCCAGCATGGCCAGCCGCCCGCGCAGACCAAGTGTCGCTGGCGGCTGCTCGACCACGCTGGCATACCGGCCGCGTGCGCTGACCCGAGGCAGCTGACGCACATCGAACACGGTGTGACCGGCGACCGCCCGCGCCAGCGCGGTGGCCACGCCGAAGGCTCGTCGCAGGCCGGTTTCGCTGGTGTCCGATGTGGCGGCGTAACCCAGTCCGCCGCCGTCGACCACTGTCACCATCGCGCCGATGTCGCAGCGCCGGCTCGGTGCCTGCGCAACCCGGTGCCGCACGGTCAGAACCTCGGAACGCTCGACCACTCCCCGCACGGCCCACTGGTCCACGGCGGGCGCGGCGCGGTTGGCATGGGCTTCAAGCGTTTCGAGCATCGCGGCGGTGGGAGGTCAGCAGGAGCATGGCCTTTCACTTTACAAGCGGGGTGGGTGTGTCCGGGCGCGAGGGCTTTCTGCGTGAGGGAATGCCCCTGGAACACCACACTGATCCGCTGGAGGCGAGCGCGGGTGCGTGACAGACTGACTGCATGGATGCTCCCCCCGTTACCGGCCTGATCCTGACAGGAGGCGGTGCGCGTGCGGCCTACCAGGTCGGCGTGCTGAAGGCGCTGGCGCGCATCCGCCGCGACTGCTGCGGCGTCTCCCGCAATCCGTTCGACGTGATCGCCGGCACCTCCGCCGGTGCGATCAATGCCGCGGCGCTGGCGTGTCGCGCAGACGACATCGATGGCGCGATCGCGAGGCTGGTCGACACCTGGGCGGGTTTCCATGCCGATCAGGTGTATCGCGCCGACTCGCTGGGCGTCATCCGCACCGGGGCGCGCTGGCTGACGATGCTGTCGCTCGGCTGGGTGCTGGCCAAATGGCGGCGTGCGCGCCCCAGGTCGCTGCTCGACAACAGCCCGCTGCGCGAACTGCTGGCCGATCTGGTGCCGGTGCATCGGCTGAACGACATGATGAGCGGGGGGCATCTGAAGGCGCTGGCCGTCAGCGCCTCGGGCTACGGCTCGGGATTGCACGTGACCTTCTACGACGCGCTGGCCGATACCGGGCCCTGGAACCGTTCGCAACGGGTGGCGGTGCGGCAGCCGATCACCATCGATCACCTGCTCGCCTCGTCGGCGATCCCGTTCGTTTTCCCGGCAGTCGAGCTGGGCCTCCACGGGCGGCAGGAGTACTTCGGCGATGGCTCGATGCGGCAGTCGGCGCCCATCTCTCCGGCGGTGCACCTCGGGGCCGAGCGCATCCTGGTGGTCGGTGCCGGGCGCATGCACGAGCCGGCGCTGCCGATCGAGGGCCGTGTCGGCAGCCACGAGTACCCGAACCTGGCGCAGATCGCCGGCCACGCGCTGTCGAACATCTTCCTCGACGCGCTGGCGGTCGACGTCGAGCGCCTGCAGCGCATCAACCGAACGCTGTCGCTGCTGTCGCCCGAAGCGAGATTGCACAGCGGCCTGCGACCGATCGACGTGCTGGTGATCGCCCCCAGTCAGCGGCTCGACGACATTGCCGCGCGCCACCTGGGCAGCCTGCCGAATGCCGTCCGCGCTCTGCTGCGTGGTGTCGGCGTGTCGGGCGAAGGCAGACAGGCGCGCGGCGCCGCGCTGGCCAGCTACCTGCTTTTCGAGGCGCCATACACGCAGGAACTGATGGCGCTCGGCGAGTCCGACACGATGATCCGTCGCGACGAGGTCGCCTGCTTCTTCGGCTGGGACCGCCGCAGGA
>JBJXEJ010000111.1:0-15340 GCA_046154125.1 Rhizobacter sp. | reverse complement strand
CCATCGTCGCCGGCAACGTGGTGTTCACGCCCACCGCCGGCTACACCGGCCCGGCTTCTTTCACGTACACCATCTCCGATGGCCATGGCGGCACCGACACCGCCACCGTCAACATCACCGTCTCGGCACCACCCCAGGCCACGCCAGGATCTGCCTCTGGTGACGAGGACACGCAGTTGGCCGTCTCGCTCACCGGAACCGACTTCGACGGCACCGTCCAGTCCGTGACCGTCACGACGCTGCCAAGTCACGGCACGCTGTTCCTGAACGACGGCGTCACGCCCGTGGTTGCGGGCACGCCGTTGTCTCCTGCCGATGCCGCCCAGCTGGTGTTCAAGCCTGATCCTGATTTCAATGGCTCAGCCAACGTGGTCTTCACGGTCACCGACAACGACAACCTGTCCTCGGCTCCCGCCACCTTCGCACTCGATGTCCTGCCCGTCAACGATGCGCCGGTGGCCCAGAACGACGAGGGCAATGTGCAGTCGTCGCAGACTCGAACGGTCAGCGCCGCGGAGGGCATCATCCTGTCGACCTCGGTCGACGCCGGACGTGACACCGACGCCGAAGGCGACGCGCTGACCGTGACCCAGGTCATCGCCGGCGCAGGCGTTCCAAGTACCTCGGTCGTGCCTGCGGGCGTCAATGTCGCCGGAACCTACGGGGACCTGCTGCTGCGCAGCGATGGCAGCTACAACTACGTCGCCAACCGGGCCGGCTCGGTCGCCACAGGCACCCAGGTCGACGACGTCTTCACCTACGAGGTGTCCGACGGCCATGGTGGGCTCGCGACTGCAACGCTGACCTTGCATGTGGCAGGCGAAGCCGACACGGTGACGGCCGGACCACCCACGATCGTCCCTCTGGCCAACCCGCTCGGTCTGAGCGGCGAGTACTACGGGTACAACGACTTCAACCCTGTCGTCAGTACCGGTATCGGCAACCGCAGGCACAGCGACGATGGAACTCTGGGTAATCTCGACCACGTCTCCGACATCAACGCGATTGTCAACGGGCGGAACGCAGCCTTCGGCGGCGGCAATGTGGTCGGCACGACCACCGCCGCCAACGAAAATGCAACAGACGCCAGGTTCACATCGACCGCCATCGACTATGGTGTTTCCCAGACGGTCGCCGGTTCGCTGGGAACCAACCCGAACCTTGCTCCGGGCGCGTCGATCGCGACGCTGAACAACGACAACAGTCAGCTTTACCGTCTGCTCAACCAGCCCGGCCGCAGCGACGCCGGCAGCCTTCGAATCACCCGAGGCACAGGCGACAACGATGACGGACTCGGCCCGACCAGCGGCCTGGGAAAGACCAGCGACGCAGCGATCCGCCTCACTGGCCAAGCGTACTTTGCGGCAGGCATGTACGACATCCGAGTGAACGGGGACGATGGTTTTCGGCTGCGCCTGGGCAACCACGATGTCGCCATTTACGACGAAATACAGCCTCCGACGGTGCGGGTGTACACCGGCGTGCCGATCGAAGGGGGGATGACGCCGCTTGAACTGATTTATTGGGAGCAGGGTGGCAACGCCGTGCTGCGCATCGAATTCAAGTTGAGCGGAAGCCCTGACAGCAGCTACCAGATCCTCGGGTCTCAATCGATTCCACTGTTCAGCGATTCCAACGCACCCGCCCTGACCGATCTGCAGGACATCGTCGCCGGCGCGACGCCGGGCACCTACAACATCCGAACCGGGTCGGTGCTCGACGGCGGCGGTGGGGACGACAACCTGACCGGCAGCGCCGGCCGCGATCACCTGATCGGCGGGCTGGGCAACGACGCACTGAGCGGCGGAGGTGGCGCGGACCTGATCCAGGGCGGCAAGGGCAACGATCAATTGACCGGTGACGCCGGGCACGACGTGTTCCGCTGGTCTCTGGGGGACGGCGGCACCACGACGACTCCGGCGCGCGATGTGATCACCGATTTCGACAACACCAGCCACGCCGGCGACGTGCTCGACCTGCGAGATCTGTTGATCGGGGAGTCGCATGCTGCAAACGCAGTCACGCTGCCCAACGTCATCGGACTCAACAACGCGGCCACCGTGACGGCGAACGAGGGCAACCTGGCCAACTTCCTTCACTTCTCGGTGAGTGGCGGAAACACCGTCGTCGAGATCAGTTCGACGGGCGGCTTTGCAGCAGGCAACTACAACCCGGCAGCTGTCGATCAGGTGATCACGCTGAGCGGATTGAACCTTGTCGGGAGCTTCAGCAACGACCACCAGGTCATCAACGACCTGCTGCAACGCGGCAAGCTGGTCACCGACTGACCCGAACGGACCGGGCTGCCTGCATGCAGGCGGCCCGCCGCCGCTTCAGCCGGCGGCAATGTCCAGCGTGCTGATCCAAGGACCGGTCGCACCGTCGATGCCGCACTCCCACAGGCGCGAGGCATCGAGGGAGTCACTGACTCCCTCGGCATACACCTGGATCCCCATTCCGTGCAGCAGGGTGACGGTGCCGCGAACGAACAGCGCCCGCTGGTCGTCACGGCCGACCCCGAGGGTCACCGATGCATCGAGCTTGACGTAGTCGAGGCCCGCTTCGAAGAGTCGCGGAATCTGGCCCAGGCGCTCGCCCGCGTGTTCTATGCCGAATCGCACCCCTGTCGACCTGAGCTGCCGTGTCAACTCGCGCAGCAGTTCGAAATGCTCGACCGCAGCGCTTTCATCGATCTCCAGCCAGATCAGTTTCGCCGCCTGCGGTGCGGTCCACAGACGCGCACGCAGACGGGCCGCGAATGCACTGTCGGCCAGCGAGGCCGGTGACAGGTTGACGCATCGCACCTGTCCGTCGTGATGGGCCGCCTGCAGCGCCAGCGTCAACGCGCGTTCGTCGACATCGACCGTGAGACGGCTGCGTGCGGCCAACGGCAACCAGCGCGCCGCCGGCTCGAATGCGCCGTCGTTCTCCAGTTGCAGCCGCAGTGGGCACTCCAGGTGCACCAGCTGCCGACGCACATTGAGCACCGGGAACTCCATCAGGCGCACGCGTTGCCGTTCAAGCGCCTGCACGATGCGCTGGCGCCAGGCACCTTCGCCGAGTACCGCTGTCGCCCCCGGAGGTTCGCTGCCCAGTTCAACCGCGAACGCACCGCGCATCTCGGCGCGTGCCAACGCCTCGTCGGCAGCACTCATCGCCCGGCCAGGCAGCATGTCACGATGCGTTTCGACCGCTCCCAGGCACACCGCTGCACCGCTGCCGAGCGTCGGCAGCACCAACCGCAGTGCCTCGGCGACCGCCTGTGCGGTTTCCAGGGCCACGCCGGGCGCAGGCAGGCACAACGCGAAATCAGAGCCGTTCAACCGCCCCAGGAAGCACCCCTTGACGCCCTCGGCGTACGGTTTCAACGATTGCGCGATCGTGACAAGGATTCGGTCGGCGGCGGCGTGGCCGAACTGCCGATTCAGCGTGCCCAGGTCCATGACACGAAGCAGCACCAGTCCACTGTCCGCCGGTCCGTCTTCGCGCTGCAAGGCGGCGGTGAGCTGCACGAGGAAATGATTGCGATTGGAGAGCCCGGTCAGCGCGTCGGCATTGGCTTGCCGGTGCAAGGCAGCCAGCTGCTCGGCCTGCGCGCTGGACGTCGTGCGAAGCCGCGCAACCAGCGAATTCATCGCGCGGGTGAGGCGGCGGACTTCGGGCATGCGGGGTTCGGGCACCGTGACGAACTCACCCTGCTCCAGCGCATGCGCCTGGGCCACTGCCGCGTCCAGCGGCCGGCTGATGCGACCCGCCACCCACATGCCCAGGATGGCGGCCAGCAAACCCACCAGCGACATCGCCAGCGCCGAGCGCACACTGGTTGTCCAGAGGGCATCGTGGGCATAAGACACGTGGCTTTCGACCTGCACCTGCCCCAGCGCATGCCAGCCATCGGTGACCTGTGCAATGCCGGGCCGAGACTCGATGGGTACCGCAGCAACAAACCAGGCAGGCGCCCGGGCCGGCTGAAAGGAAGATTCGCGACTGAACACCACCTTGCCGTCAGCCGACACGAGGCGCACTCGCCGGTAATAACCGGTGTCGAACTGCGCCGCCATCAACAGCGACATCAGCGCCGCATCGCCTTTCTGCTGGGACAGTGCCAGCGCCAGCGAGGTGGCGTTGTCGCTGTTCTTGAGTCGCAACTGTGTCTGCAACAGGTCGCGCGTCGACGTGGTGACGACCCCCACACTGCCAGCGAAAGCCAGCAAGATGGTGGCCAGCAGCAGCAGCCAGACTTGACGAATCAGCGACATGTTCGCTCCTTGAAATCGATGCAGTGTTGAAGCCAGGTCACGGCTCAAATCCTTCGGCTCGGGCCTTGACCATGACGTCTCGCCAGCGCGACAGGCGCGTCACAGGGTCGCCAGCGGCCTGCGCTCCGGTACCCTGCCACAGGCCGTCGGCATTGAAGCTGAAAACAGGTGTCAGGTCGGGGCGGCGCGACGCTGGTCGCACCTCCGTGATCAGGTTGTCCAGAATCAGGGGCTCGGCATTCGGAGATGCGTAGTAGGCCAGCACCATGTGGGCCTGCACCGCTCCGCCCGGACCGCCGAGCAGGGCGCGCACATAGACAAGACGCAACTTCTGGGCAGCCATGCCGGCAGCCACCAGGCTGAAGTACTTGGCAATGGCGAAATCCTCGCAGTCACCCGCCCCTTTCTCGAGCAGCTCGAACGGGCTGGCCCAGTAATCGACTTGACCCCAAACCTCGAGATCGTCGCGAAACTGGATGCGTCGGTTGAAGAATTCATTGATCGCCTGCAGGCGATGGCGATCGTCCGGGTCCGCCGAAGCGGACAACAGAGGTTGCAGCGCCCGCAGTCCTGCCACGGCCTTCGCACCCTGCTGCTGAGCGGCCAGCGCCATGCGATCGGCGTCCCAGGCTCGCGGGGTCGGTGCGAAAAGGAGCAGACCGGCCAGCAGCACCCAGAACGCGGCGGCCTGGCGCGAGCGCAGAAGGATCGATGGCATCGGCGGAGGGGTTTGCGCGGCGGGCAATCGCGGGATCACTCATCGTTGTCGTCACGGGGTGCAGCAACTTGAATCAGCGGCGACGCACTGATGAAAATCGAAGCCTTGTCGGGTTCCCGTGATGTGCTGCACAAAGGCGCGCCACCAAATGTTACAAATTCACCAAGCAGGCAGCTCGCGTGCAGACATCACCGCATAGACTTCGTGCGCTCGACCGCCGGCCCATACCGGCGGTGAGCGAAGGGCGCGAGTTCGAAGCCCGCCATCACCAAACACCTCACTCCACCTCGAGACCATGCGCATTTACCGCACGCTGATTGCCACCGCCATCGCCATGCTGAGTAACACCCATCTGGCACACGCGCAGACCTCCGGGATCGCGTCGGACCCGCTGCGTATCGCGGTCGAGAAGGCCCTGCTGTCGAGTCCGGATGTCGCCTCACGCTTCAACGCATACCGCGCCGCCGGCGATGCAGTCGATGTCGCTCGGGGCGCACTGCGCCCACGCGTCGACCTGAACGCCAGCGTCGGTATCGACAAGGACAAGATCACCTCCCGCCAGCCGGAATCCGAATCCCTGCGGCGAACCGGTCTGGGCCTGAGCCTGACCCAGTTGCTGTGGGACGGCCTGGGCACCCAGCGCGAGGTCGATCGCATCGGTCATGACCGCCTGAGCCGCTATTTCGATCTGCTCGAAGCGACCGAGCAGACCACGCTCGAAGCCACCCGCGCGCACTACGACGTGCTGCGCTTCCAGCGCCTGGTTGCGCTGGCCGAAGACAACTATGTGCAGCATCGCTATGCCTCGCAGCAGATCCAGTCGCGATTCCGCGCGGGCGTCGGCCGGGGTGTCGACCTCGAACAAGCCAATGCGCGGCTGTCGCTGGCTGAATCCAACCTGACCACCGAGGTCGCCAACCTGCATGACGTGATGGCGCGCTACCTGCGCGTGATCGGCGAGGTACCACCGAAAGCATCGGCACCGACCGGCACGCTGACGGTGCTCAACACCGATGTACCCGCCAGCAGCACCGAGATGCTGAACCGCGCGGTCGTGCAGAGCCCCGCCATCAGCGCCAGCGTCGAGGCCGTGAGAGCTGCGCGCACCTCGGCGCAGGTGCGTGAATCCGCGTTCCAGCCTCGGATCGAGGCGCGGGTGCGAAGCGGCTTCGGCAACAACTACGAAGGCGTGCGCGACCAGAAGCACGACAGTTCGGCCGAACTGGTGCTGAACTGGAACCTCTACAACGGCGGCAGCGATCAGGCCCGCGTGCGCCAGCAGGTCAATCTGGTCGGTCAGGCCGAAGACCTGCGCGACAAGGCCTGCCGAGACGTGCGCCAGACGGCCGCGATCGCCTACAACGACACCCGCAAGCTGACCGAGCAACTGGTGCTGCTCGACCGCAACACCCTGGCGATCGAAAAGGCCCGCGACGCGTATCGCCAGCAGTTCGACATCGGACAGCGCAGCCTGCTTGATCTGCTGAATTCGGAAAACGAGCTCTACACGGCCCGCCGCGCCTACGCCAACGCCGAATACGACCGCGCGCTGGCGTTTGCCCGCACCCATGCCGGCATGAGCCAGCTGACGGCTCAGCTGGGCATCGCTCGCCCCGCCAGCCTGAGCGAGGAAGCCAAGGATTGGGCGGTGGGTGAAGACGCTCCGGGCCGCTGCCCGGCCGAATCCATCACGCTGCCGGCCATCGACATCGAAGCCCTCGCCCGTCGTGTGCCGGCCATTGCCGAGCAGGCTCGGCCGAAAAAGTAGCCTGAATCCTGCGAGATGCGGACCGCCGTACAGCGATCGGCGGGCGTGCTCACAGACTCGTTGAGACGAAGTGCGACCTATATAGCGCCAAGGCATAGGTCCCTTCTTAAAATATAGTTCTTCAAGCTAAGGGCCGTCGTTACAGTCGCGGGTTGACTTTGGCCGGGCACGTCGCCGCGAGCCCGTTTCCGGACTTCCGATGGATCCAATCGCGATACTCAGTGGCTTCGGCGTCGGTGCCATCGTTGGCATGACCGGCGTCGGAGGTGGCTCGTTGATGACCCCCTTGCTGCTGTCGGTGTTCAAGCTGAATCCGGCGGTGGCGATCGGTACCGACCTGTGGTTTGCAGCCGTCACCAAGACCGCCGGCTCGCTGTCGCACCACCAGGCCGGTCATGTCGACTGGCGAATCACCCGACTGCTGCTCTCGGGCAGCATCCCGGCTTCGCTGGCCACCATCGCCTTGATGCACTTGACCGGATTGACCAAGGGATGGGCCAGTGCGCTGACCTTCTCGCTGGGCATCGCCTTGCTGCTGACCGCAGTGACGGTGGCCTTCAAGCAGATCTGGGTGAAGGTCGGCCGCTGGCTCGAACGCTGGATCACCGATGGCAACCGGCCTGCGCTGACGGTGCTGTGCGGACTCATCCTCGGCGTGCTGGTGTCTCTCAGCTCGATCGGCGCCGGTGCCATCGGCGCGACGCTGATCCTGCTGCTGTACCCGAAACTGCCGTCACACCGCATCGTTGGCAGCGACATCGCGCATGCCGTGCCACTGACACTGGTGGCGGGCATTGGCCACGCCACGCTCGGCAACGTCGAGTGGAGCTTGCTCGGGGCGCTGCTGATCGGATCGATTCCCGGCATCTGGCTGGGTGCGCAATTGACCCGCAGGATGCCCGAGCGCCTGGTGCGCACGCTGCTGTGCCTGTCGCTGGTGACGGCCGGGCTCAAGGTCATTCATTAATCACTGGTTATCGAACTCACGCGATGTACACCTACACCGACTTCGACAAGCACTTCGTGCGGCAGCGTGCCGCGCAGTACCGAGATCAGCTCGATCGCCACCTTGCCGGCCGCCTGCCGGACGACGAATTCCGCGCGCTGCGCCTGCAGAACGGCTGGTACGTGCAACGCCACGCACCGATGCTGCGGGTGGCAGTGCCGTATGGCGAGCTGAGCTCGGCGCAATTGCGCGGACTGGCGCGCATCGCCCGCGACTACGACCGCGGCTATGCGCACTTCACGACGCGCCAGAACCTGCAATACAACTGGATCCCGCTCGACAAGAGCGCCGAGGTGATGGACCAGCTGGCCGCCGTCCACATGCACGGCATCCAGACCAGCGGCAACTGCATCCGCAACATCACCAGCGACTGCTTTGCCGGCATCGCGCCCGACGAATCGGTCGACCCTCGTCCGTACGGCGAGATCATGCGGCAGTGGAGCACGCTGCACCCCGAGTTCGCCTTCTTGCCGCGCAAGTTCAAGATCGCGGTCACTGGGGCCAGCGAAGACCGCGCGGCGATCGGCTGGCACGACATCGGGCTGCACCTGCTGAAGAACGACGCCGGCGAGGTCGGATTCAAGGTGCTGGTTGGCGGCGGCATGGGCCGCACGCCGGTCATCGGCACGGTGTTCCGCGAGTTCCTGCCATGGCAGCAGATCCTGGTCTTCATCGAGGCCGTGGTGCGTGTCTACAACCGCTACGGCCGGCGCGACAACATCTACAAGGCGCGCATCAAGATCCTGGTCAAGGCCGAAGGCCAGCGCTTCGTGGACGACGTGAACGCCGAGTTCCGCGACATCCTCGACCGCGATATCGACGGCACCGCGCACATCATTCCGCAGTCGGAGTTCGACCGCGTCAATGCCAGCTTCGTGATCCCGGCCGGCGTGGCCGCCCGGCCGTCGGCCGGCATTCCGATGCCTGCTGATCTGCCTGCCGGCTACAGCCGCTGGATTCAGCGCAATGTGCATGCCCACAAGCTCAGCGGCTACCGCGCGGTCACGCTGTCGTTGAAGCGCACCGGCCAGGCGCCCGGCGACATCACCGACGCGCAGAT
Source organism: Rhizobacter sp. (assembly GCA_046154125.1). GTDB lineage: Bacteria > Pseudomonadota > Gammaproteobacteria > Burkholderiales > Burkholderiaceae_C > PBB1. Next base: position 6,529 of record JBJXEJ010000111.1, on the reverse strand, counting down.
GGCGCTGGCCGCTGATCTGGCCGACCGCTACAGCCACGGCGAGTTGCGTGTTTCGCACGACCAGAACCTGGTGCTGCCCTGGGTGCTCGAGTCTGATCTGCCAGCGCTGTGGGAGGCCGCGCACAGCGCGAGCTTCGCGACGCCGAACATCGGCCTGCTGACGGACATGATCGCCTGCCCCGGTGGCGATTTCTGCGCCCTCGCCAACGCGCGCTCGATCCCGTTGGCCGCCGAGATCACCGAGCGTTATCAAGACCTCGACGAGCTCTGGGACATCGGCGACATCGACCTGCACATCAGCGGCTGCATCAATTCCTGCGGCCACCACCACAGCGGCCACATCGGCATCCTCGGCGTCGACAAGGACGGTGCCGAGTGGTACCAGATCACACTCGGCGGCTCCGACGGCTCGGCGATCAGCGGCGGCCCGATTGCCGGCAAGGTGATTGGCCCGTCGTTCGCCGCCGACGAAGCGGCCGACGCCATCGAGGCAGTCATCACCACCTACCAGACGCAGCGCCAGGGCAGCGAGCGATTCATCGACACCGTCAAGCGCATCGGCCTCGACCCGTTCAAGGCCGCGACCAACGCGGTACGCCGATCGACGGCGCGCGAGTCGGCGACCGACACCGCGCGCACGGACTGAGGACGATCCCCATGAAATTCATCCAGTACGCCCAGGACCCCTGGCACACCGTCCACGGCGACGACGGACCGATGGTCACCATCACCCCGAAGCCGAACCTGCTGCTGAGCTGGCTGCAATGGCACAGCGTGTGCCACCACTGGCCTGCGGGCATGCCGGTCGGCGTGATCGTCGAGAACGACCAGGACGTGCGCGAACTCGAAGCCGATCTGCCGCGGCTGGGCCTGATCGCGCTGCGGTTCCCGAAATGGGTCGATGGCCGCGCCTACAGCCAGGCGCACCTGCTGCGCTCGCGCTACCGATTCCAGGGCGAGATCCGCGCGCTCGGCGAGGTGCTGGTCGACATGCTGCCGCTGCTGCAGCGCACCGGCTTCGATGCACTGGTGCTGCGCGCCGACCAGTCGCGCGAAGCGGCCGAGCGCGCGTTGACCTTCTTCGCAGGCCACTACCAGGGCGACGTGCAGGAGCACCGTCCGCGGTTTGCACGTCCGGAATCCGTGGCAGATTCAACGGCTGACTTCGTGAATGCAGGAGCGTCGATATGAGCCCGCAGGGCCGCCCCAAGGGCGAGTGCTCCCGCTTGGCGGGACAGCACGAAGTGCGAAGGGTGTACCCATGAGCGCGATCGATCTGTATGCCCGCAAGACGCCGGGCTTCGAGGATCGCCTCGCGCACACCGTCGCGGTGTTGAAGGAAGCCGGTGCTGCGCACGGCGGCCGCATCGTCCAGTCGACCAGCCTCGGCGTCGAGGACATGGTGCTGACCGACCTGATCGCACGCCACGGACTGGGCGGCGCGCAGGGCGTCGCGATCGCGACGCTGGACACCGGCATGCTGCACGCCGAGACACTGGCGCTGATCCCGCGCATCGAGCAGCGCTACGGCCTGGCCGTCGAGGTGTTCAAACCGGTGAACGAGTCGGTCATTCACTTCGTCGCCACGAATGGCAAGGACGCGATGTACCAGAGCCTGGCGTTGCGCAAGGCCTGCTGCGGTATCCGCAAGATGGAACCTCTGGCGCGCATGATGGCCGGCCGCACCGCCTGGATCACCGGCCTGCGCCGCGAGCAGTCGAACACCCGCGCCATAGTTCCGTTCAGCGAGGACGACGGCCAGGGCCGCATCAAGTTCAATCCGCTGGCCGAGTGGACCTGGAACGACGTCTGGCACCACGTTTCCGTCAACGACGTGCCCTACAACCCGCTGCACGACGAGTTCATGCCCAGCATCGGCTGCGCGCCCTGCACTCGCGCCATCGCCGTCGGCGAGGACTTCCGCGCCGGCCGCTGGTGGTGGGAGGACGAGAAGGCCAAGGAATGCGGATTGCATGTGAAGGACAACGCGCCCGAGGGCGCCGTATCGATGATCGGAGACAGACCATGAACGCCGTCGTCAGCGTGGAGCAGCTGCTCCCCGAACTGGACCAGACCCACCTCGACTGGCTCGAGGAAGAAGCCATCTTCATCCTGCGCGAAACCATCGCCGCCTTCGAGCGTCCGGCGCTGCTGTTCTCGGGTGGCAAGGACTCTTGCGTGGTGCTGCGGCTGGCAGAAAAGGCCTTCAAGACCAAGGTCGACCCGAGGAACCCAAACGAATTCAAGGGTCGCCTGCCCTTCCCGCTGCTGCACGTCGACACCGGCCACAACTTCCCCGAAGTGATCGAGTTCCGCGACCGCCGTGTGGCCGAAATGGGCGAACGACTGGTCGTCGGGCACCTCGAGGATTCGATCAAGCGCGGCACGGTGCGCCTCGCCCACCCGCTCGAATCGCGCAACGGCCACCAGACGGTGGCGCTGCTCGAGGCGATCGAGGAACACCGCTTCGACGTGCTGATGGGTGGCGCTCGTCGCGACGAGGAGAAGGCGCGCGCCAAGGAGCGCATCTTCAGCCACCGTGACAGCTTCGGACAGTGGCAGCCGAAGGAACAGCGCCCCGAACTGTGGACGCTGTTCAACACGCGCATTAAGCCAGGCGAGCACATGCGCGCCTTTCCCATCAGCAACTGGACCGAGCTCGACGTGTGGCTGTACCTGGCGCGCGAGAACATCCCGCTGCCATCGCTGTACTTCGCGCACCAGCGTCAGGTGATCCGCCGCAAGGGCCTGCTGGTGCCGCTGACCGAGGTCACGCCGCTCGAAGCCGGCGAAACCGTCGAGACCGCCGAGGTGCGCTTCCGCACCGTCGGTGACATGACCTGCACCTGCCCGGTCGAGAGCCCCGCCGCCAACGCCACCGAGATCGTCGCCGAGACGCTGCAGGTGACCGTCAGCGAACGCGGCGCGACCCGCATGGACGACCGCACCTCCGACGCGTCGATGGAGCGGCGCAAGAAAGAAGGCTACTTCTGATGACAACGATGACCTCGAAGGCGCAGCCGGACCACCGCGCACTGCGCTTCCTCACCGCCGGCAGCGTCGATGACGGCAAGAGCACGCTGATCGGCCGCCTGCTGTTCGACAGCCGCGCGATCCTGGCCGATCAGCTCGACACGCTGGAGAAAAAGGCCGCCGGCGCGCCGATCGACCTGTCGCTGCTGACCGACGGCCTCGAGGCCGAGCGCGAACAGGGCATCACGATCGACGTGGCCTACCGCTACTTCGCGACCAAGCACCGCAAATTCATCATCGCCGATGCCCCGGGCCACGAGCAGTACACGCGCAACATGGTGACGGCCGCCGCCGGCAGCGATGCGGCGGTGGTGCTGGTCGACATCACCAAGCTCGACACGCATCAGACGCCCCTGGCGCTGCTGCCGCAGACGCGTCGCCATTCACTGCTGGCGCACCTGCTGCGTGTGCCGAGCATCGTGTTCGCGGTCAACAAGCTCGACGCGGTCGCCGATCCGCAGCAGGCGTTCGATGCGGTCAGCGTCGCGTTGCGCGCATTCGCCGATGCGGCCGGCATCGCGGTCGCCGGCATCGTGCCGGTGTCTGCCCTGCGCGGCGACAACGTCACGCAGACGCTGGTCACCGACGGCACCGACTGGAGCACCTGGTACAGCGGGCCGACGCTGCTGCAGCTGCTCGAATCACTGCCGGCCGCCCAGGAGCGCACCGAAGGCGACCTGCTGATCCCGGTTCAATACGTGGCGCGCGAAGGCGAAGGAACCGGCAACCAGCCGCGCACGCTGTGGGGGCGCATCGCCCACGGAAGTGTCAAGGCAGGTGACGATGTGCAGATCTTCCCGAGCGGCCAGCGCGCGGTGGTGGCCGAAGTGCGCCTCGCCGGCAGCGTGGTCGATCGCGTCGCGGCAGGCCGTTCGGCCGGCGTCGTGCTCGATCGCCAGCTCGACGTGTCGCGTGGCGACTGGATCTCCACGCCCGACAGCGTCAACGGCATGCAGAGCTTTGCCGCAACGCTGGCCTGGCTCGACACCGAGCCGGCCGTGGTCGGACGCAAGTACTGGTTGCGCCACGGCAACCGCTGGGTGCAGGCGCGCATCGCCAGCATCGAAAGCCGGCTCGACATCCACACGCTGGAAGCGATCGACGCGCACGAACTCGCCGTCAACGAGATCGGTCACGTGATCGTCGAGACCCAGCAGCCGCTGCCGGTCGAGGCGTATGCGTCGAACCGCAGTGGCGGCTCGCTGATCGTCGTCGACCCGACGACCAACCGCACCAGCGGCGCGCTGCTGGTGAAGTCCGCCGCATGACGATGGATCGCCCGGGCTCGACATCGGCAGCACGCATCGCCTTCGTCGGCGCCGGGCCGGGCGAAGCCGATCTGATCACCTTGCGCGGTGCGCAACGGCTGGCCCGGGCCGCCGTGGTGCTGACCGATGCGCTGGCCGACCCTGCCCTGCGCGACCTGGCGCCGCAGGCCCGCTGGCTGCATGTCGGCAAGCGCGGATTCGCCGACAGTACCGGACAGGCCGCCATCAATGCGCTGCTGGTCAAGAGCGCCCACGACGTGGGCGCCGGAGGTCTGGTCGTGCGGTTGAAGGGTGGCGACCCCAGCTTGTTCGGCCGCCTGGAAGAAGAGTTGCAGGCGATGGCCCAAGCGGGCATCGCTTGCGAGGTGGTGCCCGGCGTGACGGCGGCACTGGCCGCCGCGGCCTCGGCGCAGCGTCCGCTGACCCGGCGTGGCTCCGGGCGCAGCGTCTGCCTGTCGACCGCCATGACACGCGCGGCGCCCGATGCCCGCACCGGGGCGTCCGCGGAACCGGCAAGCTCCAGCCCGCTGCGCGCCAGCCGTCATGCCGACACCGAAGTGTTCTACATGGCCGGCAAGCAGCTGGGCGCGCTGGCACGCCAGCTGGTTCACGCCGACTGGCCGCCGCAGACCGAGGTGTGCGTGATTTCACGCGCCGGGTGGCCCGACGAGTTGCACAGCGACCACACGGTCGACACCCTGGGACGCGCGAGCATGCTGCATGCTGGTCGTCCGACGGTGGTCGTGGTAGGGGCCGGAGCCCGTCCGATTGATGCAGCGCAACCATCGGCCTGCGACCTCAGCCCTGCGCCTTCGAAGGCCACCCTGAACACGTAAAATTCAGCTGCGCTGAGCCGGGCAACCGCGCGGCCTGCCCAGGGCGCCGACTCAGCCGTTCTCCCACCCAACCACCGAGCCTCTGTCATGACCCACGTCGTCACCGAATCCTGCATCCGCTGCAAGTACACCGATTGCGTGGATGTGTGCCCTGTCGACTGCTTCCGCGAAGGCCCGAATTTCCTGACGATCGACCCGGACGAGTGCATCGACTGCGCGGTCTGCATTCCCGAGTGCCCGGTCAATGCCATCCTGCCGGAAGAAGACGTGCCTGCCGACCAGTTGGCCTTCATCAAGCTCAATGCCGAGCTGGCCAAGAACTGGCCCAGCATCACCAAGCGCAAGGCGCCGCTGCCCGACGCCGACGACTGGAAGGACCGCAAGGACAAGCTGTCCGAGCTGATCCGCTGAACCGGCATGCCCGGCGCTGAGGCCGCCGGCCCCACCATCGCCTGTGACGCGCTGGTCATCGGCGCCGGGCCGGTTGGCTTGTTCCAGGTGTTCCAGCTGGGCCTGCAGGGCGTGCATGCCGAGGTGGTGGACGCGCTGCCAACGCCCGGTGGCCAGTGCATCGAGCTCTACCCCGACAAGCCGATCTACGACATCCCTGCGGTGCCGGTCTGCACCGGGCGCGAGCTGGTGGCCTTGCTGCAGCGGCAGATCGCACCGTTTGCGCCGGGCTGGCACCTGGGCCAGGTGATCAGCAGCCTGCAGCCGCGGGCCGATGGCAACTTCGACGTGGCCACCAGCGCAGGCCGCAGCTTCATCGCCCGCACGGTGTTCATCGCCGCTGGCGTGGGCGCCTTCCAGCCGCGGCAGCTGCAGGTGCCCGGTGCCGATGCGCTGGACGCAGCGCACCTGCTGTACCGCCTGCCGGACATCCACACGCTGGCCGGCCGCCAGGTGCTGGTGGTGGGCGGTGAAGACAGCGCGGTGCAGGCCGCGGCCGATCTGGCGCAGGCCCTGCACGACTTGCCCGCGGCGCACCGGCCCGCCAGCGTCACCCTGCTGCACCGCCGCGCAACGCTGGCGGTTGAGGCGGCGCTGATGGCCGTTTGGCAGGCCCATCTGGATGCGGGACGGGCGCGCTTCCTGGCAGGGCAGATCATGGCTGTCGACACCTTGCCGGGCCAGCCGTCGCGGCTGGCCGGCGTGCGGTGGGTGGACGGCGATGGGCAGACCCATGCACTGCCGGTGGATGCGCTGCTGGTGCAACTGGGCATCAGCCCCAAGCTGGGCCCCATCGCCGACTGGGGCCTGGCCATGGCCCGCCGCCAATTGCTGGTGGACACCGCCCGCAGCGAGACCAGCGTGCCGGGCATCTATGCGGTGGGCGATGTGATCAGCTACCCCGGCAAGAAGAAACTGATCCTCTGCGGCTTCCATGAGGCC
>JBJXEJ010000110.1:0-4311 GCA_046154125.1 Rhizobacter sp. | reverse complement strand
ACTGCAGCATCGAGTTCGCGGGCTGGTCCGACATCGGCATCCCGGCCGAATGCAAGAACCTGCAGCGTTGGTGGAAGGAAGTCAGCGATCGCCCGAGCGCGAAGGCCTGATTCCCGCCGCACCCTGACTGCAGGGTGTCTCCCGAACGGGCCCCACGAGGGCCCGTTTCCATTTCTGGTGCGTGCTTCAGGAACCGGTCAGTCGTACGTCAAACAACGTATTCGTGGGGCTGCCGCAGCTTCCCAGAATCAGCGAATTCACTTCGACCTCGCGAGGCCAGGCACCATGATCCACGGCGACATTTCAAGCAGCAAGGACACCGTGGGCGTCGCGGTTGTCAACTACAAGATGCCGAGGCTGCACACGAAGGCGGAGGTGCTGGCCAACTGCCGGCAGATTGCCGACATGGTGGTGGGCATGAAGGCCGGGCTGCCGGGTTTGGACCTGGTGATCTTTCCCGAGTACAGCACCCACGGGATCATGTATGACAGCGCCGAGATGTACGAGAACGCGACCACCGTCCCCGGCGCCGAGACCGAGATCTTTGCTGCGGCATGTCGCAAGGCGAAGGTCTGGGGCGTGTTCTCGCTGACCGGCGAGCGCCATGAGGAGCACCCGAACAAGGCCCCCTACAACACACTGATCCTGATGAACGACCAGGGCGAGATTGTCCAGAAGTACCGCAAGATCATGCCGTGGGTGCCGATCGAGGGCTGGTACCCGGGTGACTGCACCTACGTGTCGGACGGGCCCAAGGGACTCAAGGTCAGCCTGATCATCTGCGACGACGGCAACTATCCCGAGATCTGGCGCGACTGCGCGATGAAGGGGGCCGAACTGATCGTGCGCTGCCAGGGCTACATGTACCCGGCCAAGGAGCAGCAGATCCTCATCAGCAAGGCGATGGCGTTTGCCAACAACGTCTATGTGGCGGTGTCGAACGCGGCGGGCTTCGACGGCGTGTACTCGTACTTCGGCCATTCGGCGCTGGTCGGATTCGATGGCCGCACGCTCGGCGAATGTGGCGAGGAGGAGATGGGGGTGCAGTACGCCGCGCTGTCCAAGAGCCTGATCCGCGACTTCCGCCGCAATGGGCAGAGCGAGAACCACCTCTTCAAGCTGCTGCACCGCGGTTACACCGGCGTGATCAATTCGCGTGATGGCGACAAGGGTGTGGCGGCCTGCCCCTACAGCTTCTATGCGAAGTGGATCGCCGATCCTGATGCCGCACGAGCGCAAGTCGAGTCGTTCACACGCACGACGGTCGGTACCGACGAGTGTCCGATCGAGGGGCTGCCCAACCAGTCGACCGCCGGCATCCACCGCTGAACCGGGCGTGAGCGCCGCCTTGGCCGGTCCGTGCCGCCGATGACGCCGGTGCCCTGGTACCAACCGATCGGCGACGAATGCACGCTGTTCGAGGCTGCCTACTCGCGCCGGCTTCCGGTGCTGCTCAAAGGCCCGACCGGCTGCGGCAAGACCCGCTTCGTCGAGCACATGGCGCGGCGACTCGGGCTCCCGCTGGTCACCATCGCGTGCCACGACGACCTGAGTGCCAGTGACCTGACCGGCCGCTGGCTGCTCGACGCCGAGGGTACGCGCTGGCTTGACGGGCCGCTGACCGCCGCTGTGCGCACGGGCGCGATCTGCTATCTCGACGAACTGGTCGAAGCGCGATCGGACACCACAGTGGTGATCCACCCGCTGGCCGACAGTCGCCGCGTCCTGCCGCTCGACAAATGCAACGAACTTGTCCATGCGCATCCCGATTTCGCGCTGGTGGTCTCGTACAACCCCGGTTATGCATCGCATCACAAGATGCTGAAGCCTTCGACCCTGCAGCGTTTCTGCGGCATCGAGTTCGGCACGCCCGATGCCGGGATCGAGGCCCAGATCGTGGCGCACGAGAGCGGGGTCGCTGCGGCGCTGGCGGACCGCCTGGTCGCCCTCGGTACGCGCACGCGGCGCCTGCAGGGGCATGGGCTGGATGAGGGCGCATCGACCCGCATGCTGGTGCACGCGGGTGTGCTGATGCGGCAAGGGGTGTCCGCCCAGGCGGCCTGCCGGATGGCGCTGGTGACGCCGCTGACCGACGATCCGGATCTCGCGCAGGCGCTGCGGGCGGCGGTCGATGCGATTTTCTGAACCGTCCGCCCCGCCGATGATCCCGATGCCCGACCGGGCAGACTGCGCACCAGGGCCGGCCGGGAAGGACTGGTGCAGACTGCGGGCGCACCTGCAGGCGACAGCTCGGCTGCTGTGGGATGTGGCTCCCCCGCTGCATGCCAAGGACAGTTCCGATGCCGTGAGGCTCTCGCGTCACGGCTTGACGCTGCCGCTGTGTCTCGATGCCGCGTCGGATCCCGGTGAGCGCGAGGCATGCCGGGCGGCGATTGCACATGCCGGAGCACATCTGGTTCATTCGACGCATCGCTTCGATCCGCAGGGCCTGAAGCCGATCACGATGGCGCTGATCGGCTTGCTCGAGGACGCGCGCGTCGAACGGCTGGCCTGTCGCGAGCTGCCGGGACTGCGACGGCTCTGGGCTCCATTTCACCAGACCAGTGCCGACGAGGCCGGTAATTTCGAGTCGCTGATGTGTCGCCTGTCCCGTGCGCTGCTGCTGCCCGAAGAGAACGATCCGCACCCCTGGGTCGTGAAGGGTCGCGGGCTGTTCTTCGGGTCCGCGGCCCAGGGCCGTGTCGATCAGGCTGCAAGCGCCTGCGCCGGGGCGGGCTTCCAGCCGGGACCGATCGATGACCCGGCCAGCCTGCGCCACATTGCTTCGCTGCTGGGCAATGACATCGGCCAGATGCGACTCTCGTTCAACGCGAAGACGTATCGGGTGCAGCCGACCTATCGCGATGACAACCATTGGTTGTGGCAACCGTCGGGAGCCGTGAGCGGGCTGGATTCGGCCGCGCTGGAGCTGCCGGCACACGCGCGAGATGCTGCGTCGCGCGCTGCGACTTCGCCGCCCTCGGGTGGGCTGCAACCGCGCGACTCGCAGGTCTCGTCAGCCATCGAGGCACACCGCTTGGATAGACCGATCGCGCAGGCCGATGCCCCGCTCGATTCCGGCAGCCGGTCTCCGACCGAACTCGCGATTCCCGCCGACTTGACGGTGCATCTCTACCCGGAGTGGGACCGCCTGATCGGGCGCTCGCGTGCGCAGTGGTGCAGCGTGCTCGACAGCGCTGCTGCGGGGCTCGCATTGCCGTCCACTGCGGATGGCTGCAATCCATCCCGAGCGGCCGAGGTCCTGCGCATTCGTGCGCGCTCGCTGCGACCCTGGGTGCCTCAGTGGGCCGATCAGGCATCACGGCGCTCGGTGCGGCAGACCGATGGCGACAGCCTGGACATCGAGGCATTGGTCGAGTGCGGCGTGGCCTTGCGCGTCGGACAGCGCCCCGATGAGCGGGTCTACCAGGGCCGCGAGCGCCGTCGCCGCGACAGCGTCACCGTGTGCCTCCTGGACCTGTCTGCATCGACGGCCCGGTCGTCCGCAGAGCACATGGACACCGGGCTCGACCACGCACGCATCGCCGCGCTGGCCGAGGCTTGGGCAGAGGGCTCGCCTGCCCTCGGCGACCGCTCGGCGTGTGCGCTGCATGGCTTCTGGTCCGACGGGCGCCACCGTGTTCACTATCAGCGCATCAAGGATTTCGACGAACCCGTTGATGCGCAGGTGCTCGATCGCCTGCTGCGGCTGCGCAGTGAAGGGTCCACCCGGCTCGGCGCCGCGCTGCGCCATGCCAGTGCGCTGTTGCTGGCCCGCAGGACGCCGCGGATGAACCTGCTGGTGATCAGCGATGGCGAAACGCATGACATCGATGTCCATGATCCGAAGTACCTGAGCGAAGACGCACGGCATGCCGTGCGCGAGGCTCGCGCGCAAGGTGTGGCGGTGCGCTGCCTGGCCCTGGATCCAGCGATGGAGGTGAGCCTGCGTGCGATCTTCGGCCGCGATGGATACCGGTTGCTGCCGAACGCGGGGTTGCGGTCAGGCTGAGGTATCGATCCGCAGGCCTGTCTGTTCGCTTGCGAGGCGCCGCACCGAAGTCTGGCACGAGGCTTGCCCCAGAATTCCGCATGGCGATCGCCAAACCTTCCCACGCAAACCTGTCGCCGTCGCGCTCCCCCGTGCTGGGCCCGGGCATCGTCGCGGCACCGGACCGCGTGCATGGCCAAGCGGTGCAGCGGGTCGTCAAGGTTCGCCGCGACTACAACAGCTGGGTTGCCCGCGAGACCATGGAGGACTACGCGCTGCGGTTCACGCCGCGCAGCTTTCGCAAGTGGTCGGAGCTGCGG
>JBJXEJ010000109.1:0-24540 GCA_046154125.1 Rhizobacter sp. | reverse complement strand
CGATCGACTACGGGCTGATCCCGACCGCGGTCTTCACCCACCCGAACATCGGCACCGTCGGGCTGGCCGAAGAGGCGGCCCGCGAGCGGGGTGCGGTGCGCATCTACCGCAGCGAGTTCAAGGCGCTGCAGCACACCCTGAGCGGCAGCACCGAGCGCACGCTGATGAAAATCGTGGTCGACGACGCCAGCGACCGCGTGCTGGGCATGCACATGGTCGGCGCCGACGCTGGCGAGGTGATCCAGGGCTTTGCCGCGGCGATGCAGGCCGGCGTCACCAAGGCCCAGCTCGACCGCACCATCGGCATCCACCCGACGGGCGCCGAGGAATTCGTGACGATGCGCGAGGTGGCGCGGCGCTGACGAGGTTCGGTGGGACCCGATGCGGGTCGCCAATGACGTGAGCCGCCTCTTGGCGGCTCACCCAGATTTTGCGTGTGGCGTCGCTCACGCGACTCGGGACGGTCAGTTGCCAGCGCTGGTGATCGTGCCGTTGTCGATAACCACTCGCTGTCCGACGCTCCAGGTCGGCGCGCCTGCATGACGGATGGTGCGGCGGCTGCCGTCGTCGAACTTCACGGTTGTCTCCCAGCCGCTGGTGCTGTTGTTGTTCTTCTCGACGTTGTTGCCCACGTAGGCTCCGCCGGCCACGCCTGCCAATGTCGCCACCGTGCGGCCACTGCCCGAGCCGAACTGGTTCCCGAGCACGCCACCGAGCACGCCACCGACCACCGCGCCGACACCGCTGGACGATCCGGTGCGCGTGACCTGCTGTACCGCCATCACCACCGCCGGTCCGCCGCCGCCGTTGGCCGCCGTGCCGATGTCCAGCGTCATGCGCGCCGGCTCGCTGCGCACCCCCTGGGCGTCGATCAGCACGAATTCGAGGGTGCTGCGCATCGGTTGCTTGGCCGCGTCGAACGGGTATTGCACCAGGCCATTCGCGTTGCCGGGTTGCACCGATGCCGTGCCGGCCGTGTCAGGCCAAGGAACCGAGCTTTCGACGACACGACGTTCGATCTGCACGATGTCGGTGGACCCCTTCTGGTACTTGATGTCGACGTTGAACGCACGGCCGACGCCCAGCGGCCGTGGTGCCGTGACGCTGGTGATCACGATCGGAGGCAGGATGCTGAAGGTGCGCTGGAATGGCGCGCTGCGCGTGCCGTCGTTGGACACCAGCACGTACTCGAAGGTCGCCGTCATCGGCTGCGCCGTCCTGTAGGCCAGTGTCCCGGCTCCGATCCTCGTCTCGCCGCTGGCGGTCCCGGTGGCCGGGTAGGTGGTGGTCTGGGTGTTCCAGTTGCCATCGCCACTCACGAAACGCATCTCGACGTTCCTGACGGTTTCGTGGCGGGCGTGGACCGCCAGCGTCACCGGCCTGGCCTTGCCGTCGCCGACCAGCGGACCTTGTGTCTCGACGGCGGTGATCTCGAAAACCGGACGCAGGAAGCCGAACCATGAAAACGCGATCACGCCACACAGCGCCAGCCCGGCCACCGCGGCCCGCAGCTTGCGATTGGGTATCGGGGTCGGCACCGGAGCGGACGCACCGTCGAATGCCTGGTTGGCTGCAGAACGGAACAGCGCCTGCGCGCCTTGTTTGCCTGCCGCGTCGTCCGTGACCGGACCCTTGGATATCAATGCCGCCAGGCCGAGACCCTCCGCCCAGGTCTCGACGGCCCAACGGGAGGCGTTTGGCGCCATCCCTTTTTCGTCGCTCAGGCGCTTCGCGAGTCTCGGGGTCAGGCTCTGGATTGGCTCGCCGGAATGCACCCGCATCAGGTCTTGCGGCACACGCTCCTCAAGGGCTTGCATCAGCACCGAGACCTCGCGCTTCGCCTGGGGGCAATCGTCGTGCAGCAGGCCGCGCAGGCGACCGGACTCGCCGAGCAGACCGATGCCGTAGCGGTCCAGCAGCGATTTGAGAACGGGGCCGATCGTCGGGTCGTACAGGCCGTCGCTGTGACCGGAGGCGGGGAAGGCGGTGGTGGTCATGTTGTTTCTCCTGTGCCTGCGAGCTGATCTGGCGATGCAGCCCGTGTGCGATTCGTTGATGGGTAGGGCATGGAGACGCGAGCGATTCGGTGACCTTACCGACCCCGAAAAATTTATCTACCTCTAAGGGCTCAAAGCTTGATCTCACCAATCATCCGTCCGAAGTCGATGCGCTGGCCATGACTGAGCGCGAGACGCTCGCCGTGAGCGACCGAAGTGAAATCCGTCCCTGCCTCGGGTCTTACCGCCCAGGTCTGGCGCGACAGGTTCACCAGGCCGAGCGTCGGTTCGACAACGATTTGCGCCTCAGTTGTTGGGTGGCCGGCGGTCGGCTCGTCCAGGTGATGGGACTGCAGCCGGGCGCCGGCATCCAGCACGACGACGTGCAACGGGGCATCCTGGCTGCGGGCTGACGGCCGGCGCAAGCCGATGCGGGGTGGCGAGGTCGACAGCGCGGCGCCGCAGCCCCAGCAGGCGAAATGGCGCTGTTTCGCAGCCAGCCGCTGGGGATCGTGGAAATTCTGTGCGCCACAGGCGCCACAGGTCAGAACCGAGTCATGCAACTGGCGCAGCACCTTGCGCCATTCGGACTCCTGGACACGGCCGTGAAGCGGGTCGAACAGGCCGTCGGTGAACGCGCGGGTGAACAGGTCGCGCAGCGCCTGGGGATAGATCGCCCAATGTCCGAGCACCGGCCCATGCCGCTCGGGCAGCGGGCGGTTCGAAGCGTCGGACGGATCGAATACAAATCGGGCGCCACTTCCGTAAAGTCGGCGGAGCACGGTTTGATCGGTCAGGTTGTGATGATCAAGCTCGCAGCGTCCCACCAGCGGGTGGCCGATGTGCAGGATGCGAAACAGCATCACAGCCAGCGAATGAAGATCTGTCGCGCGCGAGGGGCCGCTCTGCCGAAGCACCACTTCGGGCGCCTGGAATTCCCATACCCCGCCCATCACACTGGGCGCACCATCGATGTCGACGTTGTCGTTGTCGCAGATCTCGATCTGACCCGTGTGTCGATCAAAGAAGAGATTTCCGGCGTTCAGGTCCTGATACACCAGACCCTTGCCGTGCAGCGCCAGCAATGCTTCGGTGAGCCGGCAGCAGACAGTGGCCAGCACCCGGAAGGAGGGGCGAACCTCTTCGGCGAGCACGCTCTGGATCTTCAGGTGCGATTCGGTTCGAAGCCGCATCAGGTAGCCCAGGCCGCTGCCGTCGGGCAGAGTAACCAACTCGAAAGGCCACAGGAACTCGGAAGTCGGCGCACCCCGCTCCAGCGCGACCAGCAGTCTCTGTCGAAGGCCGCGGTCGACGCGCAACGCGATCGGGTGATACCACTTCAGCGCATAGGGCCGGGCGTCGAGTGTGACTCGGTAGACCTCCCCCTGACCACCCTCGCCAATCAAATCGTCGACTCGGCAAGCCAACTGCGAATCGACGCATTTCATCAGCTGGCCGGGACGCAGGGCGGACATCGGATGGCCTCGAATTTTTTTGGCGATTGGAAATATGGCGACCTGTTCAGCGTCTTCAACACGGACAGGGCAACCGAAAAGAAGCATTCGGATGCAATTAATAACACAAACCGAGGGGGTTACGATGTATGCACGAATCGATCCGATCAAGGGGTCTGCCATGGAACAGAAACGGCCCGGCGGCGAAATGAAGTCGCCGTCTTCGTCAGAACCGACCCGGTCGCAGCTGATTCCGCTGGGCGGCGCTTGGCAGGAATTGCTCACGAAGCCGTACTTCATCCCCGGACTGATCGTCAGTCTCGCGATCGCGTTACTGTTCAGTTTCCGAGGCGACCGATCGGCCACGATCAATGTGTCGTACGGCGGCATTCCAGTCGGTGTCCCGGCCTATACCGTGGTGCTCGCGCTCTTCATCGTGTTCGGTGGAGCATTCGGTGTCTACCGCATGGCGGGCAAGACCAAGTCGTGGTGGCTGATGCCTGTGGTCGCCCTGTTCACCGGTCTGCTCGCGTTCAGTCCGTTGATGGGCATGCTTCAGAGCGTTTACGGCGTGGTCCTCGGGCGTTCCGGTAACGCCGATGGCTGGGTGCTGAAGTTCGTCCAGTCCTTCTTCAACGCTGGCTTGCCCGAAGAGACTCTGAAGGCCATTCCCGTGGCCATCGGCGTCTATGTAGGGGTCATGCTTCTGGGCCGTTTCAAGGCCGCGCATCCCGCGCGTCAGCTGGCGGTGATCGAACCGCTGGACGGTATTCTGATCGGGGTGGCGTCCGGATTCGGGTTCGCGTTTGCAGAGACGGTGTTCCAGTACGTGCCGGGCGTCATTCTGAACAGTCCAGAAACCGTTCAAGGCCTGATCTATTCGCTCAAGCTCCTTGGCTACTCGGTGCGGGTGCCTCAAGACACCTCGCAACTGCAGGACATCGGCTCGCTGTTCAGCTTGCTGGTCAACAAGATCGGTTTCGAACGTGCCAGTTTCGAACTTGCGCAGATTCTCCGGTCTCGTCAGGGGGCGGGGCTGGAGTTGATGATTCCCCGGCTGTTGTCCGGCCTCTTCGGGCATGCCGCTTATGCTGGCATCCTCGGCTACTTCATCGGTCTGGCAGCGTTGAAACCGACCGCCCGTGCCAAGACGGTCCTGATCGGCCTGGCGGTGGCTGCGACCCTGCACGCGCTGTGGAATTCATCGGCCGGCTCGGTGATGATGTTTTTCCTGTTGTCGATGGCCGCGTTCGTCGGCCTGGCGGTGACGATCATCAAGGCACGCGCCATTTCCCCGGAGCGCGATCAACTGGCAGCGTCGCAATTGATCGATCGATTCTCGAGTGATGGCGCGTCGACCATCCGCTCGACCGTTCGGCTCCAGCCCGCGATGGCCGTTCGACCCACAGCTCCCGTTTCTGTTCGTCCCCCGATTCCGGCTGCCGTTCCCGCGACTCCGGCGGCTCAGGTCGGATCACTGACCTGGGACGACGATTCGAACCTGCGGATTCTCGAGGTGGGCACCGCGCGCATCCCGGCGACAGCGGGTGCGCGCCTTTACGAGCGCCAGGTGCCGGGCGCGCATTCCGGCCAGGGTGACGCCGTGGTGGCCGAGGTCACGCCACATCCGAGCGATCCGGCCGTGCTGGGTCTGAAGAATCTGAGCGATCAGGCCTGGAGCTTGGTGACGGCGGAAGGGCAACACCGGGAACTGGCTCCGGGCCGCAGCATTCGCCTCGTTGCCGGTTTGCAGGTCACGATCGGTGATGTGTCAGTGCAGGTTCGCTGAGTTGCTCCCATGAACAACAACACGGAGCTCAATGTCCTGCGTCCTGGCGGCGCAATGGCTCGCCGGGAGCTGCATTTCATCTGGTTGCTCGACACCTCCGGCTCGATGAATTCCGACGGCAAGATCCAGGCGCTGAACGTCGCAATCCGAGAGGCCATTCCGCAACTGCTGGCTGCTGCACGCGACAACCCGAACGTCGATGTGCGTGTGCGGGCCATGACCTTCTCCGACGGAGCGCGCTGGCACCTCGAGACGCCCACGCCAGTGCACGAACTGAAATGGATCGATGTGACGGCTGGCGGCCACACCGACACAGGCACGGCCCTGACTCTGCTGGCGCAGGCGATGAAGGTGCCGCCAATGCCTGAGCGCGCGGTGTCACCGGTGCTGGTCCTGGTCACCGACGGGCACCACACCGATGATTTCGATGGCGGCCTGGCTGCGCTTCTGGCCGAGCGCTGGGGCCGCGAGGCGGTGCGCATGGCAGTGGCGATCGGACGCGACGTGCATCTGGCGTCGCTGCAGCAGTTCATCGGCAATGACGAGATCCGGCCCGTCGAGGCCAGCAACCCGGAAGCTCTGGTGCAGCAGATCCGTTGGGTATCGCGCAGCGGGATCGACAGCGTGTCGCAGGTCATCGATGGCGAGCGGCGCAGGGCCGGCGGAGATGGGCCCAGGGGCGACTCCGGAACGATTGACGACGCCGAATGGTGATGTCGATGGTGACTGTCTCGCCATGGGCGGTCATCGGCCGCAGTGCGCGCGGAGCGACCCATGCGCGCGACGGGCTGCCCAACCAGGATGCCGTCGCGCATGTTTCGACGGCGGAAGGTGAACAGCCTGCCCTGGCGCTGGCAGCCGTCGCTGACGGACATGGAGGACGGCGCCACTTCCGCAGTGCCGAAGGCGCGCGACTGGCCGTCGATGTCGCGTTGCGCGTTCTGCATTCGGTGGCGCCGCGTTTTGCACAGATGGCGCCTTCCACCCGCAGCGATCTGGCTGCGAGCGAGGTGCCGACGCTCATCGTCAATGCCTGGGTCGAGGCTGTCCGCGCGCATCTGTCGGCGCATCCGATCACCGACGAAGAATGGCTGGCACTGGAATCTGCTGAAGGCCCCGATGGATCGATCGCAGTGCGCGCCGATCCGCTGCTCGCGTATGGTGCGACGCTACTGGCTGCACTGACGACTGCTGACAGTGTGGCCCTGTGGCAGCTGGGCGACGGCGATGTGCTGGCGGTTTCCCCGGCTGGCGTGGTCAGCCGGCCGGTGGCCAGTGACGAGCGCTTGTTCGGCAACTTCACGACGTCGATCTGCCGGCCTGGCGCCGCGGCCGATTTCCGCTCGGCGGTGCTGACATCGAAGTCGACCTTGCCGTCTCTGCTGATGCTCAGCACCGATGGTTATGCGAACTCCTTTCGCACCGATGCCGACTTCCTGAAGGTCGGCACCGATCTGCGCGATCTCATCTCGCAACATGGCTTGACTGCGATCGAGGCGCGTCTCGGTGGCATTCTGGAAGATGCTTCTGCGAACGGCAGTGGCGACGACATCACGGTGGCACTGCTTTACCAGGGCAGCGCTGCGGCCCCAGCCGCCCCGCTGTCAATGCGTGCGCCAGCAGCGGTGCTCGCATCGGGTGACGTGAGTCTCACGCTGGCTGCCGCAAAGCGCCGCATCGCGCGCCTGCGGTCGGTGGTCGCCGTGTTGCTTCTGGCGTTGCTGGCCGTGGCACTCTGGTGGCGGCAGGACAGAACAGGGTCCCAGTTTCCCCCGCACGACGAGCCGGTGCTGGGTGCGCCGATTGCCTGGGAGCCCCCCGCCAGTGGGGTCAAGCCGTCGATCGAGGTCGCCACGCCGAAGCTGAACCCGCAGGAGGACGGTAGGTCGCCTCAGGTCGCCAAGCCGATGGGGGCTGCTTCCGCTGCCAATGCGCCGAGGACGAAGGGCGCGTCGCATCCGCCAGCGAAAAAGACACCCGAGCCGTCGCCGTACTGAGCAGGCATGGTGTCACTGATCTGACCGTGCCGCCGCGACGAGACATTGCAACGTCGGTCGAATATCCGTCGATCGGATCGACCGATCCGGCAGCTGAGGTCAACGTTTGATCTGTTGCGGTGAACGCAGTTGATCCAGGTTGCGCTGCGCCTCGGCGCTGCCTGCCAGCGCCGCCTGTTTCCAGTAGCGTTCGGCCGCTGCGATGTCGACGGCAACGCCGAGGCCTTGTGCGTACAGTGTTCCCAACGCCAGTGCTGCGGTGACGTTGCCCCGATCTGCGGCGTCTTTCAGCAGTCGGGCCAGCGCGGCTTCGTCACCCCGGCGGTGCGCTTCAGCGGCTTCCGGCGATACCTCGGACAACCGTGTCAGCACAGCGTTGTCCACCGCTCCGGGCTGGGCGCGGCTGGCGTGGTCATCGCTCCCGGATCGCGGATCCTGAAACACCACGGTGAGGGCCACTGCGGCAACCACCGACGCAAGTGCGATCTGCGGCAGCAGTCGAGGACCGGATTTCAGCCAGGTGAGCCAGCCGGCTCGAGGATTCTCCGCCGGTTGCAGGCGCTTTCGCAGCGTTGGCGCGTGGGCTGCGAGATCCTGCAACTCGGCGGCGCAGCGCGCGCACCACGACGCATGCGCTTCGATTCGCTCTTGCAGCGCCGGTTCGGCGCGCCCGTCGACAAGCGACTCGAGCTGCTCGTAGCTCAGGTGGGCACCGCTGCTGACGACGCGGCGTATCAGGTGGGCTGCGTCCCGCGTCGATGGTTCAGTATCCGGTGTCATGGTCAGGCTCCTGCACACCAAGTGACGTGAAACAAAGGTCGATATTTCCCGCGCCATGGGTTTCGCGAAGTCTTTTTCATCAGTAAGGCCTTCGTCGACCCGGTGCGTGGGCCATCAGCCGGGCCAGCTCGCGCAGGGCCAGCATTCGGCGGTTGATCACCTGCTGTGCTTCGAGACGCAGCAGCGTACCGATCAAGCTGTCCAGCAAGGGCAGGTGGTACCAGAGGATCTGAAAGCGCTCGGCATCCGCGCTGCAGCGCTCGACCTGCGCACGCGCGCTGACATCCAGCTCCAGCTGCGCGAACGCGATTTGGTATTGCTCGGCATCCAGGCCGACGGCACTGGCCATGTCGGGAATGGAAGCGATGCCGTGGATCAGGAACACCTCGATGTCGCCTCGTGTCTTGCCTGCGCCCGGCAAGTTCAGCAGGTAGGCAGTGCGGTAATCGGGCTTGAGCGCCAGCACGGCTCCCCAAAGCTGATGCAACATGCTGCGAACTTCGGCCCGCTGTTGTGGTGATTCGGCCGACGGGTCGGGCAGATCGGGCGCGTTTTCGTCCTCGAACATCTCGTCGAGGGATTCCGTGCGGTCCTCCTGCAGCTTCAGCAAGGTCGCTGCGACCGATACGAGGTCGTCCAGCGTGATCGGCGCCTGCAGTCGCTCGAACAACGCCGACAGCAGTCGATCCCAGTCTTCCGCAGCGTACCGTTCCATGTCCTTGCGCGGCACGCTGGCTGGCGCCAGCCGCTCCCGCCCGTCGCGCAGAGCGGCCACACGCGCATCGCTCACAGGTTCGGTTCCGCCCAGTTGCCAGCCGTGCAAACCGATCAGCAACTCGCCATCCGCGGAATTCCAGCTGGCGTACCTCGGCTGGTGCGACACGAAGTAGCGAAGGCGGTTCTTCAGGCTGGCGCGCTTTGGATACTTCTCGCGCAGATGATCCGACCATGCGTTGTAGGTGACGCTGGCCGCATACGAGCCGAGGTCATCCCACGCGCGATCCGGCGCGGCACCGTGGCGTTCCCACAGGCGCAGGATCACGTCGTGGACCAGTTCGATGGCGTCCTGGTTGTCTCGCCGTGGATCGTCCTCCCGAAGAGACATTCCTGACTTGCGTCGCAGGATTGCACGGACGATCTCTCCGACCTGGACGAGCAGGGATCCTTGTTCTTCTGCAGAGCCCATGTGCATCTTGGCGGTGGCGCTGACTGAATGTATCAGCGCCCGATGGCATGCCCAGTCTGTCGCGCCGCCGCCAGACTCGGCTGAGCGACTGCATTGCACCGATGGGTTCAGCGCATGGTGTAGCCGCGCCCGTCCATGCAGGCTTCGGTGGCGCGGTTGAACACGCTGGAGTCGCTCATCGCGCTCGGTTGAGTGGTGGCCCAGCGGTTGCACTCCTGCCGGTCGGCCTCGATCTGCTGCGCGCTCTGACCCTGGCGCGGGTAGATGATCGGATCGGGGCGTGTCACGGGCACCGGCTCGCGGGCCGGCACCTCGCGGTAGATCGTGCGGGGCGCTTCCCGGTAGACGACCGGCGGCGGGACCTCCCGATAGACGACCGGCGGCGGCTCGATCAGCACGTAGCCGGGCGTGGCGTAACCCGCGTACACCGGCGGCCCGTATACATAGTCATACCGCGACGCACCCAGCCAGCCCAGCCCCAGTCCGAGGCCGAAGCCCAGGCCGACGCCGCCCCATCCGGGTCCGCGATACCCACCGTGACCGCCGTACCCGCCTCCATAGCGTCCACCGGCCTGGGCGTCGGCCGGCGGGAGGCCGACAGCCAGAATCACCGCAGCGAAGGCGGTGGTGCAACAGCGCGTGAAGGTGTTCATCGTGGGCTCCTTTCGGGATGGCAAACCCTGTTTCTGTTTCGACCCGTGAGGGGCCGAACGGTTCCGAACTTTGCAATTCTCGACCGATTCCGGCGCACCCGCCTGCTACGCTGACGCATGACATCTCGCATCGCGTTGCGGGGCGACCTGCTCGATTTCACGGCCGACCCCGGCTTTGCACCGGCTGCCGAGGCGCCGGGCGTTCGCTGGCGTCCCGACCACTGGCTGCTGATCGAAGGGGGGCGCATCATCAACGCGCTGCCCGCCGGTTCGGTGGACGCGGGGGAGGATGCCGGCCCCGACGCCAGCTGGCGTCGCATCGATCGCCGAGGCCGGCTGATCCTGCCCGGCTTCATCGACACCCACGTACACAGTCCGCAACTCGATGTGATCGCAAGCCACGGCGGCGCGTTGCTCGACTGGCTGGAGCGGTACACCTTTCCGGCGGAGAAGCGCTATGCCGACCCCGCGGTGGCCCACGCAGGTGCGGCAAGGTTCGTCGACGCGCTGCTCGCTCACGGCACAACCGCCGCGGTGGTTTTCCCGACGGTCCACAAGGTCTCGGCCGAAGCCTTGTTCGTGGCAGCACAGCGGCGCGGCATGCGCCTGATCGCCGGCAAGGTGCTGATGGACTGCAACGCGCCAGACGGGCTGCGCGACGATGTGAAGCAGGCCGAGCGCGACTGCACCGACCTGATCGCGCGCTGGCACGGCTGCGGCCGGCTGGGCTACGCGGTGACGGTGCGCTTTGCCGGCACCAGCTCGCGCGAGCAACTGGCCATGGCCGGTCGGTTGTGTGCCGAACACGACGGCGTGTTCATGCAGACGCACGTGGCCGAGAACACCGACGAGGTGCGCTGGATCGCAGAACTGTTCCCCGAGGCCCGCAGCTACCTCGATGTCTACGAGCGGTACGGTCTGATTCACGGCCGTTCGGTGTTCGCCCACGGCATCTGGCTCGACGACCGCGACCGCACGCTGCTGCACGAGCGCGGGGCGCAGATCGCGTTTTGCCCGTCGTCGAACCTGTTTCTCGGCAGTGGCCTGTTCGATTGGCGGGCCGCTGCGGCGGCTGGGGTGGCGGTGTCGGTGGGCAGTGACGTGGGTGGCGGCACCAGCCTGTCGATGCTGCGCACACTCGCCGATGGCTACAAGGTGCAGGCGTTGCGCGGACTGCACCTCACGGCGTGGAAATCGCTGTACACGGCGACCTTCGGTGCGGCGCGGTCGCTGGGGCTTGATCACGAGATCGGACGCATCGAAGCGGGCAACGTGGCCGACCTGGTGGTGTGGGACTGGTCCGTCGGGTCCGTGGCGGCGCATCGCGACCGTCTTGCCTGTGACCTGCACGAACGCGTGTTCGCATGGGTGACGCTGGCCGACGAGCGCAACCTCGTCGAGACCTACGTGGCAGGCGTGCTGGCGCACACCAGAAGCTGATCGGGCCGCGTCCTCGCCAGGGCGCTCGGCCATGTCGTGTGAAGCGAACCGGCTGGCGCGATGCTTCGAATGTCGATCGCGCCAGCGGTGCCGATGGCTACTTGCTCACCACTTCGAGCTTCGCGTTGACGACGCCGGAGTGCAGCATGCGGATCTTGCGTGCAGCTGCGTGCGACAGGTCGCCAATGCGGTCGACCTGGGTCGGGCCGCGGTCGTTGACACGCACCACCACACTCTTGTCGTTAGACAGGTTGGTCACCTTGACCATCGTCCCGAACGGCAGCGTCTTGTGCGCCATCGTCAGGGCGTTCGGATTGAAGCGCTGCCCGCTGGCGGTCTTGCGGCCCGCGAACTTGCTGCCGTAGTAGGCGACCTTGCCTTCGGATGCGTCCGCGCTGGCAGGTGCCGCCGCAGGGGCGGCCATTGCTGCCGTCTCGGGAGCGGACGCGGCGGGTGCCTGCTGCGCGATCGCGGATGACGTGAATGCCAGCAGGGCGGTCAGGCTCAGGGCCGCGCCTCGGGCAGCCAGGGTTCGAAATGACATGGGAATGCTCCTCGTTGTTTTCCATGGTCCGGACCTCGCCGAGTCGACCGGGCGGCCACTTGAACGGACGTGTCCGGACCGCCGAGTGTGCCGCGACGCCGCAATGGTGTCGATCACGCATCGATGGAGGTAGCGGCCTGCGGCTTCATGGGCAGAATCTGCCCGTTGACGCAAGGAGCCGATATGCCACCCGAACAGAAACGACTTGCCCGCGAGCGCCTGCTGGCGTTGTTGCGCGACATGCCGAAGGCCGAACTGCACATCCACATCGAGGGCTCGCTCGAGCCCGAGCTGATCTTCTCGCTGGCGCAGCGCAACGGCGTGGCGCTTGCCTACCCCAGTGTCGACGCGTTGCGCGCAGCCTATGCGTTCAGCGATCTGCAGAGCTTCCTCGACATCTACTACGCCGGCGCGTCGGTGCTGTTGCACGAGGCCGACTTCTACGAGATGGCGATGGCGTATTTCCGCCGCGCGGCGGCCGATCATGTGGTGCATGCCGAACTGTTCTTCGACCCTCAGACACACACCGAGCGTGGTGTGCCGATCGAGGTGGTGATCAACGGCCTCGTGCGTGCCTGCGAGGCGGCCGAGGCGGAGTTCGGCATCACATCGCTGTTGATCCTGTGCTTCCTGCGACACCTGAGCGAGGACGCCGCGTTCGACACGCTGGCGCAGGCGCTGCCGTCGCTCGGGGTGCACCGCGATCGGTTGATGGGGGTCGGGCTCGACAGCAGCGAACGGGGCAACCCTCCGGAGAAGTTCGCGCGTGTCTTCGCGCGCTGTCGCGAACTGGGTCTGCGGCGGGTCGCGCATGCCGGCGAGGAAGGTCCGCCCGACTACATCTGGAGTGCGCTCGATGTGCTGAACGTCGAGCGCATCGACCACGGAGTGCGCTGCATCGAAGACCCGGCACTGGTCGCGAGACTGGCCGCCGAACGCGTGCCGCTGACCGTTTGCCCTTTGTCGAACGTCAAGCTTCGCGTGTTCGACACGCTGGCGAAGCACAACCTGGGGCGGCTGCTGGAACTGGGCCTGTGCGCCACGGTCAACTCCGACGATCCGGCGTACTTCGGCGGCTACATCAACCAGAACTTCATCGAAACCTTCGCGGCGCTCCCGGAATTGACCTCCGCACACGCCTACACGCTGGCACGCAACAGTTTCGAAGCCAGCTTCGCCAGCACGGCGCAGAAGGCACGCTGGGTGGATGCGCTGGACGCGCG
Source organism: Rhizobacter sp. (assembly GCA_046154125.1). GTDB lineage: Bacteria > Pseudomonadota > Gammaproteobacteria > Burkholderiales > Burkholderiaceae_C > PBB1. The sequence goes on along the minus strand of JBJXEJ010000109.1, from coordinate 11,477 downwards.
TTTCGCGCAGGACTGAACCGGGCCAGCGTCAGGGCTGGTCGGCGACTTTCGACGATTGCAGGCCCTGCGCGCCGAACTGCAGTGCGCAGGTTCGGCGGCCGGACAGCCGCGGGTCCTGCACCAGCACGCGGCCATCGGCCAGCGTCGATACCTGGTAACCGCGTGCCGAGGCCTGGGCCTGTACCTCGCCTATCGGTATCCCGCTGGCAAGCGCTTCGCAGAAGCCCTGCATGCGCTGCGATGCCGCAACGACGGGCCAGAACGCGAAGGCGATGCCTGCCAGCATCATCACGGCCATCCCGACGAACATCCAGCGACGCATCGATGTGCGGGTCTCCTCGGGGAGAGCAAACAATCCGGATCGTGTCGTCATGCCTGTCGTGTCCTCGTCGTCGAAATCAAAGTCTGGGGCCAGTTCGAGATTTTTACCGTGTCGCGCCACTGGTCTCGAACCAGCGGCGCAATGCGTCGCGTTCTTCGTCGGTGATCTGTGTCGCGTTGTTCATCGGCATCTGCTTCAGCACCACGGCCTGTTGGTAGATCGCCAGCGCGTGCTGCTGCACCTGTTCCGCGGTGTGCAGCGCCACGCCCTTGTTCTGCAAGGTGGCGTTGTGACACACCACGCAGCGCTGGTCGATGATGGTTTGCACCTGCGCCAGCGTGACCGGCACATGGTCCGGTGTCGATTTCGGATGCGCTGGCGGTCGCAGCCACACCGCCGTCACCATCAGCAGCAGCACACCGACGATCGCGTGCTCCCATGGCGCGCGCCGGCCCTGAAGCAGCGCGCGGCGGCGCGCGACGAAGAAATGGCGGATCAATGCACCTGCCGCCATGAGCAGTAGAAGCACCGCTGCGTTGTGCGGGGCGCCGTACAGGAACGCGTAGTGGTTGCTGAGCATCGCGACCAGCACCGGCAGGCCGAAATAGGTGTTGTGCAGACTGCGCTGCCGGGCCCGCTGACCGTGGGCCGGATCGACCGTGGTGCCGGCCTTCATCTGTGCGATGACCGCGCGCTGGCCGGGGATGATCCAGACGAACACGTTCGCGCTCATCGCGGTCGCCATCGCCGCGCCCACAAGCATGAAGGCCGCGCGGCCAGCGAACAATCCGCAGGCCGCCACCGCGGTCACGACGACCAGCAGCGCCACTCCAAGGCCGACATGTCGGTCGCCGTGCTGTCCTCGGCCCAGCGCGCGGCACAGCGCGTCGTAGGCAGCCCAGAACAGCACCAGCACCCCGAGTGCCGTGCCCACCGCACCGGGAACCGACCAGGCGTGCACCTTCGGGTCGATCAGGTAGGTGCTCGCCTGCAGCAGGTAGAGCAGGGTGAATAGGCCGAATCCGGTCAACCAGGTCGAGTAGCTCTCCCAGTAGAACCAGTGCAGCTTCTCGGGCAGTGCCGGCGGCGCGACCATGTACTTCTGCGGGTGATAGAAACCGCCGCCATGCACGGCCCACAGCTCGCCGCTGACGCCGCGCGACTTCGACGCTTCGTCCTGCGGCGGCGTCAGGCTGTTGTCGAGGAACACGAAATAGAACGACGACCCGATCCACGCGATCGCGACCACCACATGCGCCCAGCGCAGCAGCAGGTTCAGCCAGTCGGTCAGGTACGGATCCATCCCGCCGTCACAGCCCGTTCACGGGCTCAGCTTCCACGGTAGGTGGAGTAGGCCCAGGGACTCGCCAGCAGTGGCACGTGATAGTGCCCGCTGGCTTCGGCAATTCCGAAGTCCACGCCGACCTCGTCGAGGAAGGGCGGTTCGGGCAGCGTGACACCTCGAACGAGAAAATAGGCAGCCACCTGGAACACCAGTCGATAGCGTCCGGTCGCCAGGTTCGACGCCGCCTGCGTCAGTTCGGGCGCACGGCCGTTGCCGTTCAGCACGTGCTGATGCAGCAGGGTCACCGCGTCCGCGTCGACGCGGTAGAGCGCGACTGCCATGCCATTGGCCGGGCAGCCGTTCATCGTGTCCAGCACATGGGTGCTCAGGGTCGCCATGGGTCAGCGGGGTGATCCAGCGGCCGGGATGGCCGCGCGGGCCCGAGTTTTGCACACCGATCCGGAAGCCGCACAGGCGATGATTCGCCTGTGCCGACGAACCTTGCATCGGGCCCCGCATGAACCTGACATCCACCGACGCGCTGACCCTCGATCGCATCAACGCCGCGCCGCTGGCCGATGCGCTGGCGTCTCTCAGCGGCCTGTACGAACACTCACCCTGGGTTGTCGAGGCGGCGCTCGCGTCGCGGCCGTTCGACGGGCTGGCTGCGCTCAAGCATGCGATGGCCGAGGCGGTGCGCCACGCAGGTCCCGAGAGGCAGCTGGCGCTGATCCGTGCGCATCCCGAGCTGGCCGGCAGGGCGACGCTGGCCGGCGCGCTGACGCGGGAGTCTTCACACGAGCAGTCAATCTCGGGGCTGACGCATTGCGCGCCCGAGGAGTTGCAGGCGCTGCACGAGCTCAACAACGAGTACCTGACGCGCTTCGGCTGGCCCTTCGTGCTGGCCGTGCGCGGCCCGACCGGTCGCGGACTGACTCGCTCCGAGATCGTCGCGACGCTGCGTCAGCGGCTGATGTCGACGCCGCAGGTCGAGATGGACGAATGCCTGCGGCAGATCGACCGCATTGCGGAGATCCGGCTGCATGAGCGGATGGGGCTGGGCATGGAGCCGGGATGAACGATCAACCGATCCGCTTCTTCCACCGCGGCCGGATCACCGAAGTCGGCGGCGTGCATCCGACGATGTCGGTGCTCGACTGGCTGCGCGAGCACGCGCGCTGCACCGGCACCAAGGAAGGCTGCAACGAGGGCGACTGCGGCGCGTGCACCGTCGTCGTCGGCGAATTGCCCGACAACACCGACGACCCGGCCAGACAGGTGCGCGGACTCAGCCTTCGGACCGTCAACGCCTGCCTGCAGTTCCTGCCGATGCTGGACGGCAAGGCGCTTTTCACCGTCGAGGACCTGAAGACCATCGCAGGCGGATCACTGCATCCGGTGCAGCAGGCGATGGTCGAATGCCACGGATCGCAATGCGGCTTCTGCACGCCGGGGTTCGTGATGTCGTTGTATGCGGACTACGAGCAGCACCGGGCTGCGGGTTCCCGTCCTGACCGCCAGCAGATCGCCGATGGTTTGTCGGGCAACCTGTGCCGCTGCACCGGCTATCGGCCGATCCTCGATGCGGGCGAGCGCATGTTCGATCTGCCGTCGGTGCGGTTGGACACCGCGCCCGTGATCGCTGCATTGCAGTCGTTGCAGCGCTCCGACACTTTCAGCTACAGCGCCGTGAATCGCCATCTCGTCGCGGAAAGCGGTGAACCGCGCACCGACCACTTCCATGCGCCGACCACACTGGCCGAACTGGCTGCCCTGCGACTGGAGAACCCGGCGGCGCGACTGCTTGCCGGCTCGACCGACATCGGACTGTGGGTCACGAAGCAGTTCCGCGATCTGGGCGACATCCTCTGTGTCGGCAAGGTCACCGAACTGAAGCGGATCGAAATACGGCCCCATGAACTGCACATCGGCGCCGGTGCGTCCCTCGAAACCGCCTGGAGGGCGCTGGCCGAGCGCTGGCCCGGCGTCGCCGAGGTCGGTCTGCGCTTCGCCGGCCCGCCGGTGCGCCACGCCGGCACGCTGGGCGGCAATGTGGCCAATGGCTCGCCGATCGGCGATGCGGCGCCGGTGCTGATGTCGCTCGACGCGCAGATCGAACTGCGGCGCGGTGACGCGGTTCGTCGGTTGCCGCTGGACGAGTTCTATGTCGATTACATGCGCAACGCGATGCAGCCCGGCGAATTCATGCAGGCGCTCGCGGTACCGCTTGCATCGACGCCGCGACAGGTGCGCGCGTACAAGATCAGCAAGCGTCTCGACTGCGACATCTCGGCGCTGTGCGCGGCCTTCTCGATCGAGATCGACGGCGATACCGTACGTGCGGTGAGGCTGGTCTATGGAGGCATGGCGGCCATCGTGAGGCGCGCGGCAATGGCCGAATCGGCGCTGGTCGGCCGTGCCTGGAGCGCCGAAGCGGTGAGCGCTGCACAGCAGGCGCTGGTGCAGGATTTCCAGCCGCTGTCCGACCTGCGTGCCACGGCTGGTTATCGAATGCAGGTCGCACAGAACCTGCTGCAACGCTTCTGGCTGGAGACGCGAACCGTCGACCCGCTGCCAGAGCAGGCCACGCAGGTCCGGGCCATCCGGTCCGAAGCAATCGCGGTGCGCGACGAGCGGACATGAGCGAGGCGGTCGATCCCGCATTGCTGCACTCGCAGCCTGACGGCGCCGCTTCGAGTCGCACCGGTGTGGGCACGCCCCGTCCCCACGAATCCTCGCACCTGCATGTGGCTGGCGAAGCACCCTACACCGACGATCTGCCGGAGGTGGTGGGCACTCTGCACGTTGCACTGGGCCTGTCGCCGGTGGCGCACGGGCGCCTGACTCGCCTCGCGCTCGATCGGGTGCGGGCGATGCCGGGCGTCGAGGCGGTGCTGACGGGCGCGGATTTTCCGGGCCCCAATGACTGTGGGGCGATCGTGCACGACGAGCCCATCCTCGCTGCGATCGCTTTCGACGGCGATGGCGCCTGCAGGGGTGAGTTGCGCTACCTCGGCCAGCCGGTGTTCGCGGTGGTCGCCGACACCCGCGATGCGGCTCGCCGTGCTGCCGCGCGAGCCGGTGATGCGATGACATTCGAGTCGCTGCCCGCGGTGTTGACGATGCAGGAGGCCCATGCTCGCGGCGATCACGTGCTGCCGGCCATGCACCTGAGCCGCAGCGTCAGCGGCCAGGGGGCGCGTGCCTCGGTCGATGCGGCGCCACACCAGTTGCGCGGCACGTTCGAGGTCGGCGGCCAGGAGCAGTTCTACCTCGAAGGTCAGATCAGCTACGCGCTGCCGACAGAGGACAACGGGCTGCTGGTGCTCTGCTCGACGCAGCACCCGAGCGAGATGCAGCATGTCGTCGCCAAAGCGCTTGCGCTCTCTTCGCACCAGGTGCGTATCGAGTGTCGTCGGATGGGTGGCGGGTTCGGTGGCAAGGAGTCGCAGTCCGCCGCGTTCGCCTGCATCGCTGCACTTGCCGCTCGTCGCCTCAAGCGACCGGTCAAGCTGCGCCTCGATCGTGATGATGACTTCGTGATCACCGGCCGTCGCCACGGGTTTCACTTCGATTACGAAGTCGGGCACGACGACGACGGCCGCGTGCTCGGCGCAGAGGTCACGATGCTGGCGAACGCCGGCCACTCGGCCGATCTTTCCGGCCCGGTGATGTCGCGCGCGCTGTGCCATTTCGACAATGCCTACTGGCTGCCGGAGGTGGCACTTCACGGGCACTGCTGCAGGACGAATACGCAGAGCAACACCGCGTTTCGCGGCTTCGGCGGGCCGCAGGGCGCGATCGCCATCGAGCACATCCTCGACGGCATCGCAAGGCGGCTGGGCCGCGACCCGCTCGATGTGCGGCGTGCCAATTTCTACGGAGTCGGCGAGTGCAGCACCGCCCCCTACGGACAGGCTGTCGAAGGCAACCTGTTGCTCCCGTTGTGCGATCGCCTCGAGCGCAGCAGCGATTACCGCGCGCGCCGCGCTGCCATCACGCACTTCAACTCGAACAGTCCGGTGCTGAGGAAGGGCCTGGCACTGACGCCGGTGAAGTTCGGCATCGCGTTCAATGTGGCGCACCTGAACCAGGCCGGTGCGCTGGTGCACGTCTACACCGACGGCAGCGTGCTGGTGAACCACGGCGGCACCGAGATGGGCCAGGGGCTGAACACCAAGGTCGCCCAGGTCGTGGCGCACGAGCTCGGCATCCGCTTCGATCGCGTGCGCGTGACGGCAACCGACACGCACAAGGTGGCCAACACCTCGGCCACGGCCGCATCGACCGGCAGCGATCTGAACGGCAAGGCGGCGCAGCATGCGGCGCAGCAGATCCGCGACCGGCTGGCAGCCTTCGCTGCAGGTTTGCTCGGTGGTGATGCGGCTCGAGTGTGCTTCGCCGACGATGTGGTGCAGGTGGGCGATGCCACGCTGTCCTTCACCGATCTTGTCGAGCAGGCCTACGCGGGACGCGTGCAGCTGTGGTCCGACGGGTACTACGCGACCCCTGGCCTGCACTGGGACCGCGAGACGATGCAAGGGCATCCGTTTCAGTACTACGCCTTCGGCGCGGCAGTCAGCGAGGTGGTGGTGGACACGCTGACCGGCGAATGGACGCTGTTGCGCGCCGACCTGCTGCATGACGTCGGGGCCTCGTTGAACCCGGCGATCGACCTCGGCCAGATCGAGGGGGCCTTCATCCAGGGCGTGGGCTGGCTGACCACCGAAGAACTGGTGTGGCATCCGCAGGACGGCTCGAAAAACGAAGGCCGTCTGATGACCCACGCCCCCAGCACCTACAAGATTCCGACCGCGAACGACTGCCCGCCGGTGTTCGACGTTCGCCTCTACGACGAACCCAATACAGCCGACAGCGTCCACCGAAGCAAGGCGGTCGGCGAACCGCCGCTGCTGCTGTCCTTCTCGGTGTTCTTCGCGATCCGCGACGCCGTCTCGGCCTCAGGCGGTCACCGCATCGACCCGCCACTGATGGCCCCGGCCACACCGGAAGCCATCTTGCGGGCGGTCATGGCGGTGCAGGCGGGGCGCTGATCAGGGCATCGTCGCGCCTTGTGCCTTGTGCGCAGTGGAGCGCGTCGGCAGTTGGGGCGGTACCTTGATGAAGGTGTCGCAGGTCTGCTTGTCCTGCTTGGTCTTGCCGCCGCACACGATGCCGCTGCCATCCTTGTTCATGCAGCCGTAGGTGCTGTCGGGTCCGGTCTTCGGGAACGACACGCCCCCGCTTTCCATGCAGGCCCCCTGGACCATGTCGGGCTTGTGGCCCTTGACCGAGATACGTTCGGCGAACGAGGGGGTGGCACTGGCAAGCGCGGCTACCGACACGGCCATCATCACAACCAATCGGGTGTTCATCGGAGTCGCTCCTGTGATATCGAAGGTCATCGATCGAGTCGACGCTTCAGCTTACGAGCGTCGATGCGATCGGTGCGGCTTCAAACGTGGGAGCGTTCCCGACTGGCCGAATCGCTCCCTCCTGAAACAGAAGCCGATGCCGGAAACGGCTCAGAACCGGTAGCCGATGCCGACACCGATGAGCCACGGGTCGATCTTGAGAGTGCCCACCTTGGTGGTTCCCGACTTGACCGCCGTGTCGAGCCCCACCTTCTTCACATCGAAGTTGAAATAGACGTTCGGCGCGAGTTTGTAGTCGAATCCGATCTGCCCTGCAGCGCCGACGCTGCTGTTGTCCAGGCCCGGATGCAGGGCAGCCTTCACGCCAGGCGAGAAATGGACGTTCGAGATGCGCGTGAAGTTGATGCCTGCACCGATGTAAGGCTTGAAATCGCCGAAATTGGTCAGGTGGTACTGCAGAAGCAACGTGGGCGGCAGGTGCTTCAGCGAACCGATGTGGTCACCGCCCGAGCGCAGATCCTGCTTCTGCGGATAGGTCAGCACCAACTCGGTCGCGATGTTCGGCGTGAAGAAGTACGAGAAGTCGACTTCTGGAATCCATCGGTTGTTGATCGACAGGTCAAGGCCGGTGGTGTCCTTGTTGCGGCTGTCGAGGTGCAGCGCGCGAACACGGACCATCCATGGACCTTCCTGGGCCTGCGCCTGGGCTGCGAGCGGCACCGCCGCGCTGCCTGCGAGAGCCAATGCCATGGCGACCTTTTTCAGATTCTTGGTTGTCATCATTTTCTTGTCCTGCTTGCAGAGGAAACGCTCCTCGACAGGAATTTCAAACCCGCCGGAAGTGTCGGATGTTGCGGTGCGTCAAGGTTTCGGCGCCTGGTGCGCCCGAGCAACATCCCGAGTGATTCGCTGTGGTGTTCAGGCCTCCGTTCGCGCGAGCCGCACCCACTACATTCGAGGTCTGTTTCAGGAGTTCCGATGTCACGTCACCGCTCAATCTCGCACCTCTTGACCCTGACCGCTGAACTTTCGTGGGCCGTGCCCCAGGTCGTCGTACACCGGCTGACGCGCATGGCGATGGCCGGTTCATCGCCATCGCCACGGGATCGAAGGGAGTTCGATCTCATGACTGCTGAGAAGAACGATGCGTTCAACGAGTCCTGGTCCGCGATGTCCTCGCAGGCGATTTGTGTCCAGCAAGCCATGGTGACGTCGCTGCTGACCTTCTTCGGGTCACCGTCGTCGGCAGGAACGTCGAGCGCGACCGCTGCGGCCATGGACTGGCACGACGCGGCGATCGGCGTGCTCGGTCGCGGCATGGTGCCTGTGCATCGGCGTGCGGTGGCCAACGCGAAGCGGCTGGCGCGCACGAAGCTGCGCTGAGGTCGCTCGCGTGGCCTGCCCGCACCGCCGGTTCCGTCCTCGTCCGCAGATGTGCCGATGAATCTGCTTCGCGGGATTGCAGCCGACTGGCTCGCTGCTGCGTACCCCTCGGTGCTGGTCGATGTGCTGCACACCCAGGGTTCGGCACCGCGCGACGCCGGTGCCCGTATGCTGGTCAGCGCGGCCGCCGTGGCCGGCACGATCGGTGGCGGCCATCTCGAGCTGAAGGCGATCGAGCAGGCGCGCCGGCTGCTGAACGGCGTGTCTGCGCCGTTGCAGGTCCGCTACCCGCTCGGCCCGGCGCTTGGGCAGTGCTGCGGAGGTGTGGTCACGCTGGGATTTTCGCGCCTGAACACCGAGACGCTGGGCGCCTGGCCGGCCGAGGCAGCCCGCTTTCACCTGCAGCTCCATGGCGCTGGCCACGTGGGCCGTGCCATCGCACGCCTGCTCGCCGATCTGCCGGTCACGGTCGACTGGATCGACGAGCGCGACAGCGAGTTTCCCCAGGCGCCGGGTGGCGCCAACTGGCCAACACACGTAGGCATGCGTGCGGTCGATGCTGCGGAAGCTGAGGTCGACCTCGCCGCGCCGGGTGACAGTTATCTGGTGCTGACGCACCGGCACGACCTGGATCTGCGCATCACCGAAGCGATCCTGAAGCGCGGTGACTTCGGCTTCCTCGGGTTGATCGGCTCGCGCACGAAGAAGCAGCGTTTCCTGCATCACTTCGAGTCGCGCGGCATTGCGCCCGCAGTCCTCGAGCGGCTGACCTGTCCGATCGGCCTGCTTGGCATCTCTGGCAAGGAGCCTGAATTGGTGGCGCTGGCAGTGGTGGCGCAATTGATGACCGACAGGCCGAAATGCCCGTCCGCTGACTCGCCCTGAACGCGATCGTTAGAGTCGATGCCGTGGCTAACGGACGGCTTCCTTCCTCACCCTGCGACATCGATCGTGGCCTGTCGCCGGAGCCCGGCGCCGGCCCGGGCCGCGTCGCGGGGATCGACTTCACCAGCCGACCGACGCCGCGCAAGCCCATCGTGGTGGCGCGTGGCAGTTTCGATGGGCGAAGCGTGCGCCTCGACGCGCTCGATGCGCACGCGCGCTTCGAAGATTTCAGTGCCTGGCTGCTCGCTCCCGGTGACTGGGTCGGCGCGTTCGACCTGCCCTTCGGTCTGCCGCGCGAGCTGGTGCTCGCGCTCGGCTGGCCCGTGGACTGGTTGGCGCTGATGCGTCATTACGCCGGGTTGTCGCGCGCGCAGATCCGCGACACGTTCGCCGCGTTCTGCGATGCGCGACCGGTCGGTGGCAAGTTCGCGCACCGTGCCTGCGACGGTCCGGCCGGTTCCTCGCCGTCGATGAAGTGGGTCAACCCGCCAGTCGCATTCATGCTTCACGCTGGCGTGCCCCTGCTGATCAGCGCCGGCGTGCACCTGCCGGGTCTGCATGGGGGGGATGCAGCGCGCGTGGCGCTTGAAGGCTACCCGGCGTTGCTGGCGCGCGAGGTGCTGGGCAGCCGTTCCTACAAGAGCGACGACAAGGCAAGGCAGACCCCCGAACGACTGATCGCGCGCAAGGATCTGGTCGATGCCGTCGAACAGGGCCGCACCCGACTGGCGCTGCGGCTGCGCCTGAGCCACGCGCAGCGCGACGCGCTGGTGGGCGATGCCAGCGGTGACCGGCTCGACGCGGTGCTGTGCATGCTGCAGGCCGCATGGGCGCGCACGCAGCCCTGCTTCGGCCGGCCCGCCGATTCCGATCCGCTCGAGGGTTGGATCGTCACGGCCGACGCACCCTGAGGCCGGCCATCGATGATTCCATCGAGATGGTTCACGGCACTTCTGATTGCCGCATGCGCATCGGGCCCGGTTGCCGCGGAGCCTGACACACCGACTCTGACTGGCGTCGTCACCCGCGTCAGCGATGGCGACACGCTGTGGGTGCGACCGAACTCCGAAGCGAAGTCACGCAAGCCGATCAAGGTGCGGCTGCTGGGCATCGACGCGCCGGAGCGATGCCAGGCGGGCGGGCATGCCGCGACCGACGCCTTGACATCACGCGTTCTGCATCGGGCGGTGGTTGTGCGCACGGTCGGCCACGACAGCTATGGTCGGTTGCTCGGTGAAGTGAGCCTCGACGGGGAGGACCTCGGCGCGTGGCTGGTCCGAGATGGCCATGCATGGAGTCACCGGCATTTCGGCGTAGCCGATGCCTACGCTGCCGAGGAGCGCTCCGCCCGCATGGCGCGGCGAGGGCTGTTCGTCGATCCCGGTGCCATCGAGCCGCGCGTTTTCAGGCAGCGGCATGGCCCCTGTCACTGACGCCGGCGTTCACCGCCGCATCAGCGTGCTCTTGCCGAACAGGCTCTCGATCAGGTCCACAGCCACTTCGGCCGTCTGGTTGCGCACGTCGAGCGCGGGGTTGAGTTCCATCACGTCGAGGCTGGCCAGGCGGCCGGTGTCGGCGATCATTTCCATGCACAGCTGCGCTTCGCGATAGGTGGGCCCGCCGGGCACCGTGGTGCCGACGCCCGGCGCGATCGGCGGGTCGAGGAAATCGACGTCGAAACTGACGTGCAGATGGGTGTTGGCGTCCAGAGTGGCGAGCGCCAGTTCCATCGCGTGGCGCATGCCCATCTCGTCGATGAAGCGCATGTCGAATACATCGAGCTCCTGCTCGTGCACGAAGCGCTTCTCGCCCGCGTCGACGCTGCGGATGCCGATCTGGCGCACCCATTTCGGATTGATCGCGGGCACCTGACCGCCGAGTTCGATCAGCTCCTTCGGCCCGTGCCCGCACAGGCAGGCCACCGGCATGCCGTGGATGTTGCCGCTGGGGGTCAAGGTGTGGGTGTTGAAGTCGGCGTGCGCGTCGAGCCACAGCACGCGCAGCCGCTTGCCGGTTTCGCGGCAGTGGCGCGCCACGGCGCTGATCGATCCGATGCCCAGGCAATGGTCGCCACCCAGCAGCACCGGCATTCGGTTCAGTTTGAGCTCGGCATAGACCGCGTCGTGCACCAGGCGGTTCCAGGCGATCACCTCCGGCAAGTGCCGATAGCCCTCTGCTGCTGGCAACCAGGGGTTGGTCGGGCCGCTGAGGTTGCCGCGGTCCAGCA
>JBJXEJ010000108.1:0-4774 GCA_046154125.1 Rhizobacter sp. | reverse complement strand
GTGGTCGTCACCGACTACAGCATGCCGGAGCTGTCGGGTGTCGAGGTCTGCCGTGAACTGGCGGCGATCCGGCCCGGACTGCCGGTCATCATCATCTCGGGCTACGTCTCGGACGAACTGCGCGTGGCTGCGCGCGCCGCCGGGGTGCGTGAGGTGATCCAGAAGCAGTACACGCTCGAAGAGCTGGGTCCGGCGATCCGGCGCGCGCTGACTCCCTCCGACGCCTGACTGCCGCCTGCCCGGCCCTGGGATCTGCTGCGCAGAGGTCTCCACGACGCCCGGCAGGTGACCGGCCTCGATCGGCGTTACCTGGCTGCTCGCCACCCAGCGAAGGCGACGAGTGCGTGCAGCGTGCCAGCGTCAGCCCTCGAGGGCGCCCCGAGGCGATCGACCACCCACTATGAAACCCAAATGGTAATCGTTCGCATTTGCGTTATGATTCGTCTGGATTTCAGATTCATCACGCGCTACGACGGACAGTTTCATCTCCTACACACATGTTTCGACAGTCTGCTTCCGTTGTGCTTCGTTCGCAGTCGCTCGACCACTCGCTCGCGCACCGATCAGGGGCTGCCCGCGGAAACGCCTCCTGCGGGCGTTCGGACTCGAAGGGCAGTGCGCCCGACCTGACTCGAGTGCAGCGCGCGGCGGTGGTGATCGCGATCGGTCTGCTGCATCTGGCGGCGGCGGGATGGCTGCTGCGAACACCACCGTCTCCTGCGTCGGCGCCGGTGCGCGAGCCCGCGCTGCAGATCAACTGGATTGCCGTCGCCGAACCCGCCGAGGCTTTCGAGGCGGTTTCCCGTGCTTCGCCGACGCCACCGCAGCCGGTGCCCCCTCCGGTCAGGGTGTTGCCGATGGCACCGGCGCCCCTGCTGTCCGCCGCAGAGATCTCCCCGTCGCAGGGGGCAGCAACGCAGTCCGTGCTTTCCACGGCCTCGTTCCCGGCCGATGACATCGCCGCCCGACCCGCAGAGGCGGAGCCGATGGTACAGGCGGCAGCCCCCTCGCTCCAGCCCACGGCAAGCGCGGCCGCGACCCCTGCGCCAACAGCCTTGCAGCCCCTTCCGAAGAACCTGCCGGCCGAGTCGGTCCAGTACCTCGTTGCGCCCGCGCCGGTCTACCCGCGTCTGTCGCGGCGTCTGGGCGAGACGGGTCGGGTGCTGGTGCGCGTCTACATCGACGAAGCCGGCCTGCCGCGCTCTTTTCAGCTCAACGTCACGTCGGGCCACGGGCGGCTCGACGAGGCTGCGCTTCAGGCAGTGCAGCAGGCGCGCTTCAAACCCTACGCCGAGAACGGGCGCCCGACGGGCGGCTGGGCGCTCATTCCACTGACCTTCGATCTGGAGAAATGACCATGAACTTCGATGCGGACCCGGTTGTTCAAGCCACATCACCCCTGCGGAGCGACAGCGTGCTCGGCTTGGCCCACTTCGTCGCGCAGGCCGATGCGGTCGGGCAGGGGCTGCTGGCAGTGCTGCTGCTGATGTCGGCGCTTTCCTGGACCGTCATCGTGATGAAGGCCCTGAGCGGCTGGGTGCAGCGGCGACACAGTCAGCTCTTTGTCGAGCAGTTCTGGAATGCCGGTTCGCTGGCTGAAGTCGAGGCCGGGCTGGCCCGCCAAGTCGCAGGCGGCCTGCGCGATCCGTACTCGCAACTGACACAGCAGGCGCTGCAGGCTCAAGCGCACCACGCACGCCATGGCACCACGCGGCTCGCGGAAGCAGGGTCGGCCAGCGAGTTCGTCACGCGCACTTTGAGGAATGCGCTCGACGCGCAAACCATGCGGCTCGAGAACGGGCTGTCGATGCTGGCCACCATCGGTGCAACCGCGCCTTTTGTCGGACTTTTCGGAACGGTGTGGGGCGTCTATCACGCGTTGCTGGTCATCGGTGGCAGCGCGGCAGACGGCCCCGGCTCCCTTGCACAGATTGCCGGGCCGGTGGGAGAGGCATTGATCATGACCGGGCTCGGGCTGGCTGTCGCCGTTCCGGCCGTGATGGCCTACAACGTGTGCACGCGGCGCAACCGGGTGATCGCATCGAAGCTCGATGCCTTCGCTGGTGAGTTGCATACCTTCGTGACGATGGGCCAGCCGCTGTCGATCCGCACGTCGCCGCCCCCCACCGCTGCGTCTGGAGCCACGGCTCGTCGCAGCGGCCCGGTCGCTGCCTGAGGAGCGAGTCATGGCGTTCACTTCCTTCGATTCGTCCCGCCGCTCCGCCGGTCCGATGACCGACATCAACATGGTGCCTTTGATCGACGTGCTGCTGGTGCTGCTGGTGATCTTCATCGTCAGCGCGCCGCTGCTGACCCACGCCGTCAGGATCGACCTGCCGAAAACGAGAGCGGTCCCGCAGCAGTCCGCGCACGTGGCGTTGAATCTTTCCATCGATGCGCAGGGTGCGCTGTTCTGGAACGGCCAGCCGGTGTCTCGCGAACAGGCCACCGAGCGCTTCACCGAGGCCGCCGCAAAGCGCCCGCAGCCCGAGCTGCATCTGCGCGCCGATCAGAACGTGGCCTACCGCCACGTCGCCCTGACCCTGGCCGATGCCTCGCATGCCGGACTGACACGCCTCGGCTTCGTCAGCGAGCCGCTCTCAACGCCGCCGATCCGATGAAGCGCCCGGGCACGCCAGCGGCCTAGACCGCCATTGGGCACCCCCTGAAAAGCGCCCGCCGCGCGCGGGTCGAGGCCGCGCTTGGCCTGGCGATCCCTGCGACCCCTTGATTCGCTCAGCCCCTCAGTTCCAGAAACCAGTTCAGGAGAACCTCGATGCCCTCAGCCAGCCATTTGTCAAGTCGTTCAAAGCGGTCCCGCAGCTGCCGCGCCCCCGTACCGATGCTGCCGCTCGGCGCCATCGCCGCGGGCTTCGGACTCGCCTTGCTGCCGACGTCAGGGGAGGTGCGAGCGCAGGTCATCGCAACACCGATCCAAGGCGAGAAATCCGTCGAGACGACCTTGCCCGCTGTCAAGGTCCAGGCCACGGCCGAGGCCACCGGCAAGGCGACCTACCAGGCCGTGACGACGACGGTCGGCAAGGGGCGGCAAGAGCTTCGCGACATCCCGCAATCGGTCACCGTGATCACCGAGAAGCTGATCGACGACAAGAACCTAGACACGCTGAAGGCCGCGCTGCACAGCGTGCCGGGCATCGCCTTCGAGGCGGGGGAGGGCGGGGCGATCGGCGACCTGGTGCGGTTGCGCGGCTTCTCGACGCGTGGCGACATTTACCTCGACGGCCTGCGCGACATCGCGCAGTACAACCGCGACACCTTCAACCAGGACCGCATCGAGGTGCTGCGCGGATCGGCGTCGATGCTTTACGGCCGCGGCTCGACCGGCGGCATCATCAACCAGGTCAGCAAGCAGCCGCTGCTGATCAATCAGAACGAGGTCGCGTTCGCTGCCGGCACCGACCGCTACTACCGGCTCACCGGCGACTTCAACCTCGTCACCGGGCAGGATGCCGCGCTGCGCGTCAATGTGATGAAGACCGACGCCGACAGCTTCCGCAACGGGCCGTCGACGAACCGCCGCGGCATCGCGCCGACCTTCCAGTGGGGCATCGGAACGGCCGATGAATTCAGTGTCGGCATGTATCGACTCGAATACGACGACGTGCCGGACTTCGGTTTTCGCTGGTTGAACGGGCGGCCTGTCAATGCCGCCGTCAACCGCTGGTACGGCACGAAGTCCGACTACCAGGACGACTCGGCGACGCAGTTCTTCTTCAGTCACCTGCATCGATTCGCCGATGGGGGCCAGCTCAAGACCACCGTGCGCGACGGTCGCTACAAGCGCGATCTCTGGTCCACCACCGCAGGCTTCGCGGCGCTGCCCGCAGCGTCGAGCGGCCTGTCCACCGCATGCAGCTACCCGGCGGGCACCGTCACAACGCCGATCGCCTCCATCAGCGACAGCAGCCTGATCTGCCGTGGCAGCCAGACCCGTGCTGCGAAAGACCGCCACCGCTTCATCCAGACCGACTACAGCGGCAAGTTCGACTGGTTCGGCCTGACGCACGACCTGCTGGCCGGCGCCGAATACGCCAACGAGCAGACCACGACCTACAGTTACAGCGGCACGCCGGCCAAGGCGCCGATCGTCTGGGCCGACGATGGTGGCACCGCCTCGCTGACCGACACGCGGGTGCGTGCCCGCAACACGAAGTTCGAATCCGACACCACCGGCCTGTACGCGCAGGACACGTTGTCGCTGACGCCGCAGTGGAAGCTGATCGCCGGGCTGCGCTACGACCGTTTCGCGGGCGATTACGAGCGTGTGGCCGGCCCGCTGTCGCGTACCGACACCGTCTGGAGCCGCCGTTTCGGCGTGCTGTACCAACCTACCGAGGTCGTGAGCTGGTATGCGTCGTATGGCACCTCGTTCAACGCGTCGGGCGACCTGTACCAGTTCGATCCCACCACGGCCAACACCGCGCCCGAGAAGAGCCGCAACATGGAGGTCGGCGCCAAATGGGACCTGGCCGACGGCGACCTGTCGCTGCGCGCCGCGCTGTTCCGCACCGAGAAGTACAACGAGCGCAACACCGACATCGACCAGGCCAGCAATGCCTACCTGCTGAGCGGCAAGCGCCACACCGACGGTGTCGAGTTCGAGGCGGTGGGGCGGATCACCCCGGCCCTCGAGGTCTTCGGCGGCATCGCCTGGATGAAAGGCCGCATCGACGCGGCCGGCAGTTCGGCCGCGTCGCAGGCGTCGGTCGGCAAGACGCCGGGGCTGACGCCGAAGATCACGGCCAACCTCTGG
>JBJXEJ010000107.1:0-23879 GCA_046154125.1 Rhizobacter sp. | reverse complement strand
GTGGCCGCAGCGTGGCCCTGAGCACCGCGATGACGCGCGAAGGCGAGCTCACCGCGAGCCGCAACGCCGACACCGAGGTGTACTACATGGCCGGCAAACAACTCGCCGCGCTGTCGCGCCGGCTCATCAAGGCCAGGTGGGCCGCCGACACGCCGGTCTGCGTGGTGTCGCGCGCGGGCTGGCCCGACCAATTGATCAGCGAACACAGCGTGGGCACGCTCGGCCATGCGGCGATGCTGCATGCGGGCCGCCCCAGCGTGGTGACGGTGGGCGCGGCAGCGCTGCCGGTGGCGCCGGCTTCATCAGGCTTGACGCAACCCAAAGCCGCGGCGCTCTCGATCTCGCCCGCAGTTGACAACCCTCAAGCCCAGGTGGCCGAACTCAAGCACTAAAATCGATGCTCGACAAAGACCCGCGCCAGCCCGTTTGGCAACGCGGGCCGCACCCCACAACCAACGAGCTTCATTCATGACCCACGTCGTTCTCGAATCGTGCATCCGCTGCAAGTACACCGATTGTGTGGACGTGTGCCCTGTCGATTGTTTTCGCGAGGGCCCGAACTTCCTGACGATCGACCCCGACGAATGCATCGACTGCGCGGTGTGCATTCCCGAGTGCCCGGTGAATGCGATCGTGCCCGAAGAAGACGTGCCCGGCGACCAGCAGCACATGATCAAGCTCAACGCCGAACTGGCGCACATCGGCTGGCCCAGCATCACCAAGCGCAAGCCTGCCCTGCCCGACGCCGACGACTGGAAGGACAGGACGGGCAAGTTGTCGGAATTGAAGCGCTGAGTCCCATCCGGTAGACCCGCCCTCCTGCCACCGAAGCGGTTCGCGCCTTGCCCGACCGCACCGCCTTGCAGACGCTCCCCGCAGCGTCGATCGCCACCGATGCGCTGGTGATCGGCGCCGGCCCGACGGGTCTGTTCGAGGTATTCCAGCTCGGATTGCTGGAAATCGGCTGCCATGTCGTCGACAGCCTGCAGGTCCCTGGCGGCCAGTGCATCGAGCTGTACCCCGACAAGCCGATCTACGACATCCCCGCCGTGCCGGTGTGCACCGGCCGCGAACTGGTCGATCGCCTGCTGACGCAACTCGCACCGATGAAGCCGTCGTTTCACCTGTCCCAGCAGGTGAGTACGGTCGAGCCCCAGGCCGATGGCCGCTTCGAGGTCACCACCACGGCAGGCCTGCGTTTTCTCGCGCGCACCGTCTTCATCGCCGGTGGCGTCGGTTCCTTCGTGCCACGGCAACTGAGAGTCGACGGCATTGATCGCTACTTCGGCCGGCAGGTCTTCCACACCGGCGACGCGATCCCGGCGACTGCGGGCCGGCAGGTCGTCGTGCTGGGCGAGGACGACACCGCCCTTGAATTTGCGTTGTCGATGGCGGATGCACACGCCGATCGACCGGCCAGCGTCACGCTGATGCATCGGCGCGACGCCTTCTCCGCCGCGCCAGGCACCGTCGATCGGATGCGTGCGGCCTGTGCCGCAGGCCGGATGCGCTTCGTCGCAGCACAGGCCACCGGTTTCGAAGCCGACGAGAACAGGCTGACTCAGCTCAGCGTGGCGTGTTCAGACGGCAGCACGCAATCGCTGCCGGCCGATCTGTTGGTCGTGCTGTGGGGCTTGAGCCCGAAGCTCGGGCCGATCGCCGACTGGGGGGTGCAACTCGAACGCAAGCAGGTGGTGGTCGACACCGACACGTTCGAGACCAGCGTGCCGCGCATCTTCGCGGTCGGCGACGTCAACACCTACCCGGGCAAGAAGAAGCTGATCGTCTGCGGATTCCACGAGGCGACGATGGCCGCCTATGCCGCCGCTGCGTACCTGCACCCCGGTCGACCCGTGCAGGTGCAGTACACGACAACCAGCACGCGACTCCATCGCCTGCTGGGTGTGGCACCCGTCGCGTGAATTCGCGGAGCGCGAGGCTCCTGTGACGCACGCCGTTGCCGTCCGTTCGCTGTGCGAATTCACCGCCAAGGCTGGCGATCTCGATCTGCGCTTCACGCCATCGGCCACAGCGCTTGAAGGCATCGCCGGACACGCGCTCGTCACATCGCGTCGCGGTGAAGGCTACGAGGCCGAAGTCAGCGTCAGCGGCGAATTCGACGGGCTGACCGTGCGCGGCCGGGCCGACGGTTACGACCCGAAGCGGCAGCGCATCGAGGAAATCAAGACCTACCGCGGCGATCTCGAAGCGATGCCGGCCAACCGCCGGGCGTTGCACTGGGCTCAGGTGCAAGTCTACGGCGCGCTGCTGTGCGCCGAGCGCGGCCTGGCCGAGGTCGAACTGGCGCTGGTGTACTTCGAGGTGACAACGCAGGACGAGACAGTGCTGACCGAGCGGCACACAGCAGCCGCTTTGCAGCAGCAGTTCGAGGAGCGCTGCGGAAGGTTTCGCGTCTGGGCTGCACAGGAAGCCGCGCATCGTGAAGCGCGCGATGTGCGGCTGGAAGCGCTGCGCTTTCCCCACGCTGACTTCCGGCCGGGCCAGCGCCCGCTGTCCGAAGCCGTCTACAAGGCGGCGAGCGCCGGTCGCTGCCTGATCGTTCAGGCGCCGACCGGCATCGGCAAGACGGTGGGCACGCTGTTCCCGCTGCTGAAGGCCTGCCCGACCCACTCCATCGACAAGGTGTTCTTCCTGACCGCGAAGACACCCGGCCGCTCGCTGGCGCTGGATGCACTTCAGCTGATCGGCAACAGCGCGCCGGCGTTGCCGCTGCGCGTGCTCGAACTGGTCGCACGCGAGAAGTCCTGCGAGCACCCGGACAAGGCCTGCCACGGCGACTCGTGTCCGCTGGCGCGTGGCTTCTACGACCGGTTGCCATCGGCACGCGCCAGCGCGATCGCGCAGCCGATGCTCGACAAGGCCACGCTGCGCGAGGTCGCGCTGGCGCATCAGGTGTGCCCGTACTACCTGTCGCAGGAGATGGTGCGCTGGAGCGACGTGGTCGTCGGCGACTACAACCACTGGTTCGACCTGAGTGCGCTGCTGCACGGCCTGACACTGGCGCACGAGTGGCGGGTCGGCGTGCTGGTCGACGAGGCGCACAACCTGATCGAGCGTGGGCGCCAGATGTATTCGGCGTCGCTGCGCCACGCCGACCTGCGCAGCGTGCTGACCAAGGCGCCGGCCGACCTGCGGCCCGCGCTGCGGCGGCTCGATCGATGCTGGCTGGCGATCGAGGACGCGCAGATGGATGACGAGCAGCCTGTGGCCTACCGCGTCTACCCCAACCCGCGCCCGGACCTCGTCGCGGCGCTGCAGCAGGTGGTGTCGGTCGTCACCGATCACCTTGCCGAACGACCCGAGCTGGACTCCCCGCTGCTGCGCTTCTATTTCGACGCGCTGCACTTCACGCGGGTGCACGAAGAATTCGGCGACCACTCGCTGTTCGACGTGACACTGGATGACGCGCAGGGCGGCTCGGTGCTGTGCCTGCGAAACGTGTTGCCGGCACCCTTCCTCAAGCCGCGCTTCGCGGCCAGCCACACGACCACGCTGTTCTCGGCCACGCTGAACCCTGTGGACTACGTCTGCGACCTGCTGGGCCTGCCCGAAAGCACCGTGTCCATCGATGTCGAGTCACCGTTCGACGCCGGTCAACTGCGCGTCGACGTGATCGACGGTGTGTCCACACGCTTCCGACACCGCGCCGATTCGCTGTCGCCGATCGTCGACCTGATGGCCGGGCAATTCGCCGATGCACCAGGTAACTACCTCGCGTTCTTCAGCAGCTTCGACTACCTGCGCGACGTCGTGGCGCTATTGCGCGAGCGCCATCCCGCCATCACGGTGTGGGAGCAATCGCGCGCGATGGACGAAGCGGCGCGTGCACACTTTCTCGCGGGCTTCACGCCGACCGGCCGGGGCATCGGCTTCGCGGTTCTGGGCGGCGCGTTCGCAGAAGGCATCGACCTGCCCGGCACGCGGCTGATCGGCGCCTTCATCGCGACGCTGGGACTGCCGCAGCTGAACCCGGTCAATGAACAGATCAAGGACCGCATGGAACAGATGTTCGGCGCCGGTCGCGGCCACGACTACGCCTACCTGTACCCGGGCCTGCAGAAGGTGGTGCAGGCAGCGGGCCGCGTCATCCGCGGTCCGACCGATCGCGGCGTGGTGGTGCTGATCGACGACCGCTACTGGCGACCCCAGGTGCAGCGGCTGCTGCCGAAATGGTGGGCGCCTGGCGTGCGGCGACCCGCGCCGGCATCGCCCACCGTTGCCGATGAAAGCCTGACGTGAATGCCTGGGCCCACGCGCAGTTCGGCGTCACCGATTTCTGGACCTTTGTCGTCGGCACGGTGCTGATCGTGCTGCTGCCGGGGCCGAACTCGCTGTTCGTGCTGACCATCGCCGCGCAGCGCGGCGTGCGCACCGGCTACCGCGGCGCGTGCGGCGTGTTCCTCGGCGATCTGATCCTGATGCTGCTGTCGGCCGGCGGTGTCGCGTCGCTGCTGCGCGCGAGCCCCTCGCTGTTCGGCGTTGTCAGGTACGTCGGCGCGGGCTACCTGGGCTGGATCGGGCTGCAGATGCTGCGCAGCGCGTGGCGCTCATGGGGTCGGCGTGGTGCGCCGCCATTCGAGCCGCTGCCAGCGCCAGCGGCTGGAGACCCTTTCACGAAGGCCCTGGTGATCAGCCTGCTGAACCCGAAGGCGATCCTGTTCTTCATCTCGTTCTTCATCCAGTTCGTCGACCCGACCTATCCAGCTCCCTGGTGGTCGTTCAGCCTGCTCGGGCTGGTGTGCGAACTGACCAGCTTCGCTTACCTGACCGTGCTGATCTTCGCCGGCGCTCGACTGGCAGCCGCGTTCCGGCGGCGACAGCGCTTGGCCGCGGGGATGACCGCTGGCGTTGGAGCGCTGTTCATCGGGTTCGGCGCGAAGCTGGCGACAGCGACGCTGTGACGGCCCGGAGGACATGAGCGGAGCCGGTCACCCCACGCCCTCGGCAGCCCCGAACAAGCTGGGCGCTTAGAGCTCCGTTCAGCGTCGAACTGCAGCCGGCGGCTCGTACGACCAATAAGTCCTGCCCTCATCGGGACTGCGCTGCACCTTCATCAACGGCATGCGCTGATTCGGCAGCCTTTGCTGCCCTTGCTGCAGCACCTGCCGGATGTCTTCCGACATGACAGGGTTCGATGCGAACACGTCGTGATTGAGTTGAAGCAGACCCGGTTCCGACGCCTTCGAAATGTCGATGCTTTGAACGCTCGGATGCCAAAGCGGCACGCCGCTCGAAGCGTAGCCGGCCAGCGAGGTGGCACGCTCGCGCAGCCAGCCTGCCCACATCGCCTTGTCGGCAGACGACGCATACAACGTGAAGCGGCGGATGCCCTGACTCGAGATGGCATCGAGCCAGCTCGAGAAGTCAGCCTGCGGCACCGCTGGCGCGGCCAGGATGACTTCGCGCACCTTCGGCCGCACCTTGCTCTGCGGGTCGGCGGCGATCTTCGCCAGCGCCTGCAGCAGCACACGGTTGCCCATGCTGTGGGCGATCAGGTTGATCTTCTCGGCGCCGGTCGCTTTCTCGACCAGGTCGAGGAACTCGACGAAGCGGCCCACCGCGCGGTCGGCGATGTCGCGGTCGGTGCCGTAGCGCAGCACCGTGCCCTGCGACGGCCACGAGAAAACGAACACCGCGCCGTCGTAATTGAGGTCGCGGGCCAGCTGCGCGGCACGCTGCACGGCCTCGTCGAACGAGACATTGAAGCCGTGCACGAAGACCAGCGCCGATTTCGGATACAGCCGCGCCCGCGCCATCAATTCGCGGGCCTGGACACCGAATGCCGCCGGATCGAGCACGCGCTTGTTGCGGATCAGCAGGCGCGTCGCATCGGTGGCCAGACCGACCGGCAACGGCACGGTGCGAATCGGACGCAGCCAGCCCACATCGGAAAACTGCGCGCCCGGCACCAGCACCGCAGCCCGTCCCAGCGAAACGTGATCGGCCACCGCGGTGCCGAACCGGCCGAGTTCGCCACCGGTCTCCGGTGCCCGATTGGTGCCGAACATCACCGCCACTTCGCCAGCGCTTTCCTTGCGCTGGCGCAGCGCAGACTGGTAATACGCCAGCGCCTGCGACTCGTTGCCGCTCTGTCGTTCGAGCTCGGACAGGTTGAACAGGATCTCCGGCGTGTCGCCCATGCCCGCATGGGCCGCTTTCAACGCCTGCCGGGCGGGACCGATCTCGCGCCGATCGAGGTAGAGACGACCCAGCGAGGTCAGCGTGTCGCCCACCAGGTCCTTGTCGAGTGAGCCGCTGTCGAGCAGGTCCTGATGCTTTTTGAACACCTCCAGCGCCTGCAGTTCGGCGTCGATCGCGCCGTCGATGTCGCCGGTCAGGCTGAGCGCCGAACTCAACGACTCGGCGATCAGCAGCTGCGACTCGGCCTGCCGCAGCCGGTCGGTCAACACGACGGCCCTCGCCCGCTGCACTTGATCGAGCGCCTGGTCCTTGCGGCCCAGAACGGCGGCGATCCCGGCGCGCATCACCAGCACCTGGACGAGTCCGGCCTTCAGCTCCTGCCCGGCCGGGTCGGTCCGAATCTCGATTTCGATCAGATGTTGTGCCTTTGCGAGATTGCCGTCGCATTCACCGTACTGCGCCTGCCGCATCTCTTGGATCGCCAGCTCGCTGAGCGTCTCGGCCAGCTTGCCACCCGACGACTGCGGATTCGTCGAGCGGATGGCAACCGCCTCGCGCAGCAGCTCGATGGCCCACAGGGGCCGGCCGAAAGCCTTCTGCACATACTCGGCCTGGCCTTCGAGGATGGGGGCCAGCCGCAGGTCGTTGGCGCCGTAGGCACGTCGCCAGGCCACCAGCGATTCGCCGAGGGCCGCATCCGAATCGGCGCTGCGTCCGTTGGCGAACAAGAGCGTCGCGTAGGTGTCGAGCGCCAGCGCAAGCAGTTCGTCATCGACCGGTCGGGCCGCCTTGCGGATGCGCACGACCTCGGCTGCAGGCGGCAGCGCCTTGTCGAACTGCTCGACGGTCAGGTAGGCATGGCTCAGCATTTCAAGCGCGTCAGCGCGCTGCGGGTCGTTGCGGCCAAGCGATCTGGAGCGCTGCACGCCGGCCAGCGCGTCGGCCAGAGCTCCGCGCGGATCGGCCTTCAGCTTCTGCATGAACTGCCGGGTGATCTCGCGGTGGCGCTCAAGGTGCTGTAGCGATTCGGCCATGGGGACAGACACCTCCGCTCGCGATGGGACCGGCACGATCGCGACCAGCAGCGCGACGCAGGCGACACAACGCCGCGCCCGCCTTGAAAACACCACCTTCATGCTCGATCTCCGTCGGGGCAACAAGGATAAGGGGAGCAGCCGGGTGATCCGTACCAGTGCCCAGGCGTGACAGTTGTTACCGGCAAGGGGAAGCACCGATGCCACGGCCCTGCGCGGCATCGACCATCACCCAGCGCAGTTCCCCCCACCGTTGCACCTCACCGAGGGACACGACATGGCCCAGCCCGAACCTGACGCAAGCCTTGAAGACCTCCACGGCACCGTGTTGTGCATCGAGGACGACCCGATCAGTCGAACCCTGGTGGAGGAGATGCTTTCAGTCTTTCCATCGGTCACGCTGCGTCACGCCGTCAACGGGCACGACGGCATCTGTGCGGCACTCGAAGAGATGCCCGATGTGATCCTGCTGGACATGAACATGCCCGACATGCGCGGACTGGAAGTCGTGCGCGTACTCAGCAACCGCATCGCCGACGGCTCGTGTCACGTGATCCTCCTGACGGCAGAACGGTTTTCCATCGACGTGGTGAAAGCGATGAGCCTGGGCGCGCGCGAGCACTGGCCGAAGCCGCTGTCGGCGGACAAATTGCATGGCGGGCTGCGCCGCATCCTGGGTGCAACGCAAGGAGAGATGTCCGGCAACGCCCTGGCGCCCTGATCCACGGCCGAGGCCTCACCCCTCGGCCGGCAACGCGCGGGAGGTGTGCCTGCTTCTTGCCTTGGCCGCCCGGGCCGCCTCGCGCTCAGCCTCCTTCAGGGCCGCCTCGGCCTGCCAACGCAGCCAGTCGTCAGGTGTTTCCAGGCTGATGCGCCCGAGGTTGCCCGAACGGAAGTCGTGCAGCACGATCTCGGCAGCCTTCTGCAGGCTGATGCGACCGCCCGGCAGCACCGCGCCGCGCTGGCGACCGATGGCAGCCAGCCGCTCGTCGTCGGTGCGTGCCACACTTGCATCCAGCTTGTAGCGTTGCTCGACCTGGCCCGGATAGTCGCGCTGCAGCCCGGCCAGCAACACCAGCGCGACCTCCTCGTCGTCGTAGGCGTTGCGCCCGACCGCACCGCTGGCGGCCAGGTTGTAGCCGCTTTGCTCGACCACGATGCGCGGCCACAGCATGCCTGGCGTGTCGAACAGGTAGAAATCGCTGGTGATCACGATCTTCTGCTCGAGCTTGGTGATCCCGGGCTCGTCGCCGGTCTTCGCGGCGACGCGACCGGCCAGCGAGTTGATCACCGTCGATTTTCCGACGTTGGGAATGCCACAGATCAGCACCCGCAACGGCTTGACCATGCCGCCGCGCAGGGGTGCCAGTTCGCGGCAGGCCTCGACGATCCGGTGCACTGGCGCGCTGGCGCGGCCGTCCAGCGCCACCGCCTGCGTCGCGGGCTGGTCACCGAAGTACTGCAGCCACAGCGCGGTGCGCTGCGGATCGGCCAGATCCTGCTTGTTGAGCACCTTCAGCGCCGGCTTGCCGCGCGTCAGTTCGCCAAGCAGTGGGTTGCCGCTCGAGGCCGGCAGCCGCGCATCGAGCATCTCGATCACGACATCGATGCCCTTGACGCGCTCGATGATGGCCTTCTTGGTCGAGTTCATGTGACCCGGGAACCATTGAACGGGCATCGTCAGCTTTCTTCGATCGGATCGATCCGGACCCGCATTTTGACCCGCCGGCTCTTGTTGAGGGCACGGACAAGAACTCAGTCGCTGGAGCCGCGCCCTGGAAAGCGCCGCGCCTGTACGAACCACCCGTCATGCTCGATCGAGCTGGACGCAGTCACCGACATGCGCTGCGACAGCCAGCAACGGGTCGGCAGCATCGAATCGCCGGAGCTCATGCGCAGCGCAACCGGGTCGGCGGGCAGGCTCGCAAGACCGACGCGTATCGCGTCGACCTGCGCATCATCCAATCCACGCGCGATGAAGACCAGCCTGCCGAGGCCGTCACGGAATGCCCCCTCCTTCGGCCAGGAAGGCAGGCTGACCGACGGATAAGCGACACCCTGAACGCACTGGATCACCTGCGGGCGCAGCGTGCCGGCGACGTTGATCAGGCCCTTGACACGCAGCAACTGCGATCCGTGACTGGACAGGATCTGCCCGAGGATGACGGCAAAGCCGAACCACGGCACGGGCCGGTCGAACGTGACGACGAAGCTCGAGAAACCCGGCGTGTGCAGCGTGCCCGGGCGCTTGCGCTCGGCGGACCGGGCCTCGCGCTGTTCGCGCAGTCGGTCTCCGAGCGGACCTCCTGAGTCCCCACCCTCTTCGTCCTGTGTGCTGCCAGACGGGTCGCCTGCACTCAGTCCGGTCAGCCAGCCGGGTCGGGCCCTGCCGGGGTCCCGCAATTCGGCCTGATGCAGCGATTCGTCACCCATCCATTGCGCCAGGCTCGGCAGCTTGTTTGCCGTGCTGTACAGGCCGCAGGCCAGCAGTGCCGAGGCATCGTCCTTCCCGTCCCGAACTTGCCTCTGCGGTGCCGCGGGATTGAGCTGCTGCAACTCGGCCTGCAGCGCGGTCAGCATCGTCGGAGTGACCCGATCGCACTTGCTGATGAACAGCAGATCGGCAGCGACCACCTGTCGGCTGGCTTCGGAGAAATCGCGCAACTGGTCGAGTCCGTGCGTCGCCGACACCACCGTCACCACGCCATCACAGACATATCGCGCGGCAACGAACGGGTCTTCCATCAACGTGTAGATCACCGGAACCGGATCGGCCAGTCCGGTGGTCTCGACGATGACCCGCGTGACAGGCGGAATCTCGCGGCGGGATGCGCGCAGCGCCAGGTTCTTCAACGCGCCGATCAGGTCGCCCTGCATCGCGCAGCACAGACAGCCGGAGTCGAGCAGCACGATCTGCTCGTCGACCTTGTCGACAAGATGGTGGTCGATGCCGACATCGCCAAATTCGTTGACCAGCACCGCGACACCAGCCAGCGCTGGCAGCCGGACCCAGTGATTGAGCAGCGTCGTCTTGCCGGAACCCAGGAATCCGGTGAGCAGGTTGACCGGAATCCGGTCCACCGGCGCACGCACGGGTTCAACCACCGCGCAATCGGCTCACTGCCTCGAGCACCGACTCCGGACGCAGGCCGGGATCGATCTCGGCGAAATAGAACTGGCGGCCGACCAGAGGCGAAATCGAACCGTCGAGGGCAAACAAAGCGCTGATGTCGCGGCCCACGGCGGCTGAACCGGCCTGCTCGAGGCTCGGAGAGATCACCGCATCGAACTCGGCCAGCGCCTCGGCGCTGGGGACGGCACCGCCCGGCAGGCGCAATGCGACCGACCAACGGTAGTGGCGCACCACGTTGATGATCGACTGATAGCGTGTCACGTCGTCGACGCTGAAGTCCGCGTCGTCACGCCCTTCTTCCAGCAGCAGGCCCGAGACCGGGTGGGCGGACACGGTACGGAGCAGGTCCGCCATGTACATCGTGGCATCCTCGACGTCATCGCCGGTCACCTCGATATCGGTGCGGCCGGTCAAGCGGTTGGCATGGTTCATCCAGCGCCGGGGCGATGGCACCGACAGCACCAGCGGCGTCTGCCCGCGCAGATGAGCGAGGACGGCCTCGACCACCTCGACCAACACCTTGCGGGGTGCCTCGGGTTCGAGCAACTTGCGCAGTGCGGTGGCAGGCTTGCGGCGGTTGCCCATCGCGCCGGCCAGATCGCCGTGAGCGGCATTCCAGGCGTCATACAGCTCGCCGACCTCGAGCACGGCGACATCGGGCTTCAGCAGGCCCTGCGCCTGCGAGAAGTAGGCGAGGTAATGCGCGCCCGACACCCACGGATCGCTGCCCTCGCCCAGCAGCACCCGCTTGGTGTACGCGGACGATTTCAGCCAGACGCGTATGGCGCCGTGGCCGGAGGCATCGGGGAGCTTTTCGGCGAAGGGAACGCTCATTGACGCTCTTCCTTCAGCGCCCCCAGTGCAGCCAGCCTGGCTTCGAGTTCGTCGATGCGCACGTCCTTCGGGTTGCGCATGTAGTTGGGGCGGGGCTGATTGGCATCTCGGGTGATGTCCGGGCTGCCCAGATACAACGTACCCACGTCGTCTCCCCAGCAACCGAAGTACTGGAACAGCGACGGTGGTTTCGGCTTGCTCCAGGTCTTGACGAAGTCCTTGTACGGCACGCCGCGCTTGATACGCGCCTTGCGTTCATCGGCACGCAGGGTATTGGTGGCTGCGTGATCGATGGCCAGCGTGAGCGGATCGAACTTGACCTTGTAGAGCCGTGCGGCCACGCCCTGCGACATCAGGCCTTCCTCGATGTCCTTGACCACGGCGGCCGGGTCCCGTTCGAGCAGATCGCCATAACCGGCACCGGCGCCCTGCGAGATCATGAACAGCTCGCCGCGCTTGGAGATCTCGAAGCCCATGCCCATGTGATGGGTCGTGTAGGTCGCGTCCTCGAAGGGTCGCTCGTTCATGATCTCGGCGATCGAGTGCTTGAACTTGTGCGGCTCGTTGAGCAGCACGTCGTAGACATCGACCCCCTTGACCTTGCACAGCGGATAGGCACCACAGGCGTAACCACCGAACAGGCCCTGGATCGGCGGGATCTTGGCGCCCTGGCAGACGGTCATGAAACCCCACTGCTCGCTGTCCTTGGTGGCCACGATCATCGTGTAGCCCTGCCCGCCGCGGTACTTGCCAGGAGCGACCGCGTCCATCGTCATCTTCTTGGACACCAGCTGCAGGAACGGCACGTCCTCTTCGTTGAGCTCTTGCTCGCCGATGTCGGCCATCGTCGCGAAGATCGGAGCCAGCGCGTGCTCGCCATCGGTGTCGGAGCGTGCGCCGCCCCCCATGCCGTTGAGGTCAGCGCACAGGTTGCCGAGGGTCTCGCCGTGCTGGCTGACGCCGCCCCAGATGAAGGTGTTGATCATGTTGAAGGTCGGTGCATGGACCTTCGTGTACTTCTCGGGACAGCTGTACAGGAACTTCGCCACCGCGTGCTGGCCGGCGGTGAAGCCGGTGAAGATCGACATCAGACTCTGCGAGTTCGGCGCGTCGTACGAGCAGTTGACGATGGAGTGCGGGTCGGTGATGACCTCGATCGGCGCGAACGCGGCCTGACCACGTGGCAGGTCGGGCCAGACGTAGCACAGGAACACCTGCGCCAGCATGCCCTTGAGGCCGGCCACGATGGTGTTGGTGGCGCGGTTGGTGAACTCGGGGCTCGATCCGCGGAAGTCGAAGATCAGCCTGTCACCGGTCTTGGTGAGCTGGCAGTTGATCTTCACCACGCAGTTCTCGCGCAGCGTCGAGTCCTGAATGATGTAGGTGCGCACCGTCATGTCGGGCCACTCGCTGATGCGGCGCTTGACCTCGGCGCGCACGTTCTCCATCGTCAGTCGCAGCGTCGAGATCAGCGCTTCAGGACCGTCGGTGCGCAGTGATTCCTCGATCCGCTGCTTGATGCGCAGGCAGGCGTAGAGCTTGACCTTCATGTCCTCGTACTGCAGCTTGGGCTCACGCACCGAGTTCTGCAGGAAGGTCAGGATGTCCCGCTTGATCTGGTAGTTCTCGACCACCTTGAACGGACACATCTTGAGGCCTTCGTCGGACGGACTTTCCGCCATCGACGGCATGCCTCCGGGCTCGATCGCGCCGTTCTCGCCTTCGTGCACGGTGGCGGCGACCCAGCAGATGATCTTGCCCTCGTGGAACATCGGCACGATCATGCTTTGATCGGTGTTGTGCACATTGCCGTAACGCGAGTCGTTGTGGATGAAGCCGTCGCCGTCGCGCACGCCCACCGTCGGGTCGTTGACCCAGTTCTTGATGATGAACTTGATCGGATGGTGCACCAGCGCCGAGAAGATCAGCACTCCGCCAGCGCTGGCAATCGCCAGGTCGCCCGACGCGGAATAGACCCCGGTGATGATGTCGCCCCACTTGGCGCCCGGAGCCGCGCCCATCTGCTCGACCATCTCGAAGCCTTCGTTGCATCCGGCCTGGATGCGGTCGCGGATCTTGGCGATGGTGTGCGCATCGCTGACCTGCTTGATGCACTGGTCCTCGACGTCGGTGCGCGGCATCAGATCGTGCCGCTGCATGATCTCGGGATCGGGCCCGAGGAACAGCGTCGTGTCGTTCAGGAATTTCTTGATCAGTTCGATTTCTGCCGCGTTGGGAACTTTGGCAGGGGTCGGCGTGGCGGTTGCACTCATGGGGAAACCTCTTCGTAGATCGTGATGACGATGTCAGGGCTGCGCTGGTTCGACAACAACAAGTGCGGGCTAGTGCGACGCGGGTGCGCGCAGGAACCAGGAAGCGCCTTGACGCGCAGCGACGAAGATCCAGCCGGGATCGACCAGGAAGGTGGTCACCTCAGAAGCCACGATGGCCGGACCAGCGATCTGCGTTCCCGGCACGATGGACGCGCGACTCCAGACCGGCGTCTCGAGCGAACCCTCGTGGCCCACGAAGTGACACTTGCGCATCGTCTCGGGCTTGGGCGGCAGTGTTCGGAGTTCGGCGGAGACAGGTCGGATGTCCTCGAAGTCCACAGTCTCATGCTCCACGAAGGCCGCCACACGCATGGTGTTGATGCGGATGCCGGCTTCGGGGGCCTGGCTGCCTTCGCCGAAGCGCTTGCCGTAGTCGTTGGAGAACTGCGAGATCAGCGCCAGCACATCGGCCGTGCCGTGGACTTCGTGCTGCGGGATCACCGCGGTGGTCTGCACCAGCTGGTTGCCGTAGCGCATGTCGAGCTCGAGGCTGTGCTTGATCTGGTCGCGCGGGATGCCCTGACGCAGCAGGTCCTGCGTACCCATCTCCTTGAGCTCGACAACGATGCTGTTGAAGCGCGCGTAGTCGTCGAAGATGTGGCGGGTGTTGGAGTCGTAAAGCACCATGTAGAGCGACTGCTCGTGGATATGCATCTGGTGCATGTTGCCGGCACCGACGGCCGAGAACACCGAGCTGAGCGGCGGCGCCAGGATCTTGTCGATGCCCAGGTTGCGCGCGATGCCGCAGCAGTGCAGCGGGCCGTTGCCGCCGTAGGCCAGCATCGTGAACTCCTTCGGGTCGTAGCCACGCGCCCGCAACTCGGTGAACAGGCCGTTGGCCATGTTGTCGTCGACCTTCTCGCGGATCAGCAGCGCGGCTTCGATGACCGAGCAATCGAGGTCATCGCACAGCGTGTCCTCGATGGCGGCGGTGGCGCGGCGCGGGTTCAGCGGGATCGATCCGCCGGCGTAGTTCTTCGCGTCGAGGTAGCCGAGCAGCAGGTCGGCGTCAGTGACAGTGGGGTTCATCCCGCCGCGGTCGTAGCAGGCCGGTCCGGGGTCGGAGCCGGCGCTTTGCGGACCGCACTTGACGGTGTTGTACATGCGGTCGTAGCTGGCGATCGAGCCGCCACCCGCGCCGAGTGTCACCAGGTGCACCATCGGCACCGAGACAAGCCAGCGGTCGATCACCGGGTTGAAGTCGTAGTGCTTGATGCCGCCTTCGACGACGATGCCGATGTCGTAGCTGGTGCCTCCCATGTCGGTGGCGACGACGTTGCCCAGGCCGGCCTGCATCGCGAGGTGTTCGGAGGCGGCGATGCCGGAGACGGGGCCCGAGTGGATGGTCTGCAGCGCGTCGGTGGAATTCAACTGCGCCATGCCGCCGGAGTTGTGGATCACCAGCATCGGCTTGTCGTACTTGTGCGCGCGCAGGTTCTGCTCGAGCGCCGACAGCGCGTGGTACATGGTCGAGTGCAGGTAGCCGTCAACGACCGCCGAGGTGGCTCGCACGTACTCGCCCTTGCGACCTGCCACCTGGTGCGACAGGATGATCGGAATGGCGCCCAGCAGGTGCGAGGGGTACTCCTCGAAGAGGATCTCCTCGATCCGCTGCTCGTGCGCCGGGTTCACCACGCTGTTGACGAGCGCGACGACGATGATCTGCGCTCCGCGGTCGACCAGTGCGCGGATCTGCGTGCGCACGTCGCTTTCGTCCAGAGGCATCACCAGCTTGCCCTGGAAGTCCAGGCGCTCGCGCACGCCGTAGATCATGTGCGCCTCGACCAGCGGCTGCGGACGGGCCGCATTCGGCATGTCCTGCTGCCCCAGGTCGTCCAGACCTTCGCCGTAGCCGCGGGCGCGGCTCAGCGGCACCGTGGCCTCGAAGCCAGCCGTGACCAGCATGCCGATCTTCGGGCCCTTGTGCTCGATCAGCGCATTGGTGCCCAGCGTGGTGGCGTAACGAACCGAGTCGACCTGGGACAGGATCGTCTCGAGTTCGAGGTTCAGCACCTTGTTGGCTTTTTCCAGCGCTTCGTTGAATCCGAGGGCCAGGTTGTGGTGGGTGGTGAGCGCCTTGGCCTCGATGTACTTGCCGTCCCAGACCACAAAACAATCGGTGAACGTGCCACCGATGTCAACGGATATGCGTCGCATTTCTACTCCTTGATGGGGTGGCGTCGGTCGCCGGATTCAAGCGCAGGGCGCGCTCGCCTCGCAGCGATGCCCTGAACGCTCGATCGGTGTGGCCGATCAGTGCCGGTGAGCGTCGGTGCCGCCGGCCACAGCCGGTCCGACCACGTCTTCCTTGACCTCTTCCCGCTGGGCCCATTGCGCGCGCAGTGCGGGCAGGTCGGGTTGCATGTCGAAGAGCGGCGGGTGTCCGGGAATCGCGTATTCGGTCTCGACTTGCGTGCCGCAGTGCGGGCAGTAGTACTCGAGGATGCGCACCCACTCGGGATCCGGGCTGAAGGTGAACTTGTAGCGCTCGGGGTCGAGGATCGGTGGATGGATCTCGCGTGGATCGCGGTCGTACACCAGCATGCCTTCCTTGTAGCTCTTGGTGGCTGTGCCAATGACGTGGTCGCAGACCCGGCACTCCCATTGCTCCGCATCCAGATCGACGCGCAGGTACTCGGTCATCAGAACCTTCATGCTCTTCAAGCCTTTCTGTTCAACATGATGTCGCCAGCGTCGCTGATGACGAACGTCCATCCCTCCAGAACCCGGCAGGTGAAATAGTCCTCTTCCAAGATCGCAGGCCCGCTCGCGTGATCCCCGGCCTTCAGATCCACCAACCGGTAAACCGGGACATCGATTCGGCCTTGACCGCGGAAAAGGATGT
Organism: Rhizobacter sp.; assembly: GCA_046154125.1. Taxonomy (GTDB): domain Bacteria; phylum Pseudomonadota; class Gammaproteobacteria; order Burkholderiales; family Burkholderiaceae_C; genus PBB1. Next base: position 7,538 of record JBJXEJ010000107.1, on the reverse strand, counting down.
TGCGTACGCCGGTTGCGGTCGCCGGCGCCCCCTCGATGACCTTTGCCACGCTGCTCGTGTCGGCCCGCAGGCGCTTGATGGCTGCCATTTCCAGTTCCACCAGCGCAGACTGGCCGACCTCGGCAGGGAACTTCGGTAAGCCGTTCAATGGGTATGTCGTTTCCCTGCCGTTGGAATCGGACGCCACCAGGCGGGCCTCGGTTTCGTACTCGCCCTTTTCGAAGCCTTCAGCGAACATGTCGCGAGCCGCCTTCGCACGCAGCACGGCCAGAGCGTCTTCAAGCCCGTTCTGGCCATTGCTGTCCAGCGAGGCGGTGTACCGTTGCGATACGTCGCAGGTGCCGATGCCGTAGGCACTGAAAACCGCTGCCATGTGAGGAATGGCCACGCGGCTGATGCCAGCCATTTCGGCCACACCGCACGCGTTGAGCGGGCCGGCGCCACCAAAGGCCAGCAGCACGCTGCCCTTGGACACCTTGGTGACTCGGTGAAGTTCGGCGGCGATCTTGTCCTCGAACGCGAGCTCCATCTGCTGCAAGGCATCTTCAAGCTTGAGCCCCAGTGGCTCCGCGACATTGACCATGACGGCAGCCGCTGCTCGGTCCAGATCCAGCCCCATACCCCCGCCGAAATACGACTTCGGATCAAAAAGTCCCGAGAGCAGGCTGGCATCGGTGATGGTGGCAAACTGGCCTCCTCGTCCGAAACAGGCCGGACCCGGAACGGCACCGACACTCTCCGGTCCGATCACGATGTGTCCGTTCACGACCTTGATGATCGAACTTCCGCCGGCACCCGCGCTGACGATCTCGCACAGCGGGAACGACACGCTGATGCCCTCGACATGTCCGCGGCGCACTTCAGCCACCGTGCCGTCGAGGTACTGCCCGATGTCGGTGGTGGTTCCGCCCACGTCGATCGAGACGACGTCGGAAAAGCCGTAGCGCTTCGAGAACGACTTGACGCCCTCCATGCCGCCGCGCGGGCCGGAACTGTACGTCTTGATGGCGATGGTCTTGGCAACCCGCGAGGCATCACCGTCATTGCGAAAGATCAGCAACGGGTTCTTGGTCCGGTACTGCCGCAGACGGTTCTCGGCGTTGTAGAGAAACGCCTCCATGCCGGGATGCAGGAAGGAGTTGATCAATGCGGTCCAGGTACGACGAACCGGATCCTTGTCGATGCTGAGGTCGCTGCCGTAGAGCATCGGCACGGCACCCAGCAGGTGACGCGGGTACTTGCGCAATGCGACCTTGCGAAACGCATCTTCGATGCCGGCGAAATTGGCGCCGCCGAAACTGACAACGATGCGGCTGGCACCCGAGGCAGTCAGCTTGTTGATCGCCTTCACCACCTCCAGCTGCGCAGTGTCACCGGTCACGAGTTCGGGGCTCAAGAAAACCACCCGATCACCCACCAGAGCAGCATAGACCTCCGGATCGTGCTCCGCGAGTTGCGAAGTCAGATTCGAAGCGTTGGCATCGAGGATGAGGCCGAGGCGCGGCCCCTTGCGTTCGCAGATTGCATTGGTGCCCTGCGTGGTCGAATAGCGGATCAGCTGGACCTCCTCCAGCAAGCGACGCACGTCAGGCTTGCCGTACACCACACCCGATGCTTTTTCGAGCCCTTCGAAGAAACACTTGCTCAAGTCGTACGGAGTGGTGAGAACTTTCGTTTTCTCGACCCGATCACCCTCGATGATGCAAATATCAGTCAGCGTTCCGCCGTTATCAATGTTGATCTGTATGCCCATGACCGAGTCCCAGGTTGTGATGTTCCGAGCAAGCGACTCGCTGTCCGCAGAGCGACCTTCTGCCGGCGTTGCTTGATGTTCGAACGATTGTGTCTTGCACGAATGGAGTGCAAGCGATATGCCAGACGACGAGCGAGAAATTTCCTCGATCAATCAAGGGCTTGGAGAACCCGCTGGCGTTTACCCGAGTGTCCGGGTGTCCGGAATTCGCATTGAACTCCAGTCATTCCCTTCGGGTCGGGACGAACTTGACACCTCAAGTCGACTTGCCGCACGTCACGCTGCGAAGCCGTTGGCCGACACATCAATGACCGAAGTCCCGGCCAGTGCGATGTCGAATTTCTTCAGCTTGACGTAAAGCGTGCTCTTGGCGATTCCGAGTTCTCGTGCAACCGCGGTCATGTTGCCGTTCTGACGGTCGATCATCGAGATGATCGTGTCCTTCTCGACCTGCTCCAGACGCTTCAACTCGCCTTCCTGAGGTACCGAAGCCAGCCGCTGCGCCCCAGTGGGCTCGGAAAACCTCACTTCGTGCGGCAATGACTCCTTGGTGATCACTGCGTCAGAAGACATCAGCAAGGCACGTTCAAGCACATTGCGCAACTCACGGATGTTGCCCGGCCAGGCATGGCGACTCAGACAATCGAGAGCTTCCGGGTCGAGGACAGGACGGAATACAGCGTGCTGCTGCGACAGTTTGTCGAGCAGGAAATCAGCGATGAGTTGAATGTCTTCAGCCCGTTCGCGCAGCGGCGGGATGTTGATCGTCGCGACTGCAATCCGATAGAACAGATCCATTCGGAAGCGGCCCTCGGCAACCTCCTTGCGAAGGTCGCGGTTCGTCGCCGCCACCAACCGGAAAGACACGTTTCGCGGCTTGTTCTCACCAATCCGGAAGATGGCCCCGTCTTCCAGGACTCGCAGGAAGTGCGGTTGCAGGTCGATCGGCATTTCGCCGATTTCATCAAGGAACAGCGTGCCGCCGCTGGCCGCTTCGATCTTGCCGATCATTCCCCCACGCCTGGCACCAGTGAAAGAGCCGTCGGCGTAACCGAACAATTCGCTGGTCAGCAATTCTCGTGAGAACCCACCGCAGTTCAGCGCGACAAATGGTGCCTCCCGGGCGGCACTGGTTTCGTGGATCGCCCGGGCAAACACGTCCTTGCCCACGCCAGTCTCACCGAGCAGAAGTAGCGGAACAGTCGACTTCGACAGGCGCTGAGCGCACTCGATGACTTCTAGAAGCTTGGGCGCCTTGCCGATGACGCGCTCAAAGGCTTCATTCTTCAGGCAGGTGGGCTTGGCACTGACCGTTTCGACGCTTCGAAGCGTCACCGAAGCACTTCGATTCGGAATTGTCAGGATCGATCCCAGTTTTTGACCGTTCTCGACGATCGGCTCCAACCAGTCCCGGTTGATCCAGTCCGGCAGGTTCTCGGCGGCAGCACTCTTGAACGAAGCAGGGATCTTGAGCGTCGACAGGTTGATCGGCGAACTGGACTTGCCGCTTGCGTTCAAGGCGCTGAGAGCCGCCTGAGCCTTGTCCGACACCTTGATCGGGTTGCCGCGGCGATCCAGAAGTATCACGCCATCGTTGGTAGACCGACCGAGGCGGGACACGCAGAGCTCAAGCAGTCGGTATCGCAATTCCATTTCGCGCCGGGCCAACCGGCTCTCGATACGACTGGCCGTGGTGACAACGAGCGCCAGACTGTGGCGGTTGTAGGTGGCGTTCAGTCCAGACACGTCGATTGCGCCGAGGATGCTGTTGTTATACGGATCCCTGACCACCGTAGCCGAACAGGTCCAGCGCTTGATGCCCGCACAGTAGTGTTCTGCCGAATGGATCTGGACAGGCTGCCCGATGGCCAGCGCGGTTCCAATGGCATTGGTGCCAACCGTCGCCTCGCTCCAACTGCTGCCCGGAATCATCCGGATTCGCTCAGCAGCGGCCGCAGAGGTGGCGGCATCGCCCTCCAGATTGAGAACGACACCATCGTTCGTCGTCAGGACCATCACCGTGCCAGTCTCGTCGAGAAACTGACGGGCGTGCGCCATGACCGACGTACCGGCATTCAACAACTCATCGTGTTCGCTGAGCAGCTTGTGAAGAGAATCCTCAGGGAGCGCAGGCGGAGCCTTGTCGCGGCCTGGGTCGACCTGGGCACTTTGGCAGCGCCGCCATGAATCGTCGATCAAACGGCGAATCGCATCGGAACCACACACCTCACCACTCAGGAAGCGTTCCCAAGTCGACATGATGTGCGTGTCGTTCTCGGGACGAGAAAAAATCTGACTTGGATGAGGACTGCGCATACCGGTCTCCGGAATACTCGTTAAGTCAGCGAATCGTGCAAGTGATGACCGTACACGGCGTTCGGGGCAACCATCCATGAACGGAAAAACCGTCGCAATAGAAGTCACACAGTCGTAGCAGCAACGAAATCGCTCCAAACCGAAGCAGAATTCCGGATTTATGAGGCGGGAGAGGAAATGTAAGCGTCAACAGTGCGGCGTCAACCGAGGAAATTCCCTCGTAAAAACAGCAGGCCGCGCATTGGTTCTGGAAAACGATCCTGAGGACGTGCCGTGCCGCCGTGAAAGGACATCCGACGCAAGAACGGATGTTAGCGGACCCGCTCCAGAATGCTCACGTAGTTGGCGACCCCGGCCCCACCCATGTTGAAGATGCCGCCCAGCCTGGCATTCTTGACGCTGATTTCGACTGGCAGTTCGCCAGTCAACTGCATCGCGGTCATGACGTGCATCGACACCCCGGTGGCACCCACCGGGTGGCCTTTCGCCTTCAGGCCACCCGACGCATTGACGGGAAGCTTGCCGCCCACCTGCGTCCAGCCCTCGCGGATGGCGACGGCCCCCTGCCCCTCGGGAGTCAATCCCATGGCCTCGTACTCGATCAGTTCGGCGATGGTGAAGCAGTCATGGGTTTCAACGAACGACAGATCGCTCAGCTGGACCCGGGCAGACTCGAGCGCCTTGCGCCAAGCCAACCCGCAGCCCTCCAGCTTGAGAATATCCCGCCGCGACATGGGCAGATAGTCCTGGACATGAGCCAAGCCTCGGAGGGATACGGCCCGACCCATCGTGGACGCCGTATCCGCGTCGGCGAGAACCACCGCAGCAGCGCCATCGGAAACCGGCGAGCAGTCGGTGCGCTTGAGCGGGCCGGCAACAAACGGGTTCTTCTCGCTGACCTGACGGCAGAAGTCGAAGCCCAGGTCCTTGCGGAAGTGCGCGTAGGGGTTGAACGATCCATTGCGGTGGCTCTTCGCCGCGATCATGGCCAGCGCATCGGACTGATCGCCGTACTTGTCGAAATACGCGGAGGCGATTTGCCCGAACAGGCCGGCGAATCCACCCTGGATGCCGCTTTCCTCGCGCAGATAAGACGCACGCAGCAGGTTGGCACCGACCTCGGGGCCAGGAGTCGGGGTCATCTGCTCGACGCCTACGGCCAGAACAATGCGGGCGCGCCTCGCCTCGATCGCCTTGACACCCTGATGAATCGCCGCTGAGCCCGTGGCGCACGCATTCTCGACCCGGGTGGCCGGCTTGAACCGCAAGGCATCGTTGGCCTGCAGTACCAGCGAAGCAGTGAAATCCTGCTTCGAGAAGCCCGCGTTGAAGTGCCCGAGATAGATCTCGTCCACGTCGGCGGCCGAGACGGCAGCGGACTCGAGCGCGGCGTTGACCGCCTTGACGATCAGGCTCTCGACACTTTCGTTGTCAAACTTTCCAAACGGGGTTTGTGCCCATCCGACGATCGATACGTTCATGAAGTTCATCCTGTTGTTGATGCACCCGTGAGCCGATCCGGCTCAGAGCATTTTGCGCAGTTCGTTCTTCAACACCTTGCCGTAGCTGCTGGTCGGCAATTCATCGAGAAAACGGTACTCCTTCGGTCTCTTGAAACGGGCGATGTACTCCAGGCAGTGTGCATCCAGGTCCTCGGCCGTCACGACTGCCCCTGGGGCGCGAACCACGAAGGCGATCACGACTTCACCCCACTCGGGATCGGGACGACCGACCACTGCTGTCTTGATCACACCAGCGTGGGTCAGCAAGGCCTCCTCCACCTCGCGTGGGTAAATATTGCTTCCACCACTGATAACGACGTCCTTGGACCGATCACGCAGGGTCAGGCAGCCACGTTCATCGAACGAACCCATGTCGCCGGTGTGCAGCCAGCCGCCCTGCAGAGTCTGAGCGGTCGCGGTGGGATTGCGCCAATAGCCGTTCATCACCACGTCGCCTTTACAGACGATCTCGCCCACCACGCCAGCAGCAACCGACTCGCCGTCCGGCCCGATGACCCGCACCTCGACGCCGCTGCGGGGCCAGCCCACCGACCCGAGAATCGCATCGTCGTCGGTCGCATGGGCCGCGCGGTCCAGGCCCGTGATCGTCATAGGCGACTCGCCCTGACCGTAAATCTGAGCGAACACCGGCCCCAGTGCTGCCGTGGATTTTCGAAGCTCATCCACATACATCGGACCGCCACCGTAAACGATGCAGCGCAGATTCTTTGGTGGGTTGCGATGCCCGGCCTCCACCGAGAGCCGCAAGCGCTGAACCATCGTTGGCGCCAGGAACGACCCGCAAGACGGGTGCTGATCGCACAAATCGAGGAACTCGACCGGATCGAAACCGCCCGACGCAGGCACGACTTGACGCGCCCCACGCGCGACCGACGGCAGGATGTACAAGCCCGAGCCGTGAGACATAGGTGCCACGTGAATCTGGCTCGCGTTCTCGGATATCGCTTCGATGTCGGCGAGGTGCGCCGTTTCCATGGCGAGCAAATTGCGATGCGACAACATCGCCCCCTTCGAGCGTCCTGTCGTGCCGCTGGTGTAGAACAACCACGCCAGAGCCTGCGGATCGACAGTCTGCGGAGTAAGGGGGGCATTCGCCAACATCGCGTCGTATTCCGCCTCACCGATGACAACGATGCGGCCGGGATAGGCAGCAGCAGTGCGTTGCAAGCCCGGCAGCAAACTCGGCGACACGAAGACCAGCGTCACCTCGGCATCCTCGAGGATCTGCGCCACTTCCCTGTCGTGCAGCTTGTAATTGACGGGAACGATGGCTGCTTCGGCAGCCCAGGCCGCGAACATCAACTCGACATACTGGGTGCGGTTCTCACTGATCAGCGCAACGCGCTCACCGGCACCGCAACGCTGCCGAATGCCGGCTGACAGCCCCAGCGCACGCGACCGGAGTTCGCTCCAGGTCAGCACCTGTTCGAGTCCATGAAAAACCGCACCGTGATCGGGATAGCGGGTGGCGGTCTGGTCAAGCAGTGAAAAGAGATTCATTCAGAAGCATCCATGGCGGACGGTCACTCGCCCGGCGAGAGATAAAAAGAAGGCAATGGAAACGACTTCCCGCACCCTGTCGGTACGGTCCATCGACAAGTTTCAGGACCTCATTGCTCGGCATTGAAGGTCACGTTTCGCAAGCCCTTCATTTTTGCATTTTGAATTACGCAACTCCGATGCCATTGCTCAAGAACTTCAAGCTGCAACCCTACGTCGTTGATCCACATCAAAATTTCAGGTGTCTGGCAACAGAATCAAGGCACCCACCATGATGCCGGAATCCGGTCGATCGATCGGAAATCAGACTTGACCACTTGCAACGACCTCTGCCCGCCACACGGCAACGAGCCCGAACCACAGGTGAGAACGGCACCAGAAAGTGAAAAAGGGTCAGCGACATACATCGCCGACCCTTGATCCATTTTCTTGGCTCCTCGACCTGG
>JBJXEJ010000106.1:0-9083 GCA_046154125.1 Rhizobacter sp. | reverse complement strand
GCGCGTGCAGCGGCGGCGGCCGAGGGCCTGCAGAAGCCGTCGATCCTGACGGTCGAGGTGCTGGGCTTCGGCGACAAGAACTGCAAGGAGCAGCAGAAGGACTGTTTTGCGAAATGACGCGTGGGCCAACGAAGGACTGCTTGACGAACCGGGTCGGACGATGCGCATCCTGCACGTGATCCGCTCGGTCAACCGGGTGAACGGCGGACCGGCCGAAGGCGTGCGGCAGCTGATGGCCGCCACGTTCGCGCTGGGCCAGTATCCGGAGGTGCTGACGCTCGACGCGCCGGACGACGAGTGGGTGAAATCGTTTCCCGGGGAAATCCATGCGCTGGGCCCGGTGGCGCTGAACTACGGATACACGGGCCGGCTCGATCGCTGGTTGCGGCACCACGCGCGTGAATACGACGCGCTGGTGATTCACGGCCTGTGGCAGTTCCACGGGCTGGCGGTGTGGCGCGCGCTTCGTGGCGGGCCGCTGCCGTACTTCCTGTACCCGCACGGCATGCTCGACCCGTGGTTCAGGCACGCCTACCCGAGCAAGCACCTGAAGAAGTCGCTGTACTGGCGGCTGGTCGAGTCACGCGTCGTCAATGGCGCGGCTGCCGTGTTGTTCACCGCGAGCGAGGAAGCGCGGCTGGCCGAGCAGACCTTCAGCGGGTACCGCGCGAAGCCGGCTGTGATCGGTTACGGCATCGTCGTCGGTGACACCGCACGCCTGGGGTCCGCCGAGGCGTTTGCGCGCGACTGGCCCGAAACACGCGGCAAGCGCAACGTGCTGTATCTGGGGCGTCTGCACCCGAAGAAGGGCGGGGACCTGCTGATCGAGGCCTTCGCGCAAGCGGCAGCGGCCGATGCCAGCCTGCATCTCGTGATGGCCGGTCCCGATGACGGGGCGGGCACGCAGGCCATGTGGCAGGCCCTGGCATTGCGGCTCGGCATCGCCGACCGCATCACCTGGACCGGCATGCTGGACGGAGACGCCAAGTGGTCGGCGATCCAGGCGGCCGACGTGTTCGCGCTGCCGTCGCACCAGGAGAACTTCGGCATCGCGGTGGTCGAGGCGCTGGCGCTGGGCGTGCCGGTGCTGATCTCGGACAAGGTGAACATCTGGCGCGAGATCGTCGCGGACAGAGCGGGCTTTGCCGAAAGCGACACGCTGGAGGGCACGGTCACCGCCCTGCGCAAGTGGTTCGCCCTGGGTGCCGAGCAGCGCACCTCGATGAAGATGCACGCCGTGGCCTGCTATCAAAAGCACTTCCACATGGCGTCGGCCGCGCAGCGGCTGATCAACGTCGTCAAGCCGCACACGCGCTACCGCCACGAAGCCGTCACCCGACAGGGGCTCGATTCACAGCCCTGAAACAAAGCCCGAATAGGCTCCCGGGTTCTCCCTAGGATGGTTGACTCGGTGGTGATGAAAAAACTGGTGGTACTCGGCCTCGTGCTGATCGGCTTGCTCGCGTCCTCGCTGTCCCATGCGGCGTGGAACGCCGACTGGAAGCAGCGCGTGAAGATCGGTCTGAACACGGCGCCCGACGGGCTGCCCATCGCGGCGGCCGTCGACTCGGTGCCGGTGCTGATCCGCCTGCACACTGGCAACTTCCAGTTCGTCGAAGCCAAGCCCGACGGCACCGACCTGCGCTTCATCGCGGGCGACGACAAGACCCCGCTCAAGTTCCACATCGAGAAGTTCGATGGCCTGAACGAGCTGGCACTGATCTGGGTGCAGGTGCCCAAGCTCGCCGCCGGATCGAAGACCGATTTCATCTGGCTGTACTACGGCAACCCGGCTGCCGCGGCCGGCGACGATGCCAAGGGCAGCTACGACGCCGCCCAGGGTCTGGTCTATCACTTCAACGAGCGGGAAGCGCTGCCGCAGGACTCGACCGCCAACGCGAACCACGCGGTGCGCTCGACCGCCAAGGTCAGCGGCACCGGCTTGATCGGCGGGGGCATCACCTTCGATGGCAGCGCCGAGCTGGCCTTGCCGTCGACACCGTCGCTGAAGTCGGGAGCCAATGGCCTGACCTTGTCGTTCTGGATCAAGCCGGCAGATGCTTCCGATGCGGCGCTTTACACACAGACCGAGGGCGCGGCACCGCTCAAGCTGTCGATGCGCGGCGGCAAGCTGGTGGCGCAATCGGGTGCGCTGACCGCCACCTCGTCCGCGCCACTGAGTCCGGGCGCCTGGCAGCACGTGGCCGTGGTCGCGAAGGACGGCCTGGCCCTCTATGTCGCAGGCCAGGAATCGGCGCGGGTGGCCGGCAGCGTGCCCGACCTGAGCGGCGCGGCGGTGATCGGCAAGGGTTTCAAGGGCGACATCGACGAATGGCAGGTCTCGACCACGGCACGCTCGGCCGACTGGATCAAGACCGCTGCGCAGTCGCAGGGCCAGGACGCCAAGCTCGTGGTGTACGGTCAGGCCGAAGGCGAGGCCGGGGGTGAAGCCGGGCCCTCGTACCTGAAGATCCTGCTGGGCGCGGTGACGCTCGACGGCTGGGTCGTGATCGGCATCCTCGGCGTGATGTTCGTCATCAGCGTGTGGGTGATGATCACCAAGACGATGTTCGTCAAGGCTGCGGCCCGCGACAACGATCGGTTCAAGCCGCTGTACGAGAAGATGCTCGCCCGCATCGCGACGGACGGATCGACCGACGATCCGTCGGCGAGCGAGGAGAAGGAGGCTGCCCGGAAATTCCGCAGCTCTTCCCTGTACCGTCTCTACGCCTCGGGCGCCCAGGAAATGCGCGGACGATTCGCGGCGTATGCGGCATCGGGCCGCTCGCCGCTGCTGAGCGATCCGTCGATCAACGCCATTCGCGCCACCGTCGATGCGCGCCTGGTGCGCGAACTGCAGAAGCTCAATTCGCAGATGGTTCTGCTGACGATCTGCATCGCGGGCGGCCCGTTCCTCGGGCTGCTCGGCACGGTGGTCGGCGTGATGATCACCTTCGCGGCGATCGCGGCCGCCGGTGACGTCAACGTCAACGCGATCGCACCGGGCATCGCAGCCGCGCTGGTGGCCACGGTGGCCGGCCTCGCCGTCGCGATTCCGGCGCTGTTTGGCTACAACTACCTGACCAGCAAGATCTCCGAGCTGACCTCGGACATGCAGGTCTTCATCGACGAGTTCGTGACCCGCGTGGCCGAGAACTACTCCGGGTCCTGACCGCCATGACGACCGGAGCGACCCCATGAAGGTGCAGGGCCAGAAGGCCTACGACGACATCAACGTCACGCCGATGCTCGACCTGGCCTATGTGCTGCTGGTGATCTTCATCATCATGACGACCGCATCGGTGCAGGGCATCAAGGTCAACCTGCCGAAGGCGAGTGCCGCGCCGAGCCTGGCCAAGCCGCTGACCAAGGCCATCACGATCCGCGACGACGGCCAGGTGTTTCTCGACACCTATCCGGTCACGATGCAGGAACTCGAGGATCGGCTGCGTCAGCTGAAGGCCGTGAACCCCAGCTTCCCGGTCGTGATCAAGGGCGACGCGAAGGTTCATTACGAGAAGGTCGTCGATGTGCTCGACCTGATGGGACGCCTCGACATCACGCAGCTCGGCCTGGTCACCCAGCGCCTGGTGAAGTGACGGCCGCAGCGGCGCCGGATCGGCACAGCCCATGAACGAGGACGACGAGCCGGCGCGCGGCCGCCCCTGGATCAAGAACCTGGCGCTCGGTCTCGGCGGCCTGGTGCTGCTGGTCGCGGTGGTCCTGCTGGTGATGAAGTTCCTGTCCGGTCCGTCGTCCAAGAAGACGGGTGTCCAGCAGATCGCGCTGATCAAGCAACCACCGCCACCGCCGCCGCCGAAGCCGCCGGAGAAGCCGCCCGAGCCGCCGAAGATCAAGGAAGAGGTCAAGATCGACCAGCCCAAGGACGAGCCCAAGCCGGCCGACCAGAAGGCGCCCGACGACAAGCCCGCATCCGACAAGCCGCTGGGCGTCGATGCCGAAGGCGGCGCGGGCTCCGACGGCTTCGGGCTGGCCGGCAACAAGGGCGGCCGCGATTTCCTGACCACCGGCGGCGGTGGTGGCGGCGCGTACTACTCGGGCCTGCTGCAGCGGCAGTTCTTCGAGGCGCTGTCGCGCAACCGCAAGGTGCTGAAGGAAGAGTTCCGCGTGGTCGTGAAGATCTGGCTCGGCGATGACGGCCGGGTCCAGAAGGCCGACATCGTCACCGGATCGGGCAATGCGCAGGTCGATGACCTGATCCAGCTGACGCTGCTCGACATGAACCCTCTCAAGGACGTGCCTCCGAGTTCGATGCGGCCGATGCAGCTTCGCCTGAGCAACCGGTCCTGATCCGCCCCCCGTTCACAGAGTTTCCTGTCCCCGAGTCCCCATGAAGTCCACTTCCGTTCGCCTGGCTGCCCTGCTCGCACTTGCCGCGTGGTCCACCGCATCGGTGGGCGCGCCGGAAGTCGACATCGACCAGGTGCGTGCCAATGCCGCCAAGCTGATCAGTCAGCTGGTCGATCAGGGGGTGCTGGCGCGCGAGAAGGGCGATGCACTGATCGACGACGTGACCCGACCTGCCAGCCCGCCACCGCCGGCGAGTGCGAGTCCCGCCGCAGCAGCACCTGCCGGCGCGACCGGCAAGTCGGCCGCCGCGCCCGGCACCGTGCGCGTGCCGTACATCCCCGAGTTCGTTCGCAAGGAGCTCAAGGAAGAGATTCGCACCGAGCTGGCGGCGCAGGCGTTTCGTGAAGGCTGGACCGGTCCGGGCTCGGTCCCCTCGTGGGTGCGCAACCTCGAGTGGGAAGGCGATCTGCGTGTTCGTGCGCAGTTCGATCGCTTCGCCGACGGCAACGCGTCGACGGTCAGCATCAACGACACCAATCGGACGCGGTCGCTGTCGCTGCTCAACGTCAGCGAAGACCGCGACCGGCTTCGCGTGCGAGGTCGAATCGGCCTGAATGCCAAGCTCGACGAGCACTGGTCGGCCGGCATCCGGTTGACCACCGGCAGTGCGACCGATCCGCTGTCTGCCAATCAGACGCTGGGCACCTTCAACAACCGCTACACCGTGCTGATCGATCGCGCCTACGTGCGGTACCGCTATGGCGATCAGTTCAACGCGGTGGCCGGTCGGTTCGGCAATCCGTGGTTCGGTACCGACCTGCTGTGGGCCAACGACCTGAGCTTCGATGGCGTCGCCGCGCAATGGACGCCGCGCATCACCTCGGCGTTGCGCGGCTTCGCCACCGTGGCGGCGATGCCGGTGCAGGAGGTCGAGCTGGCGCAGGCCGACAAGTGGTTGTTCGGCGCGCAGGTGGGTGCCACGCTGGCCAGCTCGCCGCGCACCATCGGCGGCAAGCTGGGCCTGGGCTATTACCACTACACCAACATGCTCGGTCGGTTGAGCCCGGTCGGCTCGACGGCCAACGAGTTCACCGCCCCGCAGTTCGCGCAGAAGGGCAACAGCTACTACAACATTTCGTCGGACCCGGCACGGCCGCTGCTGGCGCTGGCCTCCGAGTACCGGATGGTCAACCTCACCGGCCAGATCGATCTGCCGTCGTTCGCAGGCAAGCGGGTGATGCTGACGGGCGACTATGTGCGCAACGTCGGCTTCGACCGATCGCAGGTCAGCAGCCGGGTCGGGGTCGATGTCGATCCGCAGGTCTCGGCCTATCACGTGCGGGTGGCGTTCGGCAACAACGAGATCAAGGAACTGCACGACTGGCAGGTGTTCATGGCCTACAAGCGCATCGAGCGTGACGCGGTCCTGGATGCCTTCACCGACAGCGACTTCCGCCTGGGCGGCACCGACGCGAAGGGCTACGCCATCGGTGCGAGCTACGGTCTGGGCAAGAACACCGCGGCGGCACTGCGCTTCTTCAGCGGCGACTCGATCTCGGGCCCGCCGCTGTCCATCGATGTCGTTCAGTTCGACCTGAACGTGCGGTTCTGAAGCGAGCCGGATCATGACTGCGCTGCGTTGGGTCCTGATGTGCTGGATGACCGCCTGCATTGCCGTGTCGTCTTCGGGCGCGTTGGCCGAGGCCGCCGACAAGGGCGCAGACAAGGCGCTCCGGCGTCTGCAGCTGCAGATGCAGGGCCTGCAGCAGCAGGTGCAGGACGCGCAGGCGGCCAAGACCAAGGTGGAAGCCGACAAGGCCGTGGTCGACAAGCAGTTGCTTGAACAGGCGCAGCAGGTCGCCCGCCTGAAGGGTGCGCTGCGCAAGGCCAACGACAGCCTGAAGGCGTCGGAGGCCGCCCGCGTCGAACTGACCGCCACCGTGGCTTCGCTCGAGAAGCAGATGGCCGAACAGAAACGGTCGTTCGAGGAAACGCTGGCCCAGAAGGCCCGCGAGCTGGTCCAGTACACGAAGGTGCGCGATGAGCAACAGGCGCAGCTGCAGCGCCGGCATGACGACCAGGTGACGCTGGTCGGCGAGTGCACGGTCAAGAACGACAAGCTGATTCATCTCGGCGTCGAGCTGATCGATCGGTACCGCGGCAAGACCGTTGCCGACGTGCTGAGCCAGCGCGAGCCGGTGCTGGGGATCGGCGACGTGCAGATGTTCAACCTGGTCCAGGACTACCGCGACCGCGCCGACGCCGAGCGGTTCACCGCACCGGCACCCGATGCCAACCCCTCGTCTCCACCCCCTCCCATCAACAGGTGAAACCCACGAAATGATTCCCTTGTGCGCACTGAAGTTCGTCCCGCGTTCGATCCTGCTCCGCACGATCTCCGCGACGTTCAGCCTCAGCTTGCTTGCCTCGTGCTCCAGCCTGCCGTCGATTCCGTTCTTCGACGAGGAGCCGCCGGTCGCGGTGCCGAACACCGGTCAGCCGACCAAGTGGGGTGACCGTGTCGAAGGCGTCGTCATCACCGATCCCGCCTACGTGATCGGTCCCGAGGACGCGCTGGACATTTCTGTGTGGAAGGACGAGACGCTGAAAGCGGCCGCGCTGGTGCGGCCTGACGGTGGCATCTCGTTCCCGCTCGCCGGAGACTTCATCGTCGCCGGCAAGACCGCCTCCCAGGTGCGCGATGAACTGGTCAAGCGCCTCGAGAAATACATACCCGAGCCGGTGGTGACGGTGGCCGTGGTGCGTGTCTCCAGCTACCGCGTCTACGTGATCGGCCGTGTCAACAAGCCGGGCGACATCCAGACCGGCCGCAACATCGACGTGTTGCAGGCCCTGGCGATCGCCGGCGGAATGACGCCGTTCGCATCGGAGGACGGTATCAGGATCATCCGCAAGGTGGACGGCAAGACGACCTCGATTCCGTTCCAGTACTCCCGCGTTCGAAAGGGCGGCGACCTGTCGCAGAACATCACGCTGAGAAGCGGAGACGTGCTGCTGGTGCCGTGAGTCCGGCCGTGAAGGCCGGCCCGCGAGTACCGCGTCCCTGCATCGTCCTGTTCTTGGCGGCGTTGGGCGGCATGTCCGGCTCGGTGCACGCCGAGTTGTGGACGGTCGAGAACAGTGTCCAATCGCGCTTCGAATTGAACGACAACGTGACGCTTTCCAGGATCTCACCCGGTACCGTGAACACCCTGTCCTTGTCCAACACCCTGAATGCCTCGCGGCAGCTGGAGAACTCGGCGACCCATGTCAATGCCGCGTTCAACGCACTTCGCCAGCGCGGCAATGGTGGGAACGATCGCATCGACGGTCAGATCGGGTTGACGCAGACGCTGACCGATCCGCTGAACGAATTCAGCGTTTCGGGGTTGTACTCGCAGGATTTCAACAACGCGGTACAGAACGCCGATGTCACCGTGGGTCGCGGGCTGCGCCGCACCACGGCGCTGTCGGCGAGCTGGTCGCGAGCCATCACCGAGTTGCTGAGCGCCAGCACCCAGGTGTCGACCTCGCTGACCGGCTACGGCAAGCAGGTGACCGGCGCCGCCGGTTTCACCAACACCAGTGTGTCCGCCAGCCTGTCTTACCGCCTCACCGAGACCGACACGCTGAGCGTCCAGCTCAGCCACTCCGACTACCGGGTTGACGCCAGTTCGAACCACTCGCAGACCAACTTCGTCAGCGTCGGGATGTCACGGACGTTGACCGAGCGGGTCAGCGCTTCACTGAATCTCGGCCTCTACCGCACCGAAAGTTCGGCGGTGAGCAGCCGCATTGCCTGCCCGCTGGAGATTTCGCTGTGCCGTGCCGGCCTGGTTTCGTACATCGTGGCCCGGAGCAACGCCGACTCGGCCGCCAACGGCTTGCAGTACAGCTCGACCTACAACTACCGGTTCGACGAGAGCTCGAGCTTCTCGTTCGCGTCCGGCACGCAGCAGACGCCGAGCGGCGCGGGCGCTGTCACCCGCGGGCAGTCCTTGAGTCTCGGCGCCACCCATGCGTTTTCCGAAACGCTGAACGGATCGATGGGCTATGCGCTCTCGCGTTCGAAATTTCAGGGCACCAGCCAGGGCGGAACAGCCGCGCAGCGCTCGTTCTCGATGTCGATCTCGAAGCTGCTCGCCCCCGAGCTCAGCCTCCAGGCCGGTTACCAATGGAGCCAGGCCAACAACGTCGGTTCCGGCAACACGGCGCAGTCCAACAGCATCAGTGTTTCACTGAAATATGACTGGTCGAGAATCGACGCAACCCGCTGAGGCGGTCACGTTCCGCATCAAGCCCAGCCGCACATCTCATGTCAGCCGTACCTCAAGACCTCTACAACGCCATCGACCCGGCGGCCGACGGTGGAAAATCCATCGGTGACTATGTGGGCGTCCTGCGCCGGCGGAGGAAGCTCATCGCGGTGGTTTTCGCGGTGCTCTTCGCGATCGCCTCTGTGGTGGCGGTGGTCCTGCCGCCGGTGTACCGATCGACCGCGACGATCCTGATCAAGGAGCAAGAGATACCGCAGGAATTCGTGCGTTCCACGGTGACCAGCTTCGCCGACGAGCGCATCCAGGTGATCAGCCAGCAGGTGATGACGCGTTCGACGCTGCTGGATCTCGTCGACAAGTACGCCCTTTACGGAAAGGCGCGGCAGAGCGAGACCAGCGAGGACATCCTCGACCGCATGCGACGCGACATCAAGCTGACTCCGATCAGCGCCGAGGTCACCGACCGGCGCAGCGGCTCGCCGGTCAAGTCGACGA
>JBJXEJ010000105.1:0-17960 GCA_046154125.1 Rhizobacter sp. | reverse complement strand
CCGGGAAATCCGAGGTGAGCGAATGAGCATCAGGACCAGCGCCGGAGCCGTGTTCGCGGTGGCGATCGGCAGCGTCGCGCTCGCGGCGGCACCGTCCGTCGCGGTCGTTGATGCGCCGGGGACGCCTGTGAAGCTCGAGCAGGTCAAACTGCTCAATACCGACGCCGCACCGTGGGTGCTGCTGTACAGCGCGACGAACACGACGACGAAAGACCTTGACCAGTTCACGGTGACTGTCTTCGTGTTTGACAAAGATCGGCGACTGAAGGCGCGCCAGGTCGCGCCGGGCCGGCGCGACCTGAGTGCAAAGGAAACCAAGTTCTCCGCGATGGTGCTCGACGTCAGCGGTATCGACGTGGGTGACTCGCTCTTGGTGGGTATCGATCAAGCCCAAGCTGTCGGTTCCGATGACTGGTGGCGCGTGGATCTCCGGACGATCGCGGAGAGCGTGATGACGCCGCCGCCTCCGAGACAGTAGGCTCGGCACTTCCGCGCTTCGCTGCAGAAACGACCGGCTGTTCCTCGATCCGACCGTCTCAAAATAGGACACTCTACGCCCTTGTAGTTCGCATGAGCTGGCGCTACCATCGTGGCCGCGCAAATCCGTTAATTAAGAGAACTCAATAGATTATGAGAAGACTCTTTGGCGCGATGCTCGTGGCGTTCGTCGGAGCGACCGCAGTGCCTCTGGGGCAGCAATCGGTAGCACCAGAAGACGACGAGGCGCCGGACACTTGGTTCGTCGAGCTCAGCAGTTTGCCCACGGCGGACGGCACACCCGTTGAGACCCTGATGGCGGAGGAGGGTCAGTTCCACGCCGCCGCAGCAGATGCGGGCATCTCGTACCGGACGGCGCAGCGCTTCCACACCCTCTGGAACGGCGTGGCGTTGCAAGCCAACCGCGCCAATGCGAATCGGCTGCGTGACTTGCCCGGTGTGCGAGCCATTTACCCGGTCGTCACCGCCCAACGCACGCAGGAGGAGGCAGGCGGTCAGGACGTCGCCGATATGGTGACCGCGTTGGCCATGACGGGCGCCGATGTCGCGCAGGACGTGTTCGGCCTCAGGGGACGCCGCGTCCGCGTGGCCGTGATGGACTCGGGCATCGACTACGACCATCCGGATCTCGGAGGGTGCTTCGGTCACGGGTGTCGAGTGGCCAAGGGCTGGGACTTCGTGGGTGACGCGTTCAATCCGGACCGCTCCTCGCCGTCGTTCAATCCCACCGCGATTCCCGATCCTCTCCCCGACGACTGTGACGGTCACGGCACGCACGTCGCGGGCATCATCGGTGCGAATGGCACAGTGCGTGGGGTGGCGCCTCGCGTCCGACTGCACGCCTACCGCGTGTTCGGCTGTGAGGGCCCCACCACCACGGAGGTCATGCTGGCCGCCATGGAGCGCGCCTACCGGGATGGTGCCGAGATCCTCAACATCAGCATCGGCGCGCCGTATCAGTGGCCGGACTATCCGACGGCGCAGGCCGCGGACCGTCTCGTGCGGCGAGGGATGATCGTCGTGTCTTCTGCTGGCAACGAGGGGGCGAACGGTTTGTACGCGGCCGCCGCCCCCGGTATCGGGCGCCAGACCATCGGTGTCGCCTCAGTCGACAACGCGTTCACCAATCTCGCGCGGTTCGTCGTCTCGCCCGACAATCGATCCGTCGGATACGTGCCGGCGAACGGAACGGTGACCGTGCCGACCAGTGGCGCCGCGCCGCTGGTGCGCACGGGCCTCCCGACCTCTCAGGCCGACGCGTGTCTTCCGCTGCCGGCGGGCAGCCTGGCCAACCGCATCGTCCTCGTGCGCCGCGGCACCTGTAGCTTCGTGACGAAAGCGGCCAATGTACAGGCGGCCGGCGCTATCGCGGCCGTCATGTACAACGACGCACCCACCCGCATCACCGTCGGCGTCACCGGGGGCCCGCCCATCACGATTCCGGTGGTGTCGATCGCTGGTCGCGACGGGCTCCTACTGAACGACCGCCTCTCTCAAGGAGCGGTCACGCTGACCTGGGTCCCGGGCACGATCCAGGAACCGATTGCGACAGGCAACCTGATCTCCGCGTTCTCCTCCTACGGACCGACTGCCGATCTCGGCATCAAGCCCGACCTCAGTGCGCCTGGCGGAGCGATCCGGTCGACGCTGCCGCTCGAGCTCGGCGGGGCGGGGACGATCAGCGGCACGTCGCAGGCCGCCCCCTACGTGAGCGGCGCGATCGCCTTACTGCTCGAAGCGCGCCCGTCGTCGTCACCAACCGAAGTACTGGCGCGACTGCAGAACACGGCGACGCCGCGAGCGCTTTCCATTGATCGAACCCTCCAGGCGCTGGAGTTCGTCCATCGACAGGGCGCGGGGATGATCGCGGTGGACCAGGCCATCAAGACGCGGAGTTTGGTGACGCCGAGCCGACTCGCGCTCGGAGAATTCGAGAGCGCCGCGCCGATTCGACGTAGGCTCCGCGTCGAGCGCTCAACACGATTCGACGCGGACGACGACGACGACGACGACGACGACGACGACGATGAGGACGACGACGAGGAGCGAAGGGGACGCCGCGTGCGGTACAGGCTCGGACACGAGCCGGCCCCTGCCACGGGGAGCAGGACCTTCTTCCCAACAGCGCTGCAGTCGTTTGCCACGGTCAGGTTCGACGACACGACGGTTCGGAGCGGCGACGACGTGAGGGTGACCATCACGCCACCGATCGATCCCACGGCGCGGGTGTTCGGCGGATACATCACGCTCACACCGGACGACGATAGCCCCGTGCTTCGCGTGCCGTATCTTGGATACAACGGCGACTATCAATCGATCCAAGCCCTGACACCCACGCCGGCCAATTTCCCGTGGCTGGCCAAGAACACGGGCACCGGGTTGACGCGGCAACCTAACGGCGCCACCTACACCATGACCGGCATCGACGTGCCGATCGTGCTCTTCCATCTCGAACATCAGGCGCGCCGGCTCGAGGCCGTGCTCGTCGATGTGGTCACGGGCCAGACACTCGGCGTCGTGACGTCTCAGGAGTTCCTCGGTCGCAACAGCACTCCGACCGCGTTCTTCTCGTTCACATGGAACGGCACGTACACGCGGCACCCGTCAGCGGCGCCGCTGACCGCGCCCAACGGCGCCTACCGCCTCGACTGGTCCCTCCTCAAGGCCAACGGCGATCCGTCTGAGCCGACCCACTTCGAACGGTGGAGCTCACCGACGATTGTGTTGGCGAGACCGTAGACGGGTCTTCACCACACCGCCTGCGCGTCTGACTTCGGTGCGCTGGCCCACACGGGCGCGGCGAGGCGTCGGGCCACACGCTCGCGTTCGTCTTTCGACAGCCCCAGGCGGGCGGTACCGCGCTCGGTGAGATCGCGGGTTGCCAATCCCGCCCGCATGAGGCCCGTCCGCGAATGCGCCGGCGACTGCAGGAGGTAGTGTCCCACCTCGTGCGCGATCGCTCGGCCGATCGCGACCGCCGTCAGTCTCTCACCGACGACGGCGGGCCAGTCCTGAACCAACCGTCCCGCCACCACCGCTCGACTGACGACGACGCGGGCGCGCTCGAGAGACACCGTGATGAGCGGCTGCGGCTGTCCATCGACGAATTCAATCCACCCCAAGGCGGCCGGATCGTGAGCGGATGCGGCAGGCGTCAAGCGCTCCTCGGCGCGGAGCGCCAATCGGATGGCGCCGATGCGTGTGGGCGCTTCTGGCGGATCGACGACGACCTTGACCAGCGGGGCCCAGATCGCTTGCACCTCACGCACGATCTCCTTCATCGACAGCTCCGGTCGGATCATGTCGGGCCCAGTCGTCAACTGAAGGATGGTCATCGCCGCGGCCACGCTCGACATGGGCACCCTCGCTCCGGGCCGCATCGTGGCGCTCGCCGGTTCGCCGCCGCTACAGAAATGGGATCCGTCGCACTTGGCTGGGACGAACGGTCGCGGTGGCGGGACCAGCGGCGTCGGTCGTCTCGGGAGCACCTTGATTCCGGGAGGGCGTTCGCTGAATAGTGCTGGCATGGCGACGACTTCGGGCGCGAACCCGATTCCCAGACGCGCGATGTTCTGCATCGCCACGGGGTTCGGTATCTCGTCTACGGTGCAGAGCGCGCTGATCATGAGGATCAACAGCGAGCCCACCTACCCCAGCGACTGGATTCAGTTGCCGGTTCTCAATCTTGCCTACTGGTACGTGCCGGCCCTACTCGCCCCGCTCATCATGGGTCTTGCGCTGCAGTACAAGCTGGGGCGCGCCAGCTGGTGGCAGCAGCTCGCGGTCCACGGCACGGGGGCCATCGCGTACAGCGTGGTGCACACCTCGGCGATGTTCGCGCTGCGAGCCCTTCTGGCCGACGTGGTCGGAGAGCCACCGATCGCCCCCGCTCGATCCTTCTGGGTACGCGCCGGGTCGGAGTACTTCAAGCAGTTCGATTGGCAGCTGATGACGTACCTCTTCCTCGTCGGACTGGCTCACGCGCTGGCGTACAGCCGCGAGTCCCAGCGTCGTGCGCTGGAAGCCTCGCAGCTCGAGACACGCTTGGTCGAGGCACAGTTGCAGTCGCTCCAGCGACAACTGCATCCGCACTTCCTCTTCAACACGCTGAACACGATTTCGGGGCTCATCCGGACGAACGTGAACGCCGCCGACGCCATGCTCGATCAACTCGGGGACCTCCTCCGCATGGCACTCCAGACATCGACGCAGCAGGAGGTGCCGCTCGAGCAGGAGCTGGAAGTCCTGCGCAAGTATTTGGACATCGAGCAAACGCGCCTTGGATCCCGGCTCAGCGTCCGCCTGCACATCGACCCGGACACGCTCGACGCCAACGTGCCGAACCTTTTGCTGCAACCGCTCGTCGAAAACGCCGTGAGACACGGCATCGCACCGTATAGCCGTCCGGGGTCGATAGCCATCGAAGCGGCTCGCCAGGGCGATCGCGTGATGCTGCACGTGTGGGACAGCGGCTACGGCGTGGCCCCCGATCGCTTGGCGGCGCTCAACAACGGCGTGGGTCTGGCCAACACTCGCGCTCGGCTCGAGCACCTCTACCCAGGGGCCTTCGTGTTCACGTTCGCCAACGTCGCGGATGGGTTCCGGGTGACCGTGGGCGTGCCCTACCGCTCGGACGCCGCGGAGTTGGATCCGGCGCAGGTGGAGGTCGCATGAACAAGATTCGAACGGTGGTCGTCGAAGACGAGCCGGTCTCCCGCGACCGGCTGCTCGCCTTGCTCAGCGAGGAGCAGGACGTCGAAGTCGTGGGCGCGTGCGCGGACGGCCGCTCCGCCGCCACCGCCATCGCAAACACCACGCCGGACCTGGTGTTCCTCGACATTCAACTGCCGGAGATGGACGGGCTGACGTTGGCCCGAGCGTTCGACGCTGATACGCGTCCAGCCGTGGTCTTCGTGACCGCCCACGACTCGTATGCGCTGCCCGCGTTCGAGATCCACGCGCTCGATTACCTGCTGAAGCCGTTCAGCGCGCAGCGATTCCGCTCGGCGCTCGCGTACGCGCGAGAGCACCTGGCGCAGCGTCGCGCGACGTCGATCGGGCGTCATATCCTCGGCCTGCTGCCGGATGTGCAGGCGACGCCCGCGCCCCCGCCGGTGTCGTCCACTCCCGTGTCGGCCGGGGAACGGCTCGTGGTCAAATCGAGCGGCCGGATCTACTTCGTGAAGATCGCCGACATCGATTGGTGCGAGGCCGCCGGCAACTACATCCGCGTGCACGTCGGGGCCCAGGCGCACCTCATTCGCGAAACAATGAACCGGCTCGAATCGCAACTGGAGCCGCGCCTGTTCGTGCGTGTGCACCGCTCGACCATCGTCAACGTGGATCGCATTCAGGAGCTGCGGTCCTCGTTCAACGGCGAGCACGTCGTCGTCCTGCGGAGCGGCACGCGATTGACGATGAGTCGAGGCTATCGCGAGGCGCTCCAAGAACGCCTGAAACGGCCGCTATAGAGGGGATCGTCCGACGGTTCAGGCCTGGTCCAGCAGCGCGCGGAGGAGCATCACCAGGGCAGCCGGCTCCGCCGGCTTGACGACGTGTCGATCGAAACCGGCTTCGAGGGCGCGCGCTCTGTCCTCGGCGCGTGCGTAGCCGGTCAACGCGATCGCCACGAGCGTGGCCCCAGCCGGACGCGTGCGCAGCGTACGGATCAGGTCATACCCGTCCTGCCCTGGCATCCCGATGTCCGCCACGAGCACGTGAATCGTTTCTCGTGCGAACACATCGAGTGCCTCCGCCGACGAGGCCGCCGTCAACACCCACGCCCCAGCCGTCTGCAGGACCGCGGTTGCCAACTCGCGGGCGTCCCGATGATCGTCGACCACGAGCGCGCGGACGCCGCGGAGCGGCTGGTCGGGTGTCCCTAACAGTAGACCACCACCGAGCACCATCTGCCCAGGCGCGACGTCGGCTGGCTCGCTCGCTCGTGCGGGGAGCTCGACGACGAACGTCGTACCCTGCCCCACGACACTGCGCACGCGGACGGTGCCCCCGTGCAGCTCGACCAGATGACGCACGATCGCGAGCCCGAGCCCTAGTCCGGCATGGCTGCGCGTCGTCGAGGGATCGGCCTGGCGAAACCGATCGAAGACGAACGGCAAAACCTCGCGGCGAATACCCATGCCCGTGTCAGTGACTGCGATCTCCACCGCATCGCCGACGTCGCGCAGCGAGACGCTCACCGACCCGCCCGTATTGGTGAACTTCACGGCGTTCGACAGGAGATTCCAGATGACCTGCTGGAGCCGATGCGGATCCCCGCCGACCGTCGACGCGGGCTCGAGCTGCTCGACCAAGCGGATACCCTTGGCCGTCGCGGCGGGCCGGATGGAATCGAGCGCGGCCAGCACCACCGCCGGCAGATGGACGGGCTCGACCTCGAGCGCCAGCTTGCCGGTGATGATGCGCGAGACGTCGAGTACGTCCTCGATGAGCCGCGCCTGCGCCTCGGCGTTCCGCTCGATGACCTGCACCGCGTGATCGGTTTTCTCGTCGAGCGACCGGCTCCGCAGGATGCGCGCCCACCCGAGCATGGCGTTGAGGGGGGTGCGGAGCTCGTGTGACAGCGTCGCGAGGAACTCGTCTTTGAGGCGATTCGCTTCCTGAGCCTCCCGATACAGGCGCACCTGCGTGAGCGCCCCTTGGCAGCGTCGGACCAAGTCGCCGATCACGACGAGCTCGGCGGCCTGGTATCGGTCGGGCGTCGCGGACGCCAACGTCAAGATGGCGAGCACGCGATCGTCGATCACCAACGGCACCACCACGGCGCTTCGGCACGGCAGCGGATCGAGGTACTGCAGGTGGACACCCGACCCGAAGAGGTCTTGCGCGATCGACCCCGCCGCTCCCTCGGTCGTGCACGAGGCGACGTGGAGTTCTCGGGTCCGCGCCACTTGCGCGAGGCGGCATTCGTCGTCGAGCGGCTGGGGCTCGAGAGACAAGAGCTGAGCGAAGAGCGGCTTGTGCACACCGTCCGCGCTCCGTGCGCCCAGGCAGCACCAGGTGTCCTCGTCTCGGTACGTGTACAGCGTGGTCCAGTCGGCCAAGAACGGCACCGGCAGCCGCGCCAACGTCTTGAGCGTGGCCTCGTAGTCCGGCGCTTGGGTCAGCTGATCGCTTGCCGCAGCCAGAAAGGTCAGCGTGCTGCGCTCACGCGTCATCACCGCCTCTCGCATGTCCTCCGCGCGGCGGCGTTCGGCCATTTCCTCTCGTAGCTGCTGGTTCGCCGCTTCGAGCTCCACGGTCCGGCTGCGGACGCGGTCATCGAGCGTGCGATAGGCGCGCTCCAGATCCTCCCGGTGTCGCCGCGCCGCCTGCTCGGCGCGAACGCGATCGGTGATGTCCAACGCGTGGCCCACGACGCACGGCGCCTCGCCGGGCGCTTCCGACCGGACGTTGTGATACATCCAGATGTGCTCCTGGCCCTGCCGATCGAGCACCCGCATCAAGCCGGAATCCTCGCGCTGCGCGGCGATCCGCTGAAGGTATCCGTCGAAGAGAGGACGCGCCTCTACGGCCACGAACTCACGCAGGTTGCGCCCCTCCCAATGACTGGGCCCGTACCCGAGCGAGCGCGCGGCCGCGGGGTTCACGAAAAGGAACTGGCCGTCGAGATCATGGACGCAGATGAGGCCGAGGCTGTGCTCGACGAGCTCTCGATACCGGCGCTCGCTACGAACCAAGGCCTCCTCGGCACGCCGCCGTGCTGAGGCGGCACCCGTCTCGGGAGCCGCGGCGCGAGAACGATTCGCAGGAGAACGAGGCATGGCGCGTGACAGAGAGCCCGAGGGGAGCGTCTCGACCGGCGGCGATCGCCGGAGCCGTTGATTGTATCCTGGCACGACCCGCCTGGACAGGCCCGTCGGTGCCGAAGGACAATAGCGGCGGCACGTGTGGCACGCGGTTGCACCATCGTGACACGCGGACGTCGTGCGGCGCGTGTCAGCCATCGCGGAACGCGCGCAGAGAAGCGCAGAGAACGCGGAGAACATGACACGAATCGGCTTCTGTGTGTGGATCGCGCTCACGCTCTCGGCCTGCGGGGGAAACGACTCACCCACCAGTCCGTCGACACCCGCGCCACCCGCGCTCAATTCACCGTCGGTCACGGAGGTGTGGGAAAACACACTGGCGGTGGGCGCGGCGCGCTTCTTTTCGTATTCGGTCGGGTTGAACGGGACCGTGAACATCACGTTGGCGAGTCTCACCGAGCGGGGTGTGGAGTCCTCGGCAGAACTGGGGATCGGTTGGGGCACGCCCTCAGGCACCGGCTGCTCGGTGTCGAGCCCTACCCTGGTCAGAGCCGGCACCGAGCCGCAGGTGTCGACCACCGCTGCTCCCGGCATCTACTGCGTCCGGGTGTCGGACCCGGGTAACTTGACGGCGCCGGCCGCGTTCCGGATTCTCATCGCGCACCCGTGACCGCTGTGACCATTGGCTTCCTGTTGGGTCGACGATTCCCCACCGCACGGCTGCCAGTCCGAGCGATGGGGCTGGTGGCCGCGACCGCCGTTCTGGGCGCCTGTGGCAACTCCGACACGCCGCAGGGCCCGACACCAACGGCCCAGAGAGTCGTCGAAGTGTTCACCGGGCGAATCACCCCCGGCGGATCGGGCTTCTACTCGTTCCAAGTGAGGGCATCGGAAACGGCCAGTTACACCTTCGCCAGCTTGACGCAGCTCACAACCGGACGCGCGTTGGATACGGTGCTGATGCTCGGCGTCGGCGTCCCGGCCGGAGAGGATTGCGTCGTCTCCAACTCGGCGCTGGCGGCGCCGGGCCTGGGGCCACAGTTGTCAGCCAGCATCTCCCCCGGCATCTACTGCGTGCGTCTCTCGGATCCCGGCACGTTGACGACGACAGCGAATTTCGCTGTGCGGATCCAGCACCCCTGATGGTCATGAAGGGGCCGACATCGGATCGATCGCCGTGGTTGGGGTCCGTACTGGTGGTCTTGGCCTTTGGGACCCTCGGCTGCGGAAACAATCAGAACACCATCGCGCCGACTCCTCCGCCGCGATCGAGCCCCGTCACGGAGACGTTTCAGGGCACGCTGCCTCTCCGAGGGTCCGTGTGGCGTCTCATCACGGCCGTCCAGGCGGGGCCACTGACCGCGACACTGACCGCGTCGGACCAGCCGACCGCCGAAGTCGGCCTGGCGGTGGGGCTCCGCAACGGCACGAACTGCCTCGTGACGAGAGACGTCGTGGCGCCGGCAGGCTCGTCCCCTCAGCTCAGCCTAGTTGTCGATGGCGGCGACTACTGCGTCCGAGTGTGGGACCCCGGACAGCTGCAGGCGCAATTGGCGTTCACGGTCACGGTCACATATCCCTAATCCCTAAGGTCCGGCACACCCGGCGCAGCCCCGGTCCGATGAGCTGTTCCGAGATGCGTAATTTTTACACCATCCGACATACCTGCATGCGGTTGCACGCCCGGAATGGGACCATTTTGGCCGGATCCGTACGGTACGACCCTTGGAACGCTGATCCAGTATGAACGAGCCCAAAGTCCGCTGGACGCTGTGGCACCAGGGTCGGTCGATCACCTGTACCGAGGAGGCCGCTGGCGGGGGCCGCGACGTCTACGTCACCTACGACAGCCTGCCGCTGGCCACGCAGCACTGCAACCGCGAGGAGGATGCGGTTCGGTGGTCTGACCGAATCAGGCAGCGATGGGAGGCGAGCGGCTGGAGCCGCGAGACGCCTACCGGTCACCACGCGTAATGAGCTTTGCCGGATCGATCGGCGCTGCGGCGCGGCCTATTTGCCGCCGCGGTATTCGTCGTCGCTGACGGGGCCCTGGAAGGTGGCGCCCCCCACATTCACGGCGATCTGGACGAGCCCTTGATCGGGTGCTGCTCCGTGCCAATGAGGCACGCCGCCCGGCAGCAGCACCGGCTGGCCGGGCAACAGCTCGCGCATCGCCTGCCCTCTGATCTGCATCCGACCGCGTCCCTGTTCGAGCACCAGGATCTGGTCGCCACCGTGTGAGTGCCAGTAGCTCCGCGCTCCCGCGGCGTACTGAAAACGCACCGCACTGACATCCGAGGCGTCGAGGCTTGCCACGCTGCCAGTGAAGTTCGTCGTCACCGATCTGGGCGGTCGCTTCTCCGCCGGCTGTTGAGCGGCCGTCACCCACCCGATCGATCCGAGCCCCATCGCCAGCACGACGCGTCGCCACATCACGTTCATCCTCGGCTCCTCTCCGCCTACACCGGGCTTTTGTGATCTCCGCTCACTGCGGCAGCAGCGGCGCCTGCCCCGGTGCCAGTTGCTGATCGAACGCGTTCAAGATGAGCGCGATGTTCGAGTACGTGCCCATCACGGACAGCACGTCAATCAAATCCTGGGCGCCGTACTGCTCGAGCGCCTTTGCGAACGTGCCCGACTGAGCGGAGCGCTTACTGAAGATCTCGCGTCCGAGCTGGATGAGCACGGCGTCCTTTGGCGGGAGCCCCTTCAGCGGGCGCCGATGTTTGATGACATCGACGACCGTTTGCTCCACGCCCGCCTTGAGCGCTGCCGGCTCGTGTGCGGCCCACTCGAACTGATGGTTCCACTCGCGCGCCGTGACGAGCACGGCGACTTCGTAGGTCCGTCGGCCGATCCGGCTCTCGAAGCGGAGGTAGTCGTTCTTCTCGAGATCGTGTTCCGCGATGCGCGGACTATACAGCACGATGCCGTTCGGTCCTTGAAATCCAGCGAGCGATCGGCCGGTCCGCGCGTCATCGGCGTTCTTGTCGTACAACGCCTTGCCCAGGTCGGACAAGCTGTCCCGCGAAACCACCGGCAGTCGACTGCGCGAGCCCGGATCGATGTCGCGCGGATAGGCCGGGCCAGCCGATTGTCCCGCGCGCACGCCGGCCCCATACGCGAAGGCCGCCACCAGCACGATCAGCCCAGTCACGGTTGAACGAGGCATCGTCAGTCTCCCGTCACGAATGTTCGATCCACAATGGTCAGTCTTCAATAACCTAGCAGTCGCACGCCAGGAATCCGCCGAAGTCCTTCAGATTCTTGGTCACGAGCGTGGCATCGTCAAGGGCCGCCGCTGTGGCGATGAGGAGGTCCATCGCTGAGACGGCAGAGGCGCCGCGGCCTCGTCTGGTGGCAGCGGGGGCGGAGACCTTCGGGCACAAGAACCTCGAGGCGTGCCAGTTGCAAAGACCAGAGCGCTTGATCGATCATCGAGGGCACCCCCCACGGAGAGCGTCTAACGATGATCTTCTTCCTTTTAGGTCGACATCGGGTACAGGTGTGCGTCTGGCTGGCAGCGACGACATTCGCGGCCACCGCCCCCGCGACCGCGCAATCGACCGTTCCACCGGCGGTGCTCTTCGCCGACGTGACCACCGGGCCGACAACCGGCGGGCCGAACAACCTGGGCGTGCCGATTTCCATCTTCGGTTCAGGCTTTGGGGCCTCACGTGGTTCGTCGACGGTGACCATCGGTGGCGTGCCCGTGGCCGCCTATCTTGGTTGGGGCGCAAACAACGCGCTGAATCCCACGCTGGACATGATCGTGGTGCAGCCGGGCATCGCCGTATCCGGCGGTCCGATCGTCGTCACGGTCGGCGGCCAGAGCTCGAACGCCGATGTGGCGTTCGCGGCCAACGCCGGGCGGATTCGGTACGTGTCTGCGAGCGGATCGGACTCCTCCCCGTGTACCGAGAGCGCCCCGTGCGCGACCATCTCCCACGCCATCGAGTCGAGCGTGAGTGCACCTGGTGACACGATCCTCGTGCGGGGCGCGGTGCATCCCGAAGGTGAGATCTGGGTTCGGCGCGAGTACGGCCACGGCGGCACGGCCGAGCAGCCGAAGACCATCAAGGCGTATCCTGGCGACAACACCGTCCTCGCCAACGGCAGTCGCCCGTTCATCGTCGACGCGGACCATGTCACGGTGTCGGGCTTTCACATGCAGAACGGCAAGAGCCTTGGGATTCCCGACGCCGGGGATGCGAATCGGCGATTCGGGAATCGATTCATCAACAACAAGCTAATCGGTCCGGTGTCCTGGGCGTTCATCGACAGCCATGGCGATGATCACCTCATCGCCGGCAACGTCTGCGAGGCGACCGCCAGTTCTGTCGGCACACAGGGGCACTGTTACTACATCTCGTACGGCGACGGCGTTCGCGTCGCGCACAACATCGGCGGCGGCACGCCGGGGTACGGGATTCACGTCTTCGATCAGCGGCGCGCCACCACCGACTTCCGCCGCGTCATCAGCAACCTGGTCGTCGAAGGCAACATCGTGCGCGCGTCGACGGCACGATCGGGGCTCATCCTCTCGATGGCCGACGAGGCGAACCTGGGTAACGTGATCGACGGCGTGGTCGTCCGGAACAACATCATGACCGGCAACAACCACCTGGGGATGACAATCGTCGGCAATGTCCGCAACGTGAAGGTGTACAACAACACGTTCTACGAGAACGGGCGCCAGGGCCTCTACATCGGATCTGGGACGACGCTTACGACGATCGACGTACGAAACAACCTCTTCGTGCAGTCCGCCAACGATGTCTGCCAATCGAACTGCAGCTGGTACCCGGTGGCACACGCGCAAGTGGCGGCGGCGGCCGTCGGTGTCAGCGTGCAGAACAATGGCTACGCGCCGGGCGCGCCCGTCCTCGAGGGGGCGACGGATCCGCGACCGGTCACCGGAGAGGTCGTCTTCGCGAATCCGGCAGCGCTGGACTTCCGGGTGGCCGCCGGCGGCGGCTCCATCGACCGAGGCGAGCCTCTGGCCGATGTGTCCGTCGACTATGCCGGCGTCCCGAGGCCGAGCGGACCCGCCTTCGATCTGGGCGCGTTCGAAGCGCCATCGGCGGTGCCGAGGCGCGCGCCGGCGCCGCCCCAGAATCTCCGCTTGGTGCGATGAGGTCGTCACAGCTATCGTGTGTCTGGCTCGGCTGCTGGACGCGGCCGACGCCTGCCGTTCACAAGGGAGACAAGCATGGCCATCGCTCGAGTCACCGAGATCATTGCCGCTTCAACGAAGAGCTTCGACGACGCGATTGAGAAGGGGATTGCGCGCGCGAACAAGACGCTCAAGAACCTGCAAGGCGCGTGGGTGCAAGATCAAAAGCTCATCATTCAGAAGGGTAAAATCGTGGAGTACCGCGTCGCGCTGAAGATCACGTTCGTGCTGGAGTAACCCGAGCGCGCCCGACGCGTAACCCACCGCTCGGCGAGCCGGGCGACACCAACCTGGCAGAGCATTGGAGTCGACCATGGCGATCATCTTGACGGTCAACGAAACGGCGCACACCGTCGACGTCGAACCCGAGATGCCACTGCTCTGGGTGTTGCGCGAGACACTCGGGCTCACGGGCACGAAGTTCGGCTGCGGCATCGCCGCGTGCGGGGCGTGCACCGTGCACCTGGACGGGCGCGCGGTCCGCTCCTGCACGCTCCCCGTGTCGGCCGTGGGCGACAAACCGGTGACGACCATCGAGGGGCTTGCGCCACGAGGCGCCCTTCACGCGGTGCAACGCGCATGGATCGCCCACCAGGTCCCGCAGTGCGGGTACTGTCAGTCCGGCCTGATCATGGCGGTGGCCGGGCTGATGGCCCAGAATCCGCATCCCGCCGACGCCGATATCGATGCCGGCATCACCAACATCTGCCGATGCGGCACGTTCGCGCGCGTGCGGCGCGCGATCCACGAGGTCGTGCGCGATCAGGGAGCGGCGTCATGAACAAGTGGACGCGACGGACCTTCATCGGCGCCGGCACCATGGCGGGCGGTGGCTTCCTGCTCGGTGTCGCCGGCTTCACGTTCGCGCCCGGCCGCCACACGCTCGTCGCCGACGATGCGGGGGCGAACGGCCAGCTGACGACGTGGATTACCGTCGCGCCGGACAACATCGTCACGATCCTGATTCCGCATTGCGAGATGGGACAAGGCACGCTGACCGCGTTGGCCATGATGACCGCCGAAGAGATGGAGGCCGATTGGGATCTGCTGCGGATCGTCGAGGCCCCGGCGCTCGACGCGTACGCCAACGGCTACATCGCGCGCGCCGTCGGCGGCGAGTACGTCCCGGGCGTGCTGGCGCGCGGCGTGGACTATGCCAGCTTCAAGCTCGCCGAGTGGTTTGGCCTGCAGGTGACCGGTGGGTCGACCGCGGTTCGCGGCACCGGTGAATATGGCCTGCGCGTCGCCGGCGCGGCCGCGAAAGAGATGCTCATTGCCGCGGCGGCGCAGACGTGGTCGGTATCGGCAGCCGAGTGCACGGCGGAGCAATCCCGTGTGATGCACCGAGGGTCCACGCGTCGGGCGACCTTTGGAGAGCTGGCGCGCACCGCCGCGATGCTCGAGGTGCCGACGCGTCCAACCCTGAAATCGCCGGAGGCGTTCGCGCTGCGCCGCACGTCGGTGAAGCGGCACGACATTCCGGGGAAGGTGGACGGCAGCGCGACGTACGCCATCGATGTCTCGATGCCAGGGCTGTTGTACGCAGCCGTCGAGATCGCGCCGGTCCAAGGCGGCACGCTGCAGTCAGTCGACCCAGCCGTCGCCGAGGGGATGCCGGGGGTCAAGGCGGTGGTCCGGCTCGACGAAGCCGTCGCCGTCGTCGCAGACAGCTACTGGCGAGCTCGTCGCGCGCTGGCGGCGCTCAAGCCGTCGTTCGACGATGCAGGCCACGGTGACGTGTCGACCGAGACGATCTTCGCGGCCTTCGACAAGGCGTTGGGGCCGCCCCCCGCGGTCCCAACCGGCGCGGTGAAGTCGGTCGCGGTGGAGTATCGCGTGCCCTTCCTCGCACACGCGACGCTGGAGCCGATGGTGTGCACGGTACGGGTGGACGCCAATGGCGCGGACGTGTGGACCGGCGTGCAGGATCCGTTGAACGCGCGGTCGGTCGTGGCGAAGGCGCTCGGGCTTTCTGTCGACCAGGTCCGCCTGACCAACTACTTGCTCGGGGGCGGCTTTGGCCGCCGGCTCCCCTTCACCTTCGATTACGTCGACCTGGCGGCGCGCATCGGCAAGGCAATGTCGCCCGCGCCGGTCAAGACGATCTGGTCGCGCGAGAACGATCTGCAGCACGACTACTATCGCCCCGCGGCGATCTCGCGACACGTCGGCGCGATCGACGCCAACGGCCGCGCCGTCGCGGTGCACTCCGCGTACACGGGCGGCGGCAATGGCGAAGCGGTCGCGATGCCGTACGACATTCCCGATCAGGATGCCGAAGGCCGCGACGTCCACCATCCGATCCGCCTTGGACAGTGGCGGTCGGTGCTGAACTCGCAGCACGGCTTCTTCAAGGAGTCGTTCATCGACGAGCTGGCGCACGCGGCCGGCAAGGATCCATTCGCATTCCGTCGCGACCTCCTCGATGAGCAGCCACGGTTCAAGGCCGTCCTCGAGAAGGTCGCGTCCATGTCGAGCTGGGGCTCGGCGCTGCCAGCGGGCGAAGGGCGCGGGATTGCGATCTGTGAGAGCTTCGGCACGATCGCGGGCGAAGTCGTTCACGTCCACGTCTCGGCCGAGGGTCGGCTGAAGGTCCTGCACGTGTACGCCGCAGTCGATTGCGGCGACGTCGTCAATCTGGACGGGGCGCAGGCGCAGGCCGAGGGCAGCATCATGTTCGCGCTGTCGGCGGCGCTGCTCAGCGAAATCACGATTGCCAACGGCCGGATCGTGCAGACGAACTTCCGCGACTACCCGATGATCCATCTCGCGGACGCGCCGCTCATCACGACCGAGTTCGTCCGGTCGAACGCCGCGCTCGGTGGGCTCGGCGAACCATGCGTGCCTCCACTCGCCGCCGCACTCACGAACGCGATCTTCGCGGCGTCCGGTGTGCGCGTGCGGGAGTTGCCGATCAAGAAGACGCCGCTCGTCGCCCGCGCGTAGGATCCCTCGGCCCGGAGGTTCCGATGCCGTCGCGTGCGTCACGGCCGCAGCCGCGCCGCTGCTACACTGATCCCACGCGCCCGTAGCTCAGCTGGATAGAGCACCGGCCTTCTAAGCCTGGGGTCGCAGGTTCGAGTCCTGCCGGGCGCGCCACGCTTTGCAAAATCATTCAGCAAATCGAGAGATCGCGCTTCCGTCTCAGCCCGTCAGCACCCGTCAGACCCCCTCACTTTTAGCGTGGCACCCAGCGTGGCACCCCCGAAAGCGTGGCCCCCGCCGCTCAGAACAGCCGACAGGAGGGGCTCTGCTGCTTGGTCCCAAGACTTTTCGGTCGCCACTAGCCCGTAATGGGATGGTCTGCCCCTCCTCTCCCACAATGGGAGCAGTAACCAGGAGGAAGAGATGACCAACCAGCCCCACATCATCGGCATCGACCTCGGCAAGCACTGGTTCCATTTGATTGGCCTCGACCGCGAGGGCGCCGTCGTGCTCCGCAAGAAGATGAACCGCGCCCAGCTGGCCACCTTCGCCGCGACCGCCTCCCGGACAATTGTGGCCATGGAGTCCTGCTCGGGATCGCAGTACTGGGGACGCGTCTTCGCCCAGGCGGGCCACGAGGTGCGCTTGGTGCCGGCGCAGTACGTCAAGCCGTTCGTGAAGACGAACAAGAACGACTTCAACGATGCCCACGCGATCGCCGAAGCCGCGAGCCGGCCCAGCATGCGGTTCGTGCCGCTCAAGACACCCGAGCAGCTCGAGCTCCAAGCGCTGCATCGTATCCGTCGGCGCCTGGTGCACCAGCGCACCGCGGTCGTCAATCAACTGCGCGCGTTGCTGCTGGAACACGGCGTCGTCACGCCTGTCGGGCGCGAGACGTTCGCGCGTCGGCTCCCCACGATTCTGGAGACCGCGGATGCGTTGTTGTCGCCGCGACTCCGTGTCCTGGTACAGCGGCTCCGTGCGCACTGGCTCGCCCTCGATGACGAGATCACCGAGGCCACCGACGAACTCACGGCCTGGGCCGCGGCGTCGCCGCTGTGTCAGCGCGTGCTCACCGTCCCCGGTGTCGGGCCGATGATTGCGACCGCCGTGGTCGCGGCCGTGGGCGATGCCCGGATGTTCGCGCGCGGTCGTGACATGGCCGCGTGGCTCGGGCTGGTGCCCCGCCAGTTCTCCACCGGCGGGAAGCCCACCTTGGGGAGCATCAGCAAGCGGGGCAACGGGTATGTGCGGCAGCTCTTCTTGCAGGGGGCCGTCTCGTCCTATCTCTGGGTGAAACGAGACCGCTCGGCGCTGGGGGCGTGGCTCGATCAACTCGATCGGCGCTGCCACCGCCCGGTGGTCATCACCGCATTGGCCAACAAGATGGTCCGGATCTGCTGGAAGGTCCTGACCAGTGAGGAGACGTTCCAGCCCTATCCCTCCCGTGCCGTCGAACACGCCGGGTAGGACCGCCGTTCGCCTGCCGCCAGATTGCGAGGGACACCTGTCGTGATGGCACAACCGTCAACCGACGTACCGTCAGCCTGACTGTGTGACTGGTCGTGCGTGACCGCCGCCGTTATAAGGAC
>JBJXEJ010000104.1:0-13577 GCA_046154125.1 Rhizobacter sp. | reverse complement strand
AGATCACGCAGATGGTGGGCCACATCAAGGCCGAGTTCGAACGGCGCCTGAAGACCAACCCCTGGCTGGATGCGCCGACCCGCGCCGCCGCGCTGGCCAAGCTGGCCAAGGTCGACATCCAGGTCGGCTACCCGCAGCGCTGGATCGACTTCAGCAGCGTGGACATCCGCCCTGACGACCACCTGGGCAACAACCAGCGCCTGGCCGCGTTCCGGCTGCAGCGCGACCTCGACAAGGTCGGCAAGCCGACCGTGCGCGAACGCTTTGCCGAGGTCGGCCACACCACGCCGACCTCCGTCAATGCCGCCTACGACCCGCAGCTCAACGGCATCGACATCACCGCCGCCATCTCGCAGCCGCCGTTCTACACGCCGGGCGCCGACCCGGTGGTGAACTACTGCACCATGGGCGCGGTGGTCGGTCATGAGTTGACCCACGGCTTCGACAACTTTGGGGGCAAGTTCGACGCCGAGGGCAATGTGCGGGACTGGTGGACACCCCGGGCCACGGCCGAGTTCAAGAAGCGCAACGACCTGCTGGTGGCGCAATACAGCCAGTTCCAGCTGCTGCCGGGCCTGAAGCTCGACGGGGCGCTGACGCTGGGCGAGAACACCGCCGACCTGGGCGGCATCACGATGGCGCATGCCGCGCTGCACCGGGCGCTGAAGGGCCAACCGCAGCCCAAGGTGGACGGACTGAGCACCGACCAACGCTGCTTCGTCGCCTGGTCCCAGCTGTGGATCTACAAGGCCCGCGAGGAACTCATCCGCGTGCGGGCCGCCATCGATTACCACGCTAATAGCGTGGTGCGCGGCTACGCCCCGCTGATGAACCTCGACGCCTTCCACCAAGCCTTCGGCACCCGGCCCGGCGACGCGATGTGGCGCAAGCCGGCCGAGCGGGTGCGCATCTGGTGATCCGCCATCCTGGAAACCTGCGAAGACGACCCAAGGTGACTTTGTTCGATCGATGAAGTGGTCGTGGCGATGAGCGTCCTTGAGACATCGCACAGGCCCATCAGCATGAGTTCGCTCGACCGGTACACCACAGCCCCGACTTGGAACCTAAGGGACGCCGTCTTCACTGAAGACTTGTTGGGGATCGCGCTGAATTGACCCACCTGATCGACTGGAACTGCCCCGCAGCGAATCCAGCCTGCACCAGATTTCCTTGCGTCTTCTGCTTGCACTCCTGGGTCACTGGAACGTGAGCACACGGGCCAGTTCGGTGCAATCGTCAACAGGCAGCAAGCCAAAAGCAATTTCAATGCTATTTGTCACAGCCTTTCATAAACTGCTGACTTGTATAGAAAATGAATTTTGGGCGGCTCGAAATTGGGTTCTGCCCAGCACGCGGTGTAAATAGTTTCGACGGTGAAACTCTATGGTTCATGCCTTGCGTAGTCGTACACGCCCCGGCAAGCGACTCGTATCGAGTGCCTCGCAACGTGTGTCACTCGCAGCTGGCTGGAGCATGATGATTGGGGTGAGCAGCCCGGGCTACATTCCGCCAAATGTGCACCCGCTACATCACGCCCGAACAGGCGGACATCGAGCGACTCTGGTTGATCGGGCGCGAGAACTCGCTGCGCTGGGCGAAGACCGAAATATTCCCGAGCCGGCCGGGCCCGTTCATTCGGGCGGCGCGTGACGTGACCGAGTTCGAGCGCGAGCCGGTGATCGGTCAGTGGGGCCTGATCCCGTGGTTTGCGAAGTCGCCCAAACTGACCTATTCGACCTGCAACGCGCGATCCGAAGAACTGGCCGGCAAGGCTACGTTCAAGCATCCCTGGGCGCGCGGGCAGCGCTGCGTCATCGCGGCGGCATCGTTCGATGAACCGTGCTGGGAGACAGGCAAAAACGTCTGGTGGCGCTTCCGGCGTGCCGATGGCGACCCGTGGGGTCTCGCTGGCTTGTGGAACACCTGGGTCGACAAAGCGACCGGCGAGATCGTCGAGTCGTACACGATGCTGACCCTGAACGCCGATGCACATCCGCTCATGCGTCGCATGCACAAACCCGATCCGAAACTGGGACCAGATCACCAGGACAAGCGGTCAGTGGTGCCGATCGAAATCGGGGATATCGACACGTGGTTGTTCGGGTCGCTGGCTGAGGCGTCGGCGTTGATCAGGCTCGCACCTGTCGAGGTGTTCGATGGCGGGCCTGCTTGAAATCCCATAGGCCCGCCGAACCTAGCGAAAACTTGTGACCCGAGGAAATATGGCCCTGTTGCCCCGTTGGCCAAACGCGTCGAGCAATTGCAGAAAGGTGGGCGGGTTGCGGTGCTCCCGGAGATTCGTAGCGTGTAGTTCGAGAGTGCGATCAACCCGCGGTGGAGATCGGACCGATGAGGAAGCGATACACCGAGGTACACATCATTGGCTTCCCATCGGGCATCCTGTCACCGGGTTGCCGTTTGCGGGCACTTTCTGGACCGGACCCCCACAGCCAGCCAGACAGCCAGGGAAATTGCAACGTGGCCGGCTGGTTCGTCTACACCCCTGGCGGGACTGTCGGGACATCCTTCGGCGGACTGGATGACACACGGCAGACGTCGGGGGTCTGGTGCGTCCGCGGGGGCCACTTCAGTGGGAAACAGTAGAGCGCGCCACGGGCTGCGCAGTGGGGACCCGCACGTTGGGGCGTTGGCCCCCACCGCAATTTGGTAGCAGTGGTTGTTCAGCATCTTCTGCTGCTTCCTCGCGGCCGAGTGCAACCATCAGTTCGATCGGCGCCTCCCTTACGTCTTCGCTGCGGTGGCCCGCTTCGGCCGACCGCGTTCGGGCAACTCGCCGAGGTGCCTGAACACCTTCTCGATCACGAGCCGCGCCAGGACGGCGGTGATGGTTTTGAGTCCGCCGCAGCAGCAGCTCAGGTAGTGCTGCATGTCGATGTCAAAGACGCGCTTAGACAGCTGTGTCCAGCTGATTGGGTGCAGTCGAGGCTCGACGGTTTTCACCCCACATCCAGTTCGACGCGGTGAACGGCCGCACGACCTGAATACCGCGAGGCACGCTCTCCATTCCCTGTCTCGGACAGGGGGGACGCCACGCCGCTCCTGGGCCTGGAACGCGGAGCGGATCGGGCGCCGTGCGATGAGTTGACAGGTCCGCGTCGGAACGGGTGCGGTGCCAGCTACTATCTTGGTCGCAGCCCCATGGATCACATCAATCCTGACTACATCCTTATCGGGACGCTTGCCCTCGCCGGAGCCCTTCTGGTCTTCTCGGGTCTCCAGGCAGTGGTGTCGGCCATTCGCAGCCGCAATTGGCCGCGGACAGCGGGCACGGTCACGGTGTCGAAAGTCGTCAAGGTGATCAGACGCCAAGATAGTCCACCCAACTGGGCACCGGAAATCCACTATCGGTACGTCGTCAACAACATCACGACCACAGGAACGCTGGTACGTTTCGGAATGGAAGGGCTGAGCGGCGGGCAAAAGTTCGCGACCGGCTACACCGATCGGTACCCGGTGGGTAAAGTCGTACCGGTCTTCTACGACCCGAATCGTTTCGAGCGCTCCGTCCTGGAAACTGGGATGTCGCTGACGAGCGTCTGGCCACTGGCGCTGGGGCTCGCGCTGCTGTGGTTGAGTCTGGTGTTCGGGGCGCAGGTATTGAGCCGGCTCTGAGCCCCAGCCTGGGGCGCATCTCGCACGTCTACGACGACCTGCCCTTCTCGCGCGAGTTGCCCAGGAATGGGTTGCTTGGTAGCGCAGCAGGTCTGCTTTCAGGCGCGCCGTTTTGCAAGTTGATTCTGCATTGGGTCGAAAGCAGCCCATCACTCCGACCGCCGAAGCCATCGGGCAAGCCCCGCAGCGAAATAAAGGGGAAGGTCGGCGCAGCCGGCCGGAGGACCTTCGCGGAGGGGATTGCCCGGTGCCTTCGGCGCTTTCAGTCAAACATCCACATCGACCTCATCCCCATGCAGTTCCATCAGATCGCGCCGCGCCTGCGCCTCGCCCTTGCCCATCAGCTTGGTCAGTGAGTCGACGGTGGCAGCGAAGCCCAACTCGCCGAAAGCGATCGGCAAGAGTCGCCGCGTCTCGGGGTTCAGCGTGGTGTCCCACAGCTGCTCGGCGTTCATTTCGCCCAGGCCCTTGAAGCGGCTGATGCTCCATGCAGTCTCGCGGCATCCTTCCTTGCGCAGCCGGTCGAGCGTCGCGGTCAATTCGCCTTCGTCCAGCGCATAGATCTTTGCGGCCGGCTTCTTGCCACGCGCCGGCGCGTCGATGCGAAACAGCGGCGGCTTGGCGATGTACAGGTGGCCGGTCTCGATCAGCTTCGGGAAGTGTCGGAAGAACAGCGTCAGCAGCAGCACCTGGATGTGCGAGCCGTCGACATCGGCGTCGCTGAGGATGCAGACCTTGCCGTAGCGCAGGCCGCTCAGGTCGGGCGTGTCGGCCGCACCGTGCGGATCGACGCCGATCGCGACCGCGATGTCGTGGATCTCGTTGTTGGCGAACAGCCGGTCGCGCTCGACCTCCCACGAATTGAGCACCTTGCCGCGCAGCGGCAGGATTGCCTGCGTCTCCTTGTTGCGGCCCATCTTCGCGCTGCCGCCTGCCGAGTCGCCCTCGACCAGGAACAGCTCGTTGTGCAACAGGTCGCGGCTTTCGCAATCGGTCAGCTTGCCGGGCAGCACGGCAACGCCCGAGCCCTTGCGCTTCTCGACCTTCTGGCTCGCACGCTGACGCGTCTGCGCCTGCTTGATCACCAGTTCGGCGAGCTTCTTGCCGTACTCGACATGCTGGTTCAGCCACAGCTCGAGCGGCGGCTTGACGCAGCTCGACACCAGCCGCAGCGCGTCGCGGCTGTTCAGCCGCTCCTTGATCTGGCCCTGGAACTGCGGATCGAGCACCTTGGCGCTGAGCACGAAGCTGGCGCGCGAGAACACGTCGTCGGGCATCAGCTTGACGCCCTTGGGCAGCAGGCTGTGCAGATCGATGAAGTTCTTGATCGCGCCGAACAGCCCGTCCTTCAACCCCGACTCGTGCGTGCCGCCATTGACGGTGGGAATCAGGTTCACGTAGCTCTCGCGCACCGGCGATCCGTCCTCGGTGAACGCCACGCACCAGGTCGCGCCCTCGCCTTTCGCGAAGTTCTCCGACTCGGAGCCATCGGCGTGGTGCTCGCCCTCGAACAGCGGGATCAGCGGATCGGCCGTCAGCGTCTGCATCAGGTAGTCGCGCAGGCCTCCCTGGTAGAGCCAGGTGAGCACCTCGCCCGTTTTCTCGATCGTCAGCGACACGCTGGCACCCGGCATCAGCACCGCCTTGCTGCGCAGCAGGTGCGTCAGGTCGGCCTTCGGCAGATCGACGCTCTCGAAGTATTTCGCGTCGGGCCAGGCGCGGACCGTGGTGCCGCTCCTGCGGTCGCCCGAGGACGCTGACAGCACGGCCTTGCGCAGGGTCAGCGTCTCGCACACGTCGCCACCGGCGAACGCGAGCTGCGCGACCTGGCCTTCGCGAAACACGGTGACCTCCAGCCGCTTCGACAGTGCGTTCGTCACGCTGACACCCACCCCGTGCAAACCGCCCGAAAAGCTGTAGGCCCCGCCCGATCCCTTGTCGAACTTGCCACCCGCATGCAGCTGCGTGAAGACGATCTCTACGACCGGCCTCTGTTCTTCCGGGTGCATGCCGAACGGGATGCCCCGGCCGTCGTCCTGCACGCCGACCGAACCGTCGGTGTAGAGCGTGACATCAATGCGCCTTCCGTGGCCGGCCAGCGCCTCGTCGGCGGCGTTGTCGATGACCTCCTGCACGATGTGCAGCGGGCTGTCGGTGCGGGTGTACATGCCCGGCCGCTGCTTGACCGGCTCGAGCCCCTTGAGCACGCGGATCGAGGATTCTCCGTAGCTGGCTGCGGTGGACGGGGTGCTGACGGAAGTCGGACGTGCAGGGGGGCGAGTGACCATGGCGGCGCATTGTAGGGAGCGGGTGGCACCGATCTGGCGGCGTCGAGGTGCCATCCACTACAGTGATGCCACGTGCGGCAGGACTCGCTCCGACATGCCTTCCGAACGCTGGACCGCTCCGATCTCACCACCATGACCGATGCTCCAACTGGCGGCCCGCGCGGTGCCACCGCCCATGCCGGACTTTCCGTTTCAGACTGGGTGCGACGCTGGTCGCATCTCGTGCCGGCTGGAGCCACAGTGCTCGACCTGGCCTGCGGGAGTGGGCGCCACACGCGCTGGTTCCACGATCGCGGCTGCAGAGTTACGGCGGTGGACCGCGATGCAGCAGCACTGCAGGGTTTGCATGGCATCGCACGAATCCGGGTTTCCGACATCGAAGCCGGCCCGTGGCCACTGCCGGTCGAGCGGTTCGATGCCGTGGTCGTCACGAACTACCTGTGGCGGCCACTGCTGCCTCAGGTGGCTGCGAGCCTGGCCGAGTCGGGGGTGTTGGTCTACGAAACCTTCGCGGCAGGGAACGCCAGCGTCGGCAAGCCCTCCAATCCGGACTTCCTGTTGCGTCCGGGTGAACTGCTGCAGTTCGCAGCGGTGCACCGACTGCGCGTGGTGGCTTACGAGGACGGTTTTGCGAGTGATCCCGATCGGTACATCCAGCGCCTCGTCGCCATCTGCCAGGAAGCCGGTGACAACGGGTTGCCTCGTCATCCGCTGCACGGCGCCTGAAGACCGGGCGCGCCCGCTAAAATCAAGGGCTATCAAGGAAATCCCATGAAACCGATCACTGGCAGCATCGTCGCGTTGGTCACGCCGATGCACGAGGACGGCAGCGTCGACTACGACTCGCTGCGCAGCCTGATGGACGGGCACATCGCCGAAGGCACCGATTGCATCGGTGTCGTCGGCACGACTGGCGAGTCCCCCACGGTCTCGGTGGAAGAACACTGCGAGATCATTCGCGTGGCGGTCGAACACGTGCGCGGGCGGGTGCCGGTGATGGCCGGCGCCGGCGGCAACTCGACGCGCGAAGCCATTGAGCTGACCCGTTACGCCCAGAAGGTCGGCGCCGATTGCTCGCTGTCGGTCGTCCCCTACTACAACAAGCCGTCGCAGGAAGGCATCTACCAGCACTTCAAGTCGATCGCCGAGGCGGTCGACCTGCCGCTGGTGCTCTACAACGTGCCGGGCCGCACGGTGGCGGACATGCAGCCAGAGACCACGCTGAGACTGGCGCAGCTGCCCGGCATCGTCGCGGTCAAGGAAGCCACCGGCAACATCGAGCGCGCCGCCTGGCTGATCAAGCACGCCCCGGCGGGCTTCTCGATTTATTCGGGTGACGATCCGACTGCCATCGCGCTGATGCTGCTCGGCGGCCACGGCAACGTCAGTGTCACCGCCAACGTCGCGCCGCGCGCCATGCACGAGCTGTGCGTCGCCGCCATGGCGGGTCGGGTGCGCGAAGCCACCGAGATCCACATGCGGCTGCTGCCGCTGCACAAGCATCTGTTCACCGAACCCAGCCCCGCGCCGACCAAGTGGGCGCTGGCCCAATTGGGGCGCTGCAAGAACACGCTGCGCCTGCCGCTGTTGCCGTTGACGGCAGCAGGCCAGGCCACGGTCGGATCAGCGCTGCGCGATGCCGGACTGATCTGACACGACTGTCGATGCACCGTCAGCACCGCAACGTCCCGGGCAACGCCCTTCCCTCGCCATCAGCGATCAATGGGTTGCGCGGCATCTCCCCCGCCGCCAACCCCACGGAGATGAACAACGTGACAGCTTCACAACGCACCCGGTCGAATCGACAAGCCCGTCCGGGCTCGAATACCCAGCGCCTCGCCTGCTCGGCGCTGCTGATCGGCCTGGCCGGTTGTTCGACCGTCGACGGCTTGATGCACGGGGACAAGGTGGACTACAAGACGTCTGCTGCCACCGCGACACCAGGCCTCGAGATACCGCCCGATCTGACCCAGCTTTCGCGCGAGTCTCGCTACAAGCAGGATGATTCCGGCACGATCAGCGCGGCGGCCTATCAGTCCGCGCCATCGAACGCTTCCGTCGTTCAGACGGTTGCACCAGCGGGCAGCGAAACCCTCCGAATCGACCGCAACGGCAACGATCGCTGGCTGGTCACTTCGATGACACCTGAGCAGTTGTGGCCCGTACTTCAGGCTTTCTGGAAGGAACGCGGGTTCAACCTGACGGTCGATCAAGCCGACGTCGGCGTGATGGAAACCGAGTGGAACGAGAACCGCGCCAGGCTGCCGCAGGATTTCATCCGCAACACCATCGGAAAGGTGTTCGATTCGATCTACTCCACCGGGGAGCGCGACAGGTACCGCACCCGTGTCGAGCGATCGGGCAACGGCAGCGACATCTTCATCAGCCACCGCGGGATGATCGAGGTCGCCACCGGTCCGCAGAAGGACAGCACTGTGTGGCAGCCGCGACCAGCCGATCCGGAACTCGAGGCCGAGATGCTGCGTCGCTTGCTCCTGAAGCTCGGCGCAAAAGAGGAACAGGCCAACGCCATGGTGGCGACGGGTGCGCCGCAAGCGCCCCGCGCTCGCGTCGTGGCGGGTCAGACCTCCACGATCGAGGTCGACGAGGGATTCGACCGCGCCTGGCGCCGGGTGGGCATTGCGCTGGATCGCACCGGTTTCACCGTGGAGGACCGAGACCGGGTGCAAGGGATCTACTACGTGCGCTACGCGGAACCCGTGGCCGCCAGCAAGGAGGAGCCAGGCTTCCTGAAGAAATTCCTCGGATTCGGAAAGGACAAGAGCGATCCCGACAAGGTCGCCCGCTACCGCGTGCAGGTCAAGAGCGAGGGAGATCGCAGCACGGTCAGCGTGCTGACCGAGAAGGCCGGCACCGAGAAGGGCGACACACCCGCACGCATAGCGGCCCTGCTGGTCAACGACTTGAAGTGAGGTGGGCTGCGAACAGCCGCTGCCCTGTGGCACCGGACTGCAAGCCCAAAAGAAAAGCCGCCCGAGGGCGGCTTTTTCACATCGGTGAGAACCGATTACTTCTTCATCGCGTCCTTGGCAGCATCGGCAGCCTTGTTTGCGGCGTCCTTGGCAGCGTCGGCGGCAACGCCGGCAGCGTCCTTGGCAGCATCGGCAGCAGCGCCCACGCTATTGGCGGCGCCCGTCGTGGCATCTGCAGCGGCGGAAGCGGCTGTGTCGACTGCGGATGCAGCGGCGGCTTCAACAGCGGCCACGGCAGGTGCAGCAGCGGCGGCGGCGGCAGAGGCTGCTTCCATGGCAGGAGTTGCCACTTCTTCCTTCTTGCCGCAAGCGGCGAGAGCGACAGCAGCAACCAGGGTAGCCAGCACGAGCGTCTTGTTCATGTTTATCCTCAATCAAAAAAGGTCGATAAATGAAGGTGGTCCAGGGTCACTGCTGATGCAATCGGCCCAAAACTCAGGAGCGAAAGGCCAGAAAAACCCTTTTGCTACAGCCCGCAAGTATATGTCGCGTCTGACAACTCGTTCACAAAACGGTTCACAAACCGACCGTACTGGCAGGAAAAGCGTCCAACGAACGTTGCATCAGTGCGTCAAGGCGGTCTCTATCACGCATGGCATCAGCCATACCGGTCGACACGCTGCCGCGATAGAGGGTGCGGTCGATGAGGCGCAATGAAAGCGTACCGGGCGCGAGCAGCAGACAAGGAAGATTGAGCTTGTCCGCTTCGTCCGGGATTCGACACCGCACCACGTGCGAGCGTTCGCGGCGCCAGTGCACCCATCGAGGATGGTGCCGCTGAATCTGGCCGTAGCTGAGCGCCAGGACGGTGCATGCCCGATGGCCCATCGCCCACCGGGACAGATGGTCGACGACCTGAGGTTCGTTGAGCGGCCAGTCCGCAAAATCGTCATCGCACATCCAGATTTCGCGCGGTCCTGCTGTCGCGATGTCGGCGAAGGCCTGGCGCAACGCATCCTGGAATTCGGCGCGAGACTGGATCAGTTGGCTCCTGGGTGTGCTCATGGTGCGCAGTTCCTGTCATCGAACACGGACCGAGTCTGTCCGACGCGCGGGTGGCCCGTCAATCGTTGCCGTCGGCCGACCGAAGCCAGCCCTGGAAGGCC
Source organism: Rhizobacter sp. (assembly GCA_046154125.1). Classification (GTDB taxonomy): domain Bacteria; phylum Pseudomonadota; class Gammaproteobacteria; order Burkholderiales; family Burkholderiaceae_C; genus PBB1. The sequence continues at coordinate 3,557 of JBJXEJ010000104.1, read as the reverse complement.
CAGGATTGAACCAGGTCCCAGGCGTCGGAACCAAGCCGCGACACCGATTGCGCATCCAGTTCACGGCCATCGGCCAACATGTGCATCAAGGCCGCATCACGCCCGGATGCGACAAAGGATTCGCCGTTGATGAACACATGCTGTTCGTCGTACAGCATGCGCGTGCGTCGATCGAGCGCCACCGCGCTGCGTCCGGGCAATACGTCCACCGGGTCGAACCAGGTCTGGGGCTTCGGCTCGCTCAACCACTCACCGAGTGCACAGGCCAGCGAACGCGGATCGTCGACGATGCGCCGGACCGCGTCGGCCGCAAAATCTGCCAACGGCGGCGGAATACGCGCTGGATGTTCAGTGGCGGGCTGCGCCGGATCGCGGTAACGAAGCCCCTGGTCGAGATCGTCCAGTCCGTCCAGCATGCGCTGCAGGACTTCCGATCCGACCTCCTCTCGCGAAGGCGCTCGAAAACCGATCGATGCCGTCAGGCAGGCGCCGTCGGCCACGCCGTCATGCGCCCAGCGAGGCGGCAGGTAAAGCATGTCGCCAGGCTCGAGTGTCCACTCCTGCTCGGGCTCGAAGTGCTCGAGAATCTTCAGCGGTACATCCGGCTGCAACGTCGCATTCTTCATGCGGCCTACACGCCAGCGGCGGCGTCCGGCCAGCTGCAGAAGAAATACATCGTAGGAGTCGAAGTGCGGCCCGACACCGCCACCGTCGGAGGCATAGGAAATCATCAGGTCGTCGAGGCGCACATCGGGCGCGAACCGGAAGCGCGACATCAACCGATGGGCCGCCTGTACATGCAGATCCACGCCCTGCACGAGCAGCGTCCAGTCGGGATGCGCAAGTGGTGGCAACTGGCGACGCGTGAACGGACCGTGGCGCAGCTTCCACTTCGAACCACGCCGCTCGATGAGGCGAGATTCCACGCCATCGGCGGAGGCCAGCGCAAAAAGCGCGGCGCGATCAAGTTCAGGGACGCCTTCGGGAACAGCCTGACGGATCAGGAGCGGCTTTTTCTGCCAGTGACGGCGCATGAACGCCTGCGGGCTCAGCCCGCCGAGCAGTGGTGTGGGAATGTCGAGGTGCATGCACGGGATTGTCCACGGGTCGATTCATGGCCTGTTTGCGCTCTCGTGGGGGAGCCGCCCTGTGAGATCATTTCCGGATGCAAATCCAATCCCCCTGCGTTGTTGCGCTCACGTGGCGGCTCGAAGACGCCCAAGGCCAGTTGATCGACGAACTCGCGCAACCGGTTGAATTCTTCTGCGGTGGTGTAGACCTGTTCGAGAAGGTCGAGGCGTCGATCCTGGAACAGTCCACCGGGTTCGAAGCCTCGCTGCATCTCGAACCGGAGCACGCGTTCGGTGACTACATCGCCGCGCTGGTGTTCTTCGAGGAACGTTCTATCTTCCCCGCGGACATCGAGGTCGGCATGCAGTTTGAAGGTGCGCCCGAAGGCTCCGTCACGCCAGGGATGCCCACAGACGTGGTGTACACGGTCACGGAGGTGTACCCGACGCATGTCGTTCTTGACGGCAACCATCCACTTGCCGGCCTGGCGCTGCGGCTGCATCTGACGGTGCAGGACGTGCGGGAAGCGACCGCGCTCGAGATCGAAACCGGTAGCGTGGGGCAGCCCGCGTTCAGCGTGCTCAATGCACTGCCGCCGGGGCCGCACCTGCACTGACGAAGGGCTGTTTCGCGCTGCGGGCGCAGTCAGCTCGCGCCGGTCGACCCGAAGCCTCCGATGCCACGCTCGGACGCACCGAATTCGTCGACGCGCCGGAAGCTCGCCTGCACCACCGGGACAATGACCAGTTGCGCGATGCGTTCCATCGGCTGCACCGTGTAGCTCGCGGAGCCGCGATTCCAGCAGCTGACCATCAGCGGGCCCTGGTAGTCCGAATCGATCAGGCCGACCAGATTGCCCAGCACGATGCCGTGCTTGTGACCGAGCCCCGATCGCGGCAGGATCATCGCCGCCAACCCCGGATCGCCGATGTGGATGGCCAGCCCAGTCGGGATCAGCCGCGTCTGACCGGGTTCGATCAGCAGCGGCGCATCGAGACAGGCACGCAGGTCGAGGCCGGCGCTGCCTGGGGTCGCATAGGTTGGCAGTACCGCAGCCATGCGGGCATCGAGCAGCTTCACGTCTATCGTCGTCATTGCCGTTTCTCAGGTGTTGGATTCGAGGCCGCAGCCAGCCGTTCTGCGATGTCCGCGACGAGCCAGCGAGCCAGCGTCAGCTTGTCGGCCTGCGGTAACTCGCGATATCCGTCGGCATCGACCAGCACCAGGGCGTTGTCATCGCGGCCGAAGGTGGCCGGACCCAGGTTGCCGACGATCAGCGGCACCCGCTTGCGCTCGCGCTTCTCACGCGAATGTTTCAGCAGATCGTGGCTTTCGGCCGCGAAGCCAACGCAGAACGGCCGGCCAGAGACCAGCGCCAGCTTCGAGACGGCAGCAAGGATGTCGGGGTTCTCGGTCAACTCGAAGATCGGAGCGATCTTGCTGCCGTTCTTCTTGATCTTCTGCTCCGACAGGCTTGCCGGCCGCCAATCGGCCACCGCCGCAGTAGCGACGAATATGTCGTGATCCACGGCCCCGGGCACGACCGCATCGAACATCTGCAGGGCCGTGCGCACGTCGATGCGGTGCACCCCGCGCGGCGTGCCCAGATGCACGGGGCCAGCCACCAGGGTGACCTCGGCGCCCGCTTCGGCCGCGGCGCGGGCGATCGCGAAACCCATCTTGCCGCTGGACAGATTCGTGATGCCGCGCACCGGGTCGATCGGCTCGAAGGTCGGACCGGCGGTGATGAGAACGCGCTTGCCGGCAAGGGGCTTCGGACGGAAGAAGCCGATCAGTTCCTCGACCAACTCATCGGGCTCGAGCATCCGCCCGTCACCTATTTCACCGCAAGCCTGTTCGCCACTTCCGGGCCCGAGGATGCACGTACCGTCGTCGCGCAATTGCACGACGTTGCGTTGCGTGGCCGGATGCGCCCACATCTCGCGATTCATCGCCGGGGCGATCAACAGCGGACACGATTCAACCGGCCGGGCCAGGCAAAGCAGGCTCAGCAGGTCATCGGCGCGACCGTGCAGCAGCTTCGCCATGAAGTCGGCACTGGCCGGAGCCACCAGCACGGCGTCTGCATGCCGGGTCAGGTTGATATGTGCCATGTTGTTCGCATTGCCGTCGACAGCACGCGCATCCCAGGCACTCGTGAACACCGGGCGGCCCGAAAGAGCCTGCATGGTGACAGCGGTGATGAACTGCTCGGCCGCCTCGGTCATCACGACCTGCACCGTCGCCCCAGCCTTCACCAGCGCACGCGCCAGCTCAGCGGTCTTGTAGCAGGCGATGCCGCCGGACAGGCCGAGCACGATGCGCCGGCCGGCCAGGTCCTGGGTCTGGGTGGGGGGTTGCGTCATGGGGCGCGAGTCTAGCGGCGCGCCCCAGCACCCCGACCCGGGGGATGGCTGCGGTACTTGCTGGCGGCGGGGCGGGCTGCATGGGACGGGCCGGGCCGGGTCGGTCAGGGCTCCGTGACA
>JBJXEJ010000103.1:0-12961 GCA_046154125.1 Rhizobacter sp. | reverse complement strand
GGCCAGGCCCTGCAAGCGGCCTGACGCTGCCCAACTGTGGCCGTTGAGGCGACCCGGCGACCAGGGCCGCTGGAGTCGACTGTGTCCGATAGTTTCCGGGCTGATGGAAGTGGCCTGGTGATCAGGGTAGCCCGCAGACGGCGCCCGAGAAAGACGGTTTTCGGCGGCGCTGTCAACGGTCAACAGATCCCAGCCGGCTCCAGCCACCTCCAAAGAGCGACTCGAGCCCGTCGGGTGCCGTGGTCGGGGTGCCATGGGGAAGGAAAAAGGGCGTTTGAAAATCCTATCTTCCGTGGTGCCCCCCTAAGGTTAGGGGGGTCCGCCGGGTAACGGGCTTGTCATCAAGCAATGTCATCCTGCTGGGTATTGCGTCACGCTGGTTTGCTGAGTTAGTCTGCGGTCTCTCCAAAGTAAGAAGCAACATTGGAGCAACAAGAATGTCGGAGATGAACACGACCAGCTTGGTGGAGAACGTTGGTTTCGGCGCGCCGGTGGTCCGGCCCCGCGCGGTGCTGACCTCAACGCCAGGTGGCATCGCATGACGAGCCTGGCCTGCGACATCCCGGCGACCGACACCGAGGCGACGCTTGCGAAGGTGCTGGCCGATCTCGTCGGCGTCGAGCGCGTGCAGGTCGACAGCCACTTCTTCCATGAGCTCGGCGCCGACTCGATGCTGATGGCGCGCTTTTGCGCACGCGCGAGGAAGCAGCCCAACGTGCCGTCGGTGTCGATGAAAGACATCTACCGGCATCCGACGATTCGAGGTCTGGCGCAGGCGCTCGACGCCGCTCTTCCCGGCGCAATTCCGGTATCGGCATCGGTATCGGCTTCGGCGTCGGCGTCGGTCGAGACATCAGCACCCGCGCCGACCGAGGTGGCGGCACCACCCATCAGCACGCCGCAGTACGTTCTGTGCGGAGCGTTGCAGTTGCTGAGCGCTTTCGCTTACGCCTTCCTCCTCGAATTTGCCTTCGTTCGAGGCTACGAATGGATCTCGGCCACCCAAGGATGGATCGACGTCTATCTGCGCTCGGTGCTGTTCGGCGGCGCGTTGTTCGCCGGCGCAAGTGCCCTCCCGATCCTGGCGAAGTGGACGCTCATTGGGCGCTGGAAGTCGCAGCGCATTCCCCTGTGGAGCCTTGCCTACTTTCGCTTCTGGCTTGTCAAGACGCTGATCCGGTTCAACCCCCTGGTCCTGTTTGTCGGCTCGCCGCTGTACGTGCTCTACCTGCGGGCGCTGGGCGCGAAGATCGGCCGGGACGTGCTCATCCTGTCCACGCGCGTGCCGGTGTGCACCGACCTGCTCACCGTCGGCGACGGATCGGTGATTCACAAGGACGTGCACATCCATTGTTATCGCGCCCGCGTCGGCTGGATCGAGACCGGCCCGGTCGGCATCGGCAGAGATGCGTTCGTCGGCGCCAACTGCGTGCTCGACATCGAGACTTCGATCGGCGATGGGGCGCAGCTCGGCCACGCCTCTTCGCTGCACGCCGGCCAGGCCGTCCCGGATGGCGAGCACCTGCAAGGCTCGCCGGCGCGGCAACGGACCGCGGTGGACTACCGGGCCGTGCCGCCGAAGCGAGTGGGAATGCTGCGGGTGCTCGCCTACACCAGCGCCCAGCTGCTCAGCGTGCTGCTCGTGGCTGCGCCGCTGGCGGTGGGCGGCGTGGTGGTTCTCGCCGCCCTGGTGCCGCAGCTCGGCGCGCTTGTCGACGCGCAGTCCGCGGCGGCCACACCGATCTGGATGACGGCCGGCGAGGCGCTCGCCATCTCGTTCGGGCTCGTCTTCGGCCCGATGCTCCTCAACTTGCTGGTCGTGATGACCGTTCCTCGCGTGCTCAACCTCGTGCTCGAGCCGGACCGGGCCTACGCCCTCTACGGCCTGCGCTACTGGGCGCACCGCGCGATCGCGCGCCTGAGCAACAGCGCCTACTTCCATCGGCTGTTCGGCGACAGCTCGTACATCGTTCCCTACCTTCGCTGGCTCGGCTACGACCTGTCGGACGTCGAGCAGACCGGGTCGAACTTCGGCACGGAGATGAGGCACGACACGCCGTACCTGGTGAAGGTCGGCTCCGGGACGATGGTTGCCGATGGGCTGTCCTGCATCAATGCCGACTATTCCAGCACCTCCTTCCGCTTGTCCCGGGTCGTGATCGGGGCGCGCAGCTTCATCGGCAACCAAGTCATCTATCCCTCGCAAGCCCGGACCGGAGACAACTGCCTCTACGCGACCAAGGTCATGGTGCCCATGGACGGGCCGGTGCGGGAGGGTGTGGGGCTGCTTGGCTCACCCGACTTCGAGATACCGCGCACGGTCCTGCGTGACCACAAGTTCGACCACCTGGCGCAGGGGGACGAGTTCCGCCGCCGTCTGGCCGCCAAGGACGGGCACAACGCCGTCACGATAGGGCTGTTCCTGCTGTCAGGCTGGGTCTTGACCTTCGAGCTGGCCCTGCTCGGCTGGGTCGCTGCCGGGCTCTTCCCGGCGGCGCCCATGTTCGTGGTCGCGCTGTTCCTTGTCGTCTCGCTGGTGTTGATCATGGCGCACGTTGTGCTGGTCGATCGGCTCAGCACGATGTTTCAGCCACTGCAGCCGCGGCACTGTTCGATCTACGACCCGTACTTCTGGTGGCACGAGCGCTACTGGAAACTGTCCGCTTCCCAAAGCATGAAGATCTGGGACGGCACGCCTTTCAAGCCTCTCATCTGGAGGTTGTTGGGCGCGCGCATGGGCAAGCGCGTCTTCGACGACGGCGCCTTGCTCCTGGAAAGGACGCTGATCAGCATCGGCGACGACTGTGTGCTGAATGCAGGCTGCGTGCTCCAGCCCCACTCACAGGAAGACGGTAATTTCAAGTCCGATCGCATCTCGATCGGCGCCTGCTGCACGATCGGCGTCGCCTCGCTCGTCCATTACGGCACCACGTTGGGTGATGGTGCGAGCCTGGCCCCCGCTTCGTTCCTGATGAAGGGCGAGGAGGTTCCACCGAATGCGCGCTGGGGCGGCAACCCGGCGATGGAAATTCGAAACGAGCGCGCTGCCGTGGTGATGGCGAGCGCGAGGAGGTCCCGGTGAGCACGCTGACGGAATCCAGCCGTGAGTTCTGGCGCGGGCGGCTGCTCGCCGGCGGGTTCACCGCGATCCCGCGGTGGACCGTCGATGCGAGGGTGGGCGTCGCAACGCAGGAGGTGGCGCTGCCCGACGAACTCGCGGCGTCGTTGCAGCGCTTGGCCGACGAGCTGAGGGCACCGTTCAGCGCGCTGCTGCTGGCCGCGCACGCGAAGGTGATCGCGGCGTTGTCCGGCGAGCGTGAAGTGGTCACCGGATACGTGGCCACGGCTGGCCGCCCGGCGCTGCCCTGCGGCCTGACGACCGATCCCGGCTCCTGGCGCGCGCTGCTGTTGGACGCGCGGCAACGCGAGAGCGAGCTGCTGTCGCACAAGGACTTTGCGGTCGATGATCTGAGGCGCGAGCTGCACCTGAGCGGGCCGGCATTCGAAACCGAATTCGATCCGGCCGGCGAGCGGGGCGATCTCGCCGCTGAGACCGTGCTGCGCGTGGGCGTATCGCAGCGCGACGGTCGAATCACGTTGCGGCTGCGCTACCGCACCGAGCTCATCGATTCCGAGTGCGCTGCGCGAGTGGCCGGTTATCACCTGCGCGCGCTCGAGCTGTTGAGCGCCAATCCGGATGGTGAGCACAGGCGGCTGAGCCTGCTGTCCGCGCAAGAGCTGCATTTCCAGCTGGAAGGGCTGGCCGGGCCGCGGAGGGCTTTGCCCGACCAACGGTTTCACGAGTTGTTCGAGCAGCGGGTGAGGGCGCACCCCGAGGCCATCGCAGCCGAACATGCCGGCCTGGAGTGGACCTACCGTGAGCTCAACGCTCGCGCCAACCGGCTGGGACGCGCCCTGCTGGCGCACGGGCTGGGCCGCGAAGGCGTGGTGGCCGTGGTGACCGAGCGCAACCTGGACTGGATGGCGTCCGTGATCGCCATCTTCAAGGCCGGCGGCGTGTACCTGCCGATCGAGCCGCACTTCCCGGCCGATCGCATCGCCACAACGCTCGCGCGTGCCGACTGCAGCATCGTGCTGACCGAGCACGCCAGCACGAGCACGCTAGCTCGGGCTCTCGACTCGCTGCCCAAGGTCCGCAAGCTCTTCATCGACGCGCTTTACGAGGAAGGCCACGCTGACGGTGACCTCGGCGTCGAGGTCGCGCCGGGCCAGCTCGCCTACATCTACTTCACCTCGGGGTCCACCGGTGAGCCCAAGGGCGCGATGTGCGAGCACGAAGGCATGGTCAACCACCTCTACGCCAAGATCGAGGACCTGGGTGTTGGCGAGGGAGAGGTGGTCGCGCAGGTCGCACCCCAGTGTTTCGACATCTCGCTGTGGCAACTGGTTTCGGCGCTGCTGGTCGGTGGCCGCACGCTGTTGATCGAGCAGGCGGTGATCCTGGACGTCGAGCGGTTTGTCGACAAGATCGTCACCGGGCGGGTCGGCGTGCTGCAGGTCGTGCCGTCCTACCTGGCCGTTGTCGTGTCTTATCTTGAGCGGCAACCCCGCCAGCTTCCGGATCTGCACTGCGTCTCGGTCACCGGCGAGGCGCTGACGATGGAGCTCACGCGAAGCTGGTTCGCCGTCAAGCCCGAGATCAAGCTGGCCAACGCCTACGGGCTGACCGAAACCTCGGACGACACCAACCACGAAGTGATGGACCGCGTCCCGGACGGGGAACGGGTTCCGCTCGGTCGGCCGGTTCGCAACGTGCACGTCTACGTCGTTGATGAGGATCTGTCACCGGTGCCGCTCGGGGCGCCCGGCGAGATCGTCTTCTCGGGCCTCTGTGTCGGCCGCGGCTACATCAACGACCCCGAGCGCACCCGGCTCGCCTTCATGTCCGATCCGCATCGCGAAGGCCAGCGCCTGTACCGGACCGGCGACCACGGACGCTGGCTGCCGGACGGCAAGCTGGTCTTCCTCGGCCGACGCGACAGTCAGGTCAAGATTCGCGGCTTCCGCATCGAGATCGGCGAGATCGAGAACACGCTGCTGCGGGTGCCGGGGGTGCGCCACGCTGCTGTCGTGATCGCAGGAACCGCTGACGCGAGCAAGCGCCTCGTGGCCTTCTACTGCGGTCCGCAGCTCGAGGTTGAGGATCTGCGAGCCAGGCTGGGTGAATCGTTGCCCGAGTACATGGTTCCCTCGGCCTTCCATTGGCGCGACGAGTTGCCGCTCACGGCCAACGGCAAGATCAACAAGAAGGCGCTGAAGGCGCTGGCAGAAGAAGAAATCGACGTGGGCACCGGGGACTTCCTGGCACCCACCACGCCGGCCGAGCATCGACTGGCTGCCGCATGGGCAGCGGTGCTCGGCGTTCCCCAAGCTCAGATCGGGCGACGCGACCACTTCTTCGACCGTGGTGGCACGTCGCTGTCGGCCGTGAAGCTCGTGATCGCGCTGCAGCGAGCGGTGTCCCTCAAGGACGTCACGCGCCACCCTGTCCTTGCCGACATGGCGCAGCTGATCGGCGGCAAGTCAGAGCGCCGCGGCGGGCTGTTGCAGTCGCTGTCGGAGCCGGAAGGCGAGAAGGCCGGCGTGCTGGTGTGCTTCCCCTATGCGGGTGGCAACGCGGTGAACTTCCAGCCGCTGGCCAAGGCGCTGCGCGGCAGCGGGCTGGCGGTGTACGCGGTTGAACTTCCCGGTCATGACCTGGCCGTGCAGAGCGAACCGTTTGCGCTACTGGAGCAGGTGGTCGAACAGGTCGCTGCCGAGATCAGCCGGCTGGGCCCGACCAGGATCCTCCTGTGGGGCCACTCGTCGGGTACTGCCTTTGCCGCGCAGACGGCGAGAAGGCTCACGCAGCGCGGAGTCAACGTCGAGCGCCTGTTCCTCGGCGCGCATCTGCTCGGTGACGCTGCCGAGCTTCGTGCCAGCGCCGCCAGGCTCAGTGGACTCAGCGCCGCCGAGGTCGCGGCGCGGCTGAGGGCAGACAGCGGCCTTGCCGAGTTCGGCGAGTTGGATGCGGCGCGCGCCGAGCATGTCGGCGCCGCCTACCGGCACGACTATGTGTGCGCGTGCGACTGTTTCGCCGAGGCCGTGGAGGCACCGCCCGCGGTGAAGCTGTCCACGCCGGTGACGGTGGTGGTTGCAGCCGACGACCCACGCACGCCGGACTACTCGTTCCGCTACCGCGACTGGCAGCTCCTGGCCGAGCAGGTCGACCTGCACGTGCTCGCCGACGGCGGCCACTACTTCTTGCGCACCCGTCCGACCGAGACGGCAAAGGCCGTGCTGGGTGCCGCCGCGCCAAGACCTGGGGCCTACCAGGCGGCGGCGCGTGCCCTCCCATAGCGTTAACAGGCCCTAGGAGATCGGCAATGTCATCCTCATCTCCGGCGCAGCTCGACGTGGATCTGGCAGCGGGCAAACCGCCGATCCTGCGCGTCGCCGCCGCTGGTGATGCGCTTGGCTGGGCAGCCGGGCACCGGGATGCGCTGCGCGCCTTGGTCGCGAAGCACGGTTCGGTGCTGATGCGCGGCCTCGGCTTGCGCGACGCGGCCGAAGTCGGCGCGGTGTTCAAGCGGCTGTCGACGCGCCTGATGAGCGAGAAGGAGACCTTCGCGCCGCGGAAGATCTACTTCGAGGGCGTGTACTCCTCGTCGAAGTGGCCGCAGAACCAGCCGATGTGCATGCACCACGAACTGAGCTACACGCTGGAGTTTCCCGGCCTGATGCTGTTCGCGTCACTGGTCGCCGCCAAGGAGGGCGGGGCCACTGGGGTGGCCGACTCGCCGACCGTGCTGGAGGCCCTGCCACCGGAGCTTGTGAAGCGGTTCGAGCGCGACGGCTGGCTGCTCACGCGCAGCTACAACGACGAGATCGGGGCGTCCGTGGCGGAGGCTTTCGGGACCGAGGACCGCGGCGCCATCGAGAGCTACTGCCGCGCCAACGCGATCGAGTTCGAGTGGCAAAGCGACGGTGGATTGCGCACCCGGCAGCGCCGCAGCGCCGTCGTGCCGCACCCGACCACCGGGCGGCGTTGCTGGTTCAACCAGATCGCATTCCTCAACCAGTGGACGCTGGCGGAGGAGGTGCGCGAGTTCCTGGTCGACGTCTACGGCGATGACGGGCTGCCATTCAACACCCGGTTCGGCAACGGCGACGCGATCGACGAAGACGTGGTGCAGGTGATCAACCGGGCCTACGAGGTCCACACCAGGCGCGAGCCGTGGCAGGCCGGCGACCTGCTGCTGGTCGACAACGTGCGCACCGCGCACAGCCGGGAGCCCTTCGAGGGTGAGCGCGAAGTGCTCGTTGCGATGGCCGACCCGACCCGACTTACCGACCGATCGAAGACCGTTCAAGGAGCAGCTCGATGACGAATCTTTCAAGTACCGCCGCCCAGCCAGCCGCGTCAGGGCGAAGCGCCGCACCGACTTTCGCCGTGATCTCAGGGGCCCAGGTGCAGAAGGCGCTGCAAGGGCGCGAAAAGCAGGTCCTGGAGCTGGTCGAGGCCACATACCGGCTGCACAGCAACCACGAAACGGTCAACCCGCCGTCGTACTTCCTGCTGTTCCCCGACCGCCCCTCCTCCCGAATCATCGCGCTGCCGGCCTCGGTCGGCGGCAAGGTGAGGGTGGATGGCATCAAGTGGATCTCCAGCTTTCCGGAGAACGTCGCCGCCGGCATCCCGAGGGCTTCGGCCGTGCTGATCCTCAATGACCACGACACCGGATACCCGTTCGCCTGCCTGGAGAGCTCGATCATCAGCGCGACCCGCACCGCCGCGTTCGCGGCGTCCGCGGCCGATTGGCTCAGCCGCGGGCGGCGGCGCCCGACTCGGGTCGGGTTCGTCGGCGCGGGCTTGATCGCGCGCTACATCCACACCTTCCTGGCCGGCACCGGCTGGTCGTTCGAAGAGATCGGCGTGCGCGACACGTCTGCCGACAGCGCCGCGGGCTACTGCGGTTATCTGGATCGCTCGGGGGCCACCGCCCGCGTCACGGTACACAAGAGTGCCGAGAGCCTGATTCGCGCGAGCGACCTGGTGGTCTTCGCCACCGTCGCCGGCCAGCCGCATGTCAAGGACCTGTCATGGTTCAAGCACAACCCGCTGGTGCTGCACGTGTCGCTGCGCGATCTGGCGCCGGAGATCTTGCTCGCTTCGACCAACGTCGTCGACGACGTCGAGCATTGTCTGAAGGCCAACACCTCGCCGCACCTGGTCGAGCAGCTCACGGGCAAGCGGGACTTCCTGCTCGGCACCTTGGGCGACGTGATGGCGGCACGCGTGGCCGTGCCGACCGATCGGCCGGTGGTGTTCTCACCGTTCGGCCTGGGAGTGCTCGACCTCGGGGTCGGCAAGTACGTCTACGACGAGGTGGTTCGCGCCGGCGAGTTGCAGGTGGTGGATCACTTCTTCCAGGATATGCAGCGTCACGGATAAGCGGCAACCCATGCCGCAAACAAGGAGACTCTCATGACGATCATTTCAACTCCCCAACAATTCGACGAGGCGGAGCTCTATGTCGATCTGCGTCCGATCTTCCGGCGGTCGCTGTATCTGAAGTGCGAGGGCTTCAACTTCGCCGGTTCGATCAAGCTGAAGGCCGCGAATGAAATGGTGGAGGCCGCCGAGCGGGACGGGGTCCTGAGACCAGGGTCGATCCTGATCGAATCTTCCTCAGGCAATCTGGGGGTGGCGCTGAGCATGATCGCAGCGAGCAAAGGCTACGGATTCCTGTGCGTGACCGATGCCCGCTGCAACCAGTCGACGCGGCAGTTGATGGAGGCCTTGGGAAGCCAGGTGCACGTGATTACCGCGGCAGCATCGGACGCTGCCGGTGGCCTGCTGGGCGCACGGATCGAGTATGTCCGCAACAAGTGTGCCTCCGACAGCCGGTATGTGTGGCTCAACCAGTACGCCAATCCGGGCAACTGGGGGGCGCACTACCGCACCACGGCGCCCGAGATCGTGCATGCATTCCCGAAGTTGGACGTGCTGTTCGTAGGAGCCGGTACCACCGGTACCTTGATGGGCTGTGCACGGTTCCTGCGTGAGTGGCACCGGCCTGTGCGAGTCGTCGCGGTGGACGCCGCCGGCTCGGTGACTTTCGGTGGCGCGCCGGGCCGCCGGATGATTCCCGGCCTTGGCACCGCCGTGCGTCCGCAACAGCTCGACGAGTCCTTCGTGGACGAGGTGATCCTCGTCGAGGAGCCGGACACCATCCATGCCTGCCACCAGATGGCCAGACACGGATTCGTGTTTGGCGGCTCCACCGGCACGGTCGTCAGCGGTGCAATGGATTGGCTGGCCCGAAACCAATCAGATGGGCTTACCGCTGTGGCGATCGCCCCGGACCTGGGCGAGCGCTATCTCGACACGATCTACGAGACCGACTGGCTGGAGCGCAACTACGACGCGGACGTTCTCAAGCGCTATGAGTTGATCCCGAGCCACCGATATTCCCTGGCCCAGGCGGCCGCCTAGGAGTGCGCGCGGCCTCCACCCGACGAATGGCCCGTCATGGCCGCAGCCTGGTGGGCGCCTGCGTACTGGCCCTGGCCGGCTTTGCCGCTGCGCAAACCCCTCTAGCGCCAGACGCCGGCACCATGGCCGGGCTGCGTGCCGAGAAGCTGCACGCCGATGAACGTTTCGTGCTCGACGGCAGCCTGTCGCACCCCGCCTGGCAACGCGCGCCCGTGCACGAGCGCTTCGTCGAAAACGAGCCGCAATCCGGCGCCACGCCCCCGCAGCGCACGCGCGTGCAGGTGCTGTTCGACGAGCAGGCGCTGTATGTCGGTGTGATCGCCTTTGACGACCAGCCTCAGCGCATCCGCGACGTCCCGGTTCGCTACGACAACGTCGACAGCACGCAGGACCACGTGGTGGCCTATGTCGACCCGATCGGGCAGAAGTCCTCGGCCCAGTTCTTCAGCGTGAACGCCGCCGGCAGCATCGCAGACGGCATTTACACCGCCGTCGACGACAACGAGGATTCCGCACCCGACTTCGACTGGGACGCCGCCGTGCAGCGCCGCGCCGATGGCTGGAGCGCCGTGCTGCGCATTCCGTTTGCGTCGTTGCGCTTTGCCGAACCCGAGCCGGGTGTCGCCCCCGGCCCCTGGCGCTTCATGCTGGCGCGCCACCTGCCGCGTGAGCAGTTCCACCTGCTGCTGAGCGTCGACCTGCCGCGCGGTTCAGCCAGCTTCATCGACCAGTTGCAGACCCTCGAAGGCGTGACGCTGCCGCAGGACCACAGCTTTCTCACCTTGCGGCCCGGTCTGACGCTGCGCCACACCCGCACACGCGACAGCGATGGGTTGATCCTGAGCAAGCGGCGCCAGGAAGCCAGTCTGGACCTGAAATGGCGTCCGCGTGCCGAGCTTGTGATCGACGCCACGATCAACCCCGATTTCTCCCAGGTGGCGCTGGATACCCCCCAACTGACTGGCAATACGAGCTTCGCGCTGTCCCTGCCCGAAAAGCGGCCCTTCTTCTTCGAATCGGCCGACCTGCTGCGTTCGCCCACCGATGCGCTCTACACGCGCAGCATCACCCAACCGCGCGGTGGCCTGCGCGCCACCTGGCGCTCAACAGCCTGGGCCGGCACGGCCTTGACGGCCGTCGACGAGGGCGGCGGCTCCGTTCTGCTGCCCGGACCCTATGGCACCGACAGCGCCGAACAGCCAGGATCGCGGGTGCTGATTGCACGCGGCCAGCGGCGCGACGGGCTGGGCGGGTGGAGCGTCGGCAGCTTGCTGGCATCGCGTCAGTACGACGACGATCGCGGCGCCAACCATGTTGCCGGTGCTGACCTGGACGGCAACTTCGGCGAAGGCTGGCGCATGCGCGCTCAGGTGCTGGCCTCCCAAACCACTGCACTCCCCGTGGACGGCGAGCTGCGCAAGGGGCCGCCACAGCGTGGCTTCCGCGCCTATGCCTGGGTGCAGCGCCTGGCCGACGATGCCGAGAGCTCGGTGACGCTGGGCGACACCAGCGCTGGCTTCCGCCTTGACAGCGGGTTCGTGAACCAGAACGGCGTGTACACCGTTGAGCTGTACCACGCCGAGAAGTGGGAGCAGCTCGGGCCCTTCAACAGCCTCGACCTGTATGTCAATGCGAACGAGAAGCGAGACCGAACCAGCGGACTGACCGTGGCGCGCTCCGCGTATTTCGGCTTCAAGGGCAGCGCGGCGCGCAACCTGGAATGGTCGGTCGAGTTGTACCCGCGCTCCATCGTGCGCACGCAGCCCACGCTGCCCGCGGTGGAGGAACGCTTCGTCTACACCAGCCTGTCGATGGCTCCCGCCGAGTGGTGGCCGCTCGTCGACACCAGCCTGAGCATCGGCAAGCTGGCCGATGCCGTGGCCAACCAGTCCCGGCCGGGCGCGAACTGGAGCTTCAGCGCGCGGCTGCGGCCGTGGCGAAGTCTGGAGCTGGAGCCGAGTCTGGAGAAGGCCTGGCTGTACAACGACAGCGGCGCCGGGCGCACGTTGACCTACCGCGAAACCGCCGTGCAAGGTCTGGCGATCTGGCACCTGAGTGCGCAACATTACCTGCGCCTGATCGTTCAACGAAGCAGCCTGGACCGGCGTGGCGAACCCGATGTGAGCGCCGAGCGCGACTCGAGCCGCAACGAGTCGCTCACCTGGCAGTGGCGGCGCAGTGCCGGCACGCAACTCTTTGTCGGCGTCAGCCGCGAGCGGGGAGACGGCCCGAGCGCACCACGCAGCACCGAGGTCTTCGTCAAGCTGCAGCTGGATGCGGACGAGCTGCGCGGGATGTGGATCAAGCCCGATTGAATTCGACTCTTGTAAACGAGTGCCACGACGGCCTCAGGGCCGACGTAGACTGTGGCCGTCACTGGCGACCGGGAGAGGTTCGCGATGTCGTTGCTGCAAGTGCGCAAATGGGTGATCCAGCTCGAAGAAGTCGAACGCGAGCTGGGGCGCACGGTGGCGCCGCCATCGCGCAAGGTCACGGTGGCGGCGGTGATTGCCAATCCGTACGCCGGCCGCTACGTCGACGACCTTGCTCCGCTGTATGACCTGGGTGCCGAGGTGGCCGCGCTGCTTGCCGCGCGCGGCGTGGCGGCGCTCGGCGTCGCCCCCGATGACGTGACTGCCTACGGCAAGGGCGCGATCGTCGGCACCGCCGGCGAGATCGAACACGCTGCCGCGCTGCTGCACCCGAAGTTCGGCGCGCCGGTGCGCAAGGCGGTCGGCAAGGGCGACGACATCATCCCGTCGACCAAGAAGCTCGGCGGGCCCGGTTCGGTGATCGTGATGCCGGTGACGAACAAGAACCGCATCTGGAGTTTCGACGACATGGACGCCGCCGAAATCACGATCCCCGACGCGCCGCACGCCGACGAGGTGGTGGTGGCGCTCGTGCTCGCGGTGGGCGGCCGGCCTTTACATCGCATCGCACCCGTGAAGTGAGGCGCGACGATGTTCAAGGCGATCATCCTGCTGACGCGCCGCGCCGACATGAGCCGCGAGGACTTCGCTGACTGGTGGCTGAAGCGGCACGCGCCGCTCGCGCGCCAGTTGCCCGGCCTGCGCAAGCTCACGTTCAACCTGGTCAACGCGGACGCCGGCATCGACGGCGTGTCGGAGCTGTGGTTCGATAGCCATGCCGCGTTCGAGTCGGCCTATGCGGGTGAGATGGGCAAACGCGTCGCGGCCGATTCGATGGCGCATGTGGCCAGGCGCGAGCGGCTGTTCGTGGCCGAACACCCGCAACTCGGATGACATTTGGAGCTCTGACCCATGACGACCAACGCCGAACTGCTGCAGCGCGATCACCGCGCCCTCGTGCACTCGCTGCACAACCCGGCGGCGCACCTGGCGGGCAACGTCTGGGTGCGTGGCGAGGGCTGCGAGCTGATCGACGCCGACGGCAAGCGTTACCTCGACGCGATGTCGGGCCTGTGGAACGTGACGCTCG
>JBJXEJ010000102.1:0-2726 GCA_046154125.1 Rhizobacter sp. | reverse complement strand
CGACTTCATGACCATGCGCTCAGTCGGTGTGATGCAGGAAATCACACGCAGCGACAAGCTCAAGGCGCGGTCGGCGCGCTTCGCCCGGGAAGCCGAAGCGGCGGAAGCCGTGCGCTCGATCGCGCTTGCAAACCTGCGCCGCGACACCGCGATGGCCTGGCTGGACCGCTACTTCCAGCAACGCATGCTCGAAGCCCTCCAGAGCCAGCGCACCGAAGCCGGCTTGCAGATCGAGGCAGCAGACGCCGCCTACCGCGGCGGGCGCGGCGCGCAGGCCGATGTGTTCGCAGCGCGATCCGCTGTTGCGCTGATCGACGATCGCATTCGACAAACCGAGCGCCAGGTTGCGACCAGCAAGACCCGGCTCGCCCGCTGGGTCGGTGCGGAGGCGGACGCACCGCTGGGTGCGTTGCCGCCGCTGGCAACCGTTCGCATGGATGCGAACAACGTCGAATCCCAACTGGCCCATCACCCCGAAATCGCGATGATGGTCAAGCAGGAGGAGATGGCGCGTGCCGATGCCGACATCGCGCAGAGTAACAAGCGCTCGGACTGGAATGTCGAGCTGATGTTCAGCCAGCGCGGGCCGGCGTACTCGAACATGGTCTCCGTCAACGTCTCGATCCCGCTGCAACTCGACGCCGGGCACCGCCAGGACCGGGAGGTCGCCGCCAAGCTCTCCGTGGTCGAGCAGATGCGCGCACAGCGCGAGGAAGCGACCCGCGAGCACCTGGCCGAGACGCGCAGCTGGCTTCAAGAGTGGCAGAGCGGCCGCGATCGGCTAACCCACTACGACAGCACGCTGATCCCGCTCACTGCTGAGCGCACCCGCGCATCGCTGGCCGCTTATCGGGGTGGCAGCGGACCCCTCGGCGCCGTGCTCGAAGCGCGGCGCATGGAGATCGACACCCGCATGGACCGCCTGCGCCTGGAGATGGAAACCGCTGGCCGCTGGGCCCAACTCGAATACCTGGTTCCGCCCACGCACGACGCGAGCTTGCAAGACCGCACGGCCGCCCCCACGGAGAAATGAACATGAATACCCACAAGCTTTTGATCGGCGTGCTGGCGCTCGGCGCACTGGGCGCTGCCGGATACGGTCTCTATGCCACCGGCATGCAGCGCGGCATGGGCATGACCACGGCGACCAGCACAAAGCCTATGCCAGTCACCGCGTCTGCCAGCAGTCCTGCTGCGGCGGTTGTAGCCACCGAGGACGTTCCGCAAAGCATCGCCCAAGGCGAAGACGCGACCCGCCGCCACATCACGTCGGGCATCAAGGCGGGTGATGTCGATCCGATGACGGGCAAGAAGGTCCTGTACTACCACGACCCCATGGTGCCGGGGAACAAGTTCGACAAGCCGGCCAAGTCACCGTTCATGGACATGATGCTGGTGCCGGTCTATGCGGACAGCGAGGGCGACGGCAGCAAGGTCACCGTCAGCCCGCGCATCCAGCAGAACCTGGGCGTGCGCACGGCGCAGGTGACCGAAGGCACACTGTCGCCGCAAGTCGCGGCTGTGGGCAGCATCGCCTTCAACGAGCGCGACCAGGTCATCGTGCAGGCGCGCGCCACCGGCTATGTCGAGCGTTTGAATGTGCGGGCCACGCTCGACCGCGTAGCCAAGGGTCAGACGCTGGCCGAGTTGTATGTGCCGGACTGGATCGCCGCGCAGGAAGAGTTCCTGTCGGTGCGCCGCATGCAAGGCACCGATCTCGCGTCGCTTGTGGATGGGGCCCGCCAGCGCATGCGCCAGGTCGGTATGAGCGACACGCAGATCGCACTGGTCGATAGCACCGGCAAGACGCAGCCGCGCATCACGCTCATCGCTCCGATCGGGGGTGTCGTCACCGAACTGATAGCCCGCGAAGGCATGACCGTGATGGCGGGGGCAACCCTCTTCCGCATCAACGGTCTCGGCACCGTGTGGGCCAACGCCGAAGTCCCCGAGAGCCAGGCGGCGCTGCTTCGACCGGGCGCGAAGGTGCAGGCCTCCAGCCCAGCTGCGCCGGTTGCGAAGTTCGAGGGCAAGGTGCAGGCGATCCTGCCCGAGGTCAACCCAACCACTCGCACGCTGAAGGCACGGCTCGAACTGGCGAATGCCAATGGCATGCTGGTGCCTGGCATGTTCGTGCAGATGCAGTTCATGGACCAACGCGACCAGAAGGTCCTGCTGGTGCCGACGGAGGCCATCATCCAGACCGGTAAGCGCACGGTCGCGATGCTGGCCGAAGAGAACGGTCGATTCCGGCCTGTCGATGTCGAGATCGGCATCGAGAGTGGCGGCCAGACCGAGATCAGGCGGGGCCTGCAGGCCGGCCAGCGTGTCGTGGTCTCGTCGCAGTTCCTGATCGACTCCGAGGCCAGCCTCAAAGGCATCGAGGCGCGCCTCAATGTCGAGCCCAAGCCGAGTGCTGCCAACACGGCGCCTCGCCACGAAGGTGAAGCCAAGATCGAAGCTGTCGCACGTGACACTGTCACGCTGTCGCACGGGCCGATCGCGTCCTTGAAGTGGGGTCCGATGACGATGGACTTCAAGCTGCCGAAGGGCAATACCTCGGGGCTGCCACGCGGGATCGACGTGGGGGACAGGGTGGACTTCGAGTTCTACATGGACGCCGAGAGCCAGCCTCAGCTGACCCGCCTGACGCTGCTGAATCCTGCACCCAAGGCGGTGAAGACGGCCGCCTCCGGGGGCAAGCCATGATCGCCAAGCTGATCCGC
>JBJXEJ010000101.1:0-23991 GCA_046154125.1 Rhizobacter sp. | reverse complement strand
GCCCAGGCCGAACTGGCGCTGGCCCAGTTCGGGGTGCTGCGGGTGGGCCGGGGCGCTGCAGGGCTCCACATGGCCGGCGCCAAACACCGCATCCCAGTTGCCCAGCTTCAGCGGCAGCGGGTCGATCACCGCCATGGCGCGCGGCGCCTGGCCTTCCAGGTCTGCCCGCAGCGCGCCTTCGAGCACGCTGTAGTCCACCCAGATGTTGGTCTTGCTGGCGCCGGTGTCCTCGGCGAACTTGCGCACCGCCGCCGGCGTGTAGCCGCGCCGGCGCATGCCGGCGAGCGTGGGCATGCGCGGGTCGTCCCAGCCGTTCACATGGCCTTCGTCCACCAGGGCCTTGAGCTTGCGCTTGCTGGTGATGACGTAGGTGAGGTTGAGTCGGCCGAACTCATGCTGCTTGGGCGCGGGTTGGTTGATCAGGCCGCCTTCGGTCAGGCGGGCCAGCAGCCAGTCGTACCAGGGGCGCTGGTCCTCGAACTCCAGGGTGCAGATGCTGTGGGTGATGTTCTCCAGCGCGTCCTCGATGGGGTGGGCGTAGGCGTACATCGGGTAGATGCACCAGCGGTCACCGGTGTTGTGGTGGTGCGCCCGCTTGATGCGGTAGAGCGCCGGATCCCGCAGGTTGATGTTGGGCGAGGCCATGTCGATCCTGGCGCGCAGCACCATGCTGCCGTCGGCATGGGCGCCGGCGCGCATCTCGCGCAGGCGGGCCAGGTTCTCGGCCACGGGGCGGTTGCGCCAGGGGCTGTCGGTGCCGGGGGTGGTGAAGTCGCCCCGGTTGGCGCGCATGGCCTCGGCGCTCTGCTCGTCCACATAGGCCAGGCCCTGGCTGACCAGGTGCTCGGCCGCGGCGTACATGAAATCGAAGTAGTTGCTGGCGTAGTACAGGTTCTCGCTGCCGTGGCCGGTCCAGGTCCAGCCCAGCCACTGCACCATCTCGACGATGGCGTCGACGTATTCCTGCTCTTCCTTCTCGGGGTTGGTGTCGTCGAAGCGCAGGTGGCACACACCGCCGAAGTCACGCGCCAGGCCGAAGTTCAGGCAGATGCTCTTGGCATGGCCGATGTGCAGGTAGCCGTTGGGCTCGGGCGGAAAGCGGGTGCGGATGCGCGCCGGGTCCAGTGATCCGGTCGCGTGGTGCGCCGCATCGCCCGGCGTGCCGGCGAAGGTGCGGCTCGCGTAGGTGCCCTGGGCCAGATCGCGCTCGATCACCTGTCGCAGGAAGTTGCTCGGCTTCGTGTCGTCGGGCGAGGTCGGGTGGGCGGGTGCGGTCATGGGGGCGTGCGCGGCAGGCGCGGGGCAGCAGGAAAGGGAGAAATCCCTCGTGCGAGGGCAACGTCGATTATCCCTCCCGGCCCATGCGCGTAGCGGCCGCGGTGTCGATCGCGTCGTGCCCGCTTCACATGTCTTTACCTCTGCTTGCGTGTCACGGGTCAACGCCCTCCACCCGGGGTCGCGTTGTAGACGGGCACACCACACCGGTGTGTGGTTCGGCGGCTTCGGGCCCGGTCATCCGGCATTCCGAGGCGCGATCCCAACGAGGAGATTGGCTATGAACAAACGTCTGATCCTGGCCGCTGCTGCGGTGCTTGCTCTGTCCGGCGCCGGCATGGCGCAGGCGCGTGACCTGAACTGGTCGGTCGCGATCGGTGAACCGGGGATCGGTGCGGTGATTTCCAACGGACCGGGCTACTACGGCTACGCCCCGAGGGTCTATGCGCCGCCGCCCGTGGTCTACGTGCCCGCGCCTCGGGTCGTCTATGAGCAGCCCTATGCGTACGCGCCGGTGCCGTGGGGCTATGCGCCCCGCGGGTATGTCTACGCGGAGCCGCGCCACGACCACTGGCGCCCCCGCTACGAGGAGCACACCCGATACTGGCGCGACGACGACCGGCGCGGAGACTGGCGGGGTGACCGTGGCGATCATGGTGACCGCGGTGACCGCGACGAGCGCCGCTACCGGCACTGAGGGTCGGTGAGCAGCGCAGCGTCGGCCGCACCGCGAGCGATCAGCGCGCGGCCGACAACTGCTCGCGAATGGCTTCGACGCGCTGGCGGTTGACGCCGAGGTCGCTCTCGCCGAGTCTGGACGCCGAGCGCACCTGGATCACGCCGGCAGCGGGGTCGAACCAGAACTCGGTGTCGTCGACAAACCGGAACCACGAACTCGTGAACTGCGCGTAGAGGTAGGGGCCGTCGCTGGCGACGATGCGGGCACCCGGCATCGCCTCGACGATGGTTTTCAGCGCGGCCAGGGTGGCGGCGCCGTCGCGATCGCCGAACCTGACCTGCAGCGGCTCGATGCGTGCCGAGTCGCGCATCGGATGGTCGGGATGCAGGCCGGCCTGGCTGGACACGCTGTTGGGGACGCGCGCCGGCGGCTTGAGTCGACCGTTGTGCACGCCCAGATCGGCCGGTGTCGCACCCTGCAGCAGGTCCAGGCGCCCGGCCACCAGCGCCAGCGCGAAAGACACCGCAATGGCCAGCAGCAACCGCTTGAAGAGATTCATGGCCGTTCGAGCCGGATTGCCGGTGCGCAGCAGGGACTCATCGCCGCCGTCCGCCAAGCAGGCTGCCGAGCACGCCGCGGATGATTTCGCGGCCCACTGTCGAGCCCAT
The DNA here is from genome assembly GCA_046154125.1 of Rhizobacter sp. Classification (GTDB taxonomy): domain Bacteria; phylum Pseudomonadota; class Gammaproteobacteria; order Burkholderiales; family Burkholderiaceae_C; genus PBB1. The sequence continues at coordinate 21,369 of JBJXEJ010000101.1, read as the reverse complement.
CGTGCGCACCGCCGACTTCGCCATCGATTCGGCCAGCCCCTCGTGCTTGCCGCCGCGCGGGCCGGTGCTGCCGAACAGGATGTTGCCGAGACCGCCGAACATGCCGCCTGCGCCGGCCTCGGCCGCCGGTGTGTTGGCGGGTACCGAGCCGCCGGCGGCCGGCGAGGCCCCGGCCGCGTCACCCGCCGACGCTGAGGCGCGGCCTTTCAGCTTCTCGTAGGCCGAATCGCGGTCGACCGCTTTCTCGTAGACCCCGGAAACCAGCGAGTTGGCGATCAGCGACTGCCGTTGCTGCGGCGTGATCGGGCCGATCTGGCTGCCCGGTGGCAGCACGAACACCCGCTCGGTGATGCTCGGCCGGCCTTTGGTGTCGAGGAAGCTGACCAGCGCCTCGCCGACCGCCAGTTCGGTGATCGCCGTCTCGATGTCGAGCCCTGGCTTCGCGCGCATCGTGCTGGCCGCCGCCTTGACGGCTTTCTGATCGCGCGGCGTGAACGCACGCAAGGCGTGCTGCACGCGGTTGCCGAGTTGCGCGAGCACGGTGTCGGGGATGTCCAGCGGGTTCTGCGTCACGAAGTAGACACCGACGCCCTTGCTGCGCACCAGCCGCACGACCAGCTCGATGCGCTCGACCAGCGCCGTGGGCGCCTCCTTGAACAGCAGGTGTGCCTCGTCGAAGAAGAAGACCAGCTTGGGCTGATCGAGGTCGCCGACTTCGGGCAACTGCTCGAACAGTTCGCTGAGCATCCACAGCAGGAAGGTGGAGTACAGCCGCGGGCTGTTCATCAGCTGGTCTGCTGTCAGGATGTTGATGACCCCCTTGCCGCCTTCGGTCTGCATGAAGTCGGCGATGTTGAGCATCGGCTCGCCGAAGAAGCGGTCGCCGCCCTGTTCCTCGATCTGCAGCAGGCCACGCTGGATCGCGCCGACGCTGGCGGCGCTCACGTTGCCGTACTCGGTCGTGAACTGGCTGGCGTTCTCGCCGACGTGCTGCAGCATCGCGCGCAGGTCTTTCAGATCGAGCAGCAGCAGGCCGTTGTCGTCGGCGATCTTGAAGACCAGGCTCAGCACGCCCTGCTGGGTTTCGTTCAGCGCAAGCATGCGGGCAAGCATCAGCGGGCCCATGTCGCTGACCGTGGCACGCACCGGGTGGCCGTCCTTGCCGAAGACGTCCCACAGAGTGGCTGGACAGGCCGCCGCCTTCGGGGTGTCGAGACCGCGCTCCTTCAGGACCGCAGCGAGCTTGTCGCTGACCTTGCCGGCCTGCGTGATACCGGTGAGGTCGCCCTTGACGTCAGCCATGAACACCGGCACCCCGATCTGGCTGAAGTTCTCGGCCAGCGTCTGCAGGGTGATCGTCTTGCCGGTGCCGGTGGCGCCGGTGATCAGCCCGTGGCGGTTGGCCAGCGCCGGCAGCAGGAAGCATTCGGTGTCACCGTGTTTGGCAACCAGGATCGGCTCGGCCATGGGGCTGCTCCAAGGAGTGTGGGGTGGTCGGCGGTCCGCGCCCTGTGGCTCCAGGGAGGCCCTGACAGGGCGGGCACGTAAAATTGCAGTCTATCCAACAAAACACGGCGGGCCGCTGCATGGCGAGACCCGCGCAGGAGGCGCCATTCCATGGCCGGACATTCCAAGTGGGCCAACATCCAGCACCGAAAGGGTCGCCAGGACGAGAAGCGCGGCAAGATCTGGACGCGCGTCATCCGCGAGATCACCGTCGCCGCGCGCCTGGGCGGTGCCGATCTGGCGCTGAACCCGCGCCTGCGGCTGGCGGTCGACAAGGCCAAGGCGGCCAACATGCCGGCCGACACGGTCAAGAAGAACATCGACAAGGCCACCGGCAACCTCGAAGGTGTGCATTACGACGAGATCCGCTACGAGGGCTACGGCATCGGCGGGGCGGCTGTGATCATCGACACGATGACCGACAACAAGGTGCGCACGGTGGCCGAGGTGCGCCATGTGTTCAGCAAGTACGGCGGGAACCTGGGTACAGACGGCTCGGTGTCGTTCCAGTTCAGGCATTGCGGCCAGATCGTGTTCGCACCGGGCACCAGCGAGGACAAGGTGATGGAAGTCGCCCTGGAGGCCGGTGCAGATGACGTGGTCACCGACGACGACGGCGCGATCGAGGTGATCACGACGCCGCACGATTTCGAAGCCGTGAAGGCAGCGCTGGAGGCGGCCGGGCTGAAGCCCGACGTCGGCGAGGTCACGATGCGTCCCGAGAACACCGTCGAGCTGGCTGGCGAGGATGCGATCCGCATGCAGAAGCTGCTCGATGCGATCGAGGACCTGGACGACGTGCAGGCGGTTTTCAACAACGCTGAGTTGTCCGAATGAAAGTCCTCGTGATCGGCTCCGGCGGCCGCGAGCACGCGATCGCCTGGAAGCTGCTGCAGTCGCCCAGGGTCCAGACGGTGTATGTCGCACCGGGCAATGGGGGGACGGGCAGCGACAACCGGCTGCACAACGTGCCGCTGACCGATTTCAACGACCTGGCCGAGTTCGCCGAGCGCGAGAAGATCGCGCTGACGGTCGTCGGCCCCGAGGGCCCACTGGCCGGTGGCATCGTCGATTTCTTCCGAGCGCGCGGGCTGCGCATCTTCGGGCCGACGCAGGCGGCGGCGCAGCTCGAAAGCTCGAAGGCCTACGCCAAGGCTTTCATGCAGCGTCACCAGATCCCGACGGCGTCTTACGAGGCTTTCACCGATTCGACGGCCGCGCATGCCTACGTCGACACGCACGGCGCGCCGATCGTCATCAAGGCCGACGGCCTGGCCGCCGGCAAGGGCGTGGTGGTGGCGGCCACGCTCGCGCAGGCGCACGAGGCCGTCGACTGGATGCTGGGCACCGACGGCAATGCCAACACGCTGGGCGTGCAGCACAACGCCGGGGCCGACGGTCAGGCGGTGCCGCGCGTCGTGATCGAGTCCTTCCTCGAAGGTGAGGAAGCCAGCTTCATCGTGATGTGCGATGGCAGGAACGTGGTCTCGCTCGCCACCAGTCAGGACCACAAGCGGCTGCTCGATGGTGACGAGGGACCCAACACCGGCGGCATGGGCGCCTATTCGCCAGCGCCGGTGGTGACGCCCAACGTGCATGCCAAGGCGATGCACGAAATCATCCTGCCGACGATCCAGGGCATGGCCAAGGACGGGATCCCGTTCACCGGGTTCCTTTACGCCGGACTGATGATCGACGCGCAAGGTCAGCCACGCACTGTCGAGTTCAACTGCCGTCTCGGCGACCCCGAGACCCAGCCGATCCTGATGCGTCTCAAGAGCGATCTGTTCGACGTGTTCATGCACGCGACCGACGGCACGCTCGACGAGGTCGAATTGCTGTGGGACCGGCGTGTCGCGCTGGGCGTCGTCCTGGCCGCGCACGGCTATCCGTACACGCCGCGCAAGGGCAATGCGATCCACGGCATCCCGGCCGAAGCCGCCGACGGCATCGTTTTCCATGCCGGTACCGAGCTGCGCGACGGTCAGCTGGTGACTTCGGGCGGGCGGGTGTTGTGCGTGACGGTGCTGGCCGATTCGGTCAAGCAGGCGCAGCCGCGCGCTTATGAACTGCTGCAGCCGATCCACTTCGATGGCATGCAGTACCGCCGGGACATCGGCCATCGCGCGGTGAAGCGCTAACGTACCTTCGACCATGAGCACACAAGCCGTTCGAGATTACCTGCTGGGTCTGCAGGATCGCATCATCAGCGCGATGGAACGCGAGGGCGGCCAGCCGTTCCGCACCGACGGCTGGGTGCGCGAACCCGGCGAGCGGCTGCAGGGCGATGGCCTGTCGCGGCTGATCGAGGACGGCGATCTGCTCGAGCGCGGGGGCTGCAATTTCTCGCATGTGCGCGGGCCGCAATTGCCGCCCTCGGCGACGCAGCACCGGCCCGAACTGGCGGGCGCGCCCTTCGAGGCGATGGGCGTGTCGCTGGTGTTCCATCCGCGCAACCCCTGCGTGCCGACGGTGCACATGAACGTGCGCTCGTTCGCCGCGCTGCCGAAGGGCGGCGAGCCGGTGGTCTGGTTCGGCGGCGGCATGGACCTGACGCCTTACTACGGCTTCGAGGAAGACGCGGCCCACTTCCATCGGGTGAACCGCGACGCGCTGGCGGCCTTCGGCGACGACAAGTACCCGCGCTTCAAGACGTGGTGCGACGAGTACTTCTTCCTGAAGCATCGCAACGAGCCGCGCGGTGTCGGCGGCGTCTTCTTCGACGACTTCTCCGAACTCGGCTTCGACGGCAGCTTCGCGATGATGCGGTCGGTGGGCGACGCGATGATCGACGCCTACCTGCCGATCGTGCAGCGCCGCAAGGCCTTGCCGTATGGCGAGCGCGAGCGCGATTTCCAGGCCTACCGGCGCGGCCGCTACGTCGAGTTCAACCTGGTGTTCGACCGCGGCACGCTGTTCGGCCTGCAGTCTGGCGGACGCACCGAAAGCATCCTGATGTCGATGCCGCCGATCGTGAAATGGCGCTACGACTGGAAGCCCGAGCCCGGCACGCCGGAGGCCCGCCTCTACAGCGACTTCCTGCGGCCGCGCGACTGGGCCGACTGGAGCGAAGCGCCGCGCAGCGCCGGCGACCCGGCTTGAGACGCATCGGCCTGTTCGGCGGCAGCTTCGACCCGGTGCATGACGCACACCTCGCGTTGGCGCGTGCCGCGCTGCGCGACCTCGAACTCGACGAGCTGCGCTGGATTCCGGCCGGCCAGCCGTGGCAGAAGGCGCGCGTGGTGACCGACGCCGTGCATCGCGAGGCGATGGTCGCGCTGGCGATCGAGGGCGAGCCGAGGTTCGTGCTCGATCCGATCGAACTGCGGCGGCCCGGTCCGAGCTACACGCTCGATACCGTGCGCGAACTGCAGGCGGCGCATCCCGGTGCGCAGTGGTTCCTCATCGTCGGGCAGGATCAGCAGTCGGCGCTGCCGACCTGGCACCGGGCCGAGGAACTGCTCGGCCGGGTCACGCTGGCGGTGGCGCGCAGGCCTGGTGCCGTCGATGGAGTCGCGTTGGCGTCAGGCGCGCGCACCATTGATCTGCCGCCAATGGATCTGTCGTCGACGCAGGTGCGGGCGCGCTGCGCGGCCGGCCTGTCGGTCGATGAGATGGTGCCCGCCGGGGTGGCGCGCTATATTGACCAACATGGGTTGTACCGGTGACTTCACCGGTCCAACCGCATTTCATCGCAAGCGTCGTGAGGCGCACCAGGAGCTGAATGGACATCAAGAAACTGCAACGCGTCATCGTCGATGGGCTGGAAGACGTGAAGGGCCAGAACATCCTCGTCTTCGACACGGAACACCTGTCGTCGCTGTTCGAGCGCGTGATCATCGCCTCGGGCACCAGCAATCGGCAGACGAAGTCGCTGGCCGCCAGCGTGCGTGACGCAGTCAAGAAGGCAGGCTACCCGGTGCCCCGCGTCGAAGGCGAAGTCAACGGTGAATGGATCATCGTCGACTGCGGTGCGGCAGTCGTGCACCTGATGCAGCCCAACATCCGCGAGTACTACCACCTCGAGGAAATCTGGGGCGACAAGCCGGTCAGGATGAAGCTGGACACCGCGCCGAAGCGGCTGGTGAAGGCCGAGGAAGTGCCTGCACCTGCGCCGGCGAAGAAGTCACCTGCGCGCAAGGTCGCCGCAGCCGCCAAGACGGCAGTGGCCGCCCCCGCCAAGAAGGCGCCGGTCCGCAAGACGGCCGCGGCTGCGGCCGAGGCCGTCGCTCCAGCGGCCAAGCGCCGCACGGCAGCAGCGAAGACCGCTGTTCCGGCGAAGCGCGCTGCGCCAGCCAAGGCGGGTGTGACGCGCACGGTCGGCGTCAAGACTCCGACGGCTGCAGCCAAGAAGGCGCCGGCCCGCAAGGCGCCGTCGTCGCCTGCTTCGCGCGTCGCGAGGAAGGCGCCGATCAAGACCATTGCCGTCAACAAGCCGACGACCAAGAAGGCCGCCAACGCCCGGGCGGCCTCCTCGGCGGCCCCGGCGGCGAAGCGGGCCCCCGCGAAGAAGGCACCGCGCGGCGCGTGAAGCTGCAGTTGGTCGCCGTCGGTCAGCGCCTGCCCGCGTGGGCCGACGAGGCCTACCAGGACTATGCCAAGCGCTTCCCGCCCGATCTGCGGTTGGAACTGAAGGCCGTGAAGGCCGAGCCGCGCAGCGGCCGGACGGCCGAGCAGTTGATGGCTGCCGAAGCCGCGCGCATCGAGGCGGCACTGCCCCGGGGCGCGCGCCGCGTCGTGCTCGATGAGCACGGAGCGCGTCTGACGACGAAGCAGCTGGCGCAGCGCCTCACAGCCTGGGTGAACGACGGGCGCGACGTGGCCTTGATCGTCGGTGGTCCCGATGGGCTGGCGCCGCCGTTGAAGGCCAGCGCCGAAGAAACGCTGCGCCTGTCCGACCTGACGCTGCCGCACGCCTTCGTGCGGGTGCTGCTGGCCGAGGCGCTCTACCGCGCCTGGACCGTGACCATCAACCACCCCTATCACCGCGAATGAAGCGCCAGCGCACGAACACGTCCCCACCGTCCGGGACGCCGAAGCCACGTCACGACTTCGTCTACCTGGCCTCGCAAAGCCCGCGCCGCCGCCAGCTGCTCGAGCAGATCGGCGTGCGCCATGAGCTGCTGGTGGCCGATGCGTCGGAGGACGCCGAGGCGCTCGAAGCCGAGCGTCCTGGCGAGTTGCCACTGGCCTATGTGCGGCGCGTCACGCTCGCGAAGCTCGATGCGGCCCGGCAGCGCCTGATCCGGCGGGGCCTGCCGTCCGCGCCGATCGTGTGTTCGGACACCACGGTGGCGCTCGGGCGACGCATCTACGGCAAGCCGCTCGACGCAGCCGATGCGGCGGCAACGCTCGGCAGGCTGAGCGGCCGCACCCACCGCGTCATCACGGCGGTGGCGATCGCGGTCGGGGACACCGAGGAGACACTCGCGGTCAGCACCTCGCACGTGAGCTTCGCGGACCTCGACGCCGAGACCGTCGAGCGCTACGTGGCCAGTGGCGAACCGTTCGGCAAGGCCGGTGCCTATGCGATCCAGGGTGCCGCCGGAGCCTGGGTGACCCGCATCGTCGGCAGCTACAGCGGGATCATGGGATTGCCCCTTCACGAGACGGCCGAGTTGCTGCGCGCCGTGGGCGTGCGCTGGTGAAAACCGCCGATGCGCCGCGGCGGCGCGCTCGCATACCATCGACCGGATGCAAGACATTCTGATCAACTGGACGCCGCAGGAAACCCGAGTCGCGGTGGTCGAGCACGGTGCGGTGCAGGACCTGCACATCGAACGCACGCTGGAGCGCGGTCTGGTCGGCAACATCTACGCTGGTCGCGTCGTGCGCGTGCTGCCGGGCATGCAGTCGGCCTTCATCGACATCGGGCTCGAACGTGCTGCCTTCCTGCATGTGGCCGACGTGCAACTCGCCGCCGATCTTGTGCGCCAGAACGCCAGTGCTGCAGCGGGCGGTGCGGTGGCCCCGCCGCCTCCGATTGAGCGTCTCGTGTTCGAAGGCCAGACGATGACGGTCCAGGTCATCAAGGACCCCATCGGCACCAAGGGCGCGCGCCTGTCGACGCAGATCAGCATCGCGGGCCGACTGCTGGTGTTCCTGCCGCAGGACGATCACATCGGCATCAGCCAGAAGATCGGATCGCACGAACTGCGCGAGCAGTTGCGCGCACGGGTCGGCCAGCTTGCGCAACTGCCCGAGGGCAGCGGCCCGACGGGCGGATTCATCCTGCGCACCAACGCCGAGGAGTCCTCCGATGCCGAATTGGCCGAGGACATCGCCTACCTGCGCAAGACCTGGGCTGCGATCAGGGAACGCAGCTTCAAGTTGCCCGCTGGCAGCCTGCTGCACCAGGACCTGAGCCTGGTCGAGCGCGTTCTGCGTGACCTGGCGCATGAAGGCACGCAATCGATCCGCATTGATTCGAAGCTGCAGTACGACGCGCTGAAAGCCTTCGGCGAAGCGTTCACGCCGACATCGGTCAGCAAGCTCGACCTGTACACGGGCGAGCGGCCGATCTTCGACCTGTTCAACATCGATGAAGACATCGCGCGGGCGCTGGCGCGGCGCGTCGATCTGAAATCCGGCGGCTACCTCATCATCGACCAGACCGAGGCCCTGACCACCGTCGACGTCAACACCGGCGGCTACGTCGGTGCGCGCAATTTCGACGACACGATCTTCAAGACCAATCTCGAGGCAACGCAGGCGATTGCTCGCCAGCTGCGGCTGCGCAACCTGGGCGGCATCATCATCGTCGACTTCATCGACATGACGCGCGAGGAGCATCAGTCGGCGGTGCTGGCGGAGTTCAAGAAGCAGCTGGTGCGCGACCGCACCAAGGTCACCGTCAGCGGGTTCACGCAACTGGGGCTCGTCGAGATGACCCGCAAGCGCACCCGCGAGTCGCGGTCGCACATGCGGTGCGAGCCGTGCCCGACCTGCGAAGGCAAAGGCCAGGTCAAGACCGCGCGCAGTGTCTGCTACGACATCCTGCGCGAGATCCTGCGCGAGGCGAAGCAGTTCAATCCGAAGGAGTTCCGCATCATCGCCAGCCCCTCGGTCGTCGAAATGCTGCTCGACGAGGAAAGCCAGCACCTCGCCGGCCTCAGCGACTTCATCGGCAAGCCGATCTCGCTGCGCGCCGAGAACGCGGGGTCTCCGGAGCAGTACGACATTGTCCTGATGTGACGAGGCGCGGCCTGCGCTGGATTGAACCAATGGAAGTTGCCTGGAGTCGCTTCGGTGCCTGATCTCTCCGACCGCCTGGCGGTGTTGCCGCAGTACCTGCTGCCCAAGAAGTTGATGACCGAGTTCGCGGGATGGTGCGCCGCCTCGCGGGCGCGGGCCTGGACGAGTCGCGTCATTCCCTGGTTCATTGCCCGCTACGGCGTGAACATGGCCGAGGCGGCGCGCCCCGACGTGGCCGGCTACGCGTGCTTCAACGACTTCTTCACCCGAGCGTTGCGCGACGGCGTGCGCCCGCTGGCTGCGGCCGACCTCGTCTGTCCGGTGGATGGCGCGGTCAGCCAGTGCGGAGCGATCGAGGGCGATCGGATCCTGCAGGCCAAGGGCCACACGTACAGCGTGCGCGCCATGGTCGGCGGTGACGCCGCACTGGCGGCGCGTTTCGAGCAAGGCCAGTTCGCGACCGTGTATCTCAGTCCGAAGGACTACCACCGCATCCACATGCCGTGTGACGGGCGCCTCGTGCGCATGATCCACGTGCCGGGCGACCTGTTTTCGGTCAATCCCACCACGGCCCGTGGCGTGCCCGGGCTGTTCGCCCGCAACGAGCGGGTGGTGTGCGTGTTCGAGTCGTCAGCCCACGGCACGTTCGTGCTTGCGCTGGTGGGCGCCACCATCGTCGGCAGCATGGCGACCGTGTGGCATGGCCTGGTGAACCCGCCGAGGCCGGGTGTCGTGCGCGAGTGGTACTACGACGATCTACCGGTCAGCTTGCATCAAGGCGACGAGATGGGTCGCTTCCTGCTCGGATCGACTGTGGTCCTGCTGTTCGCGAAGGGCACGATCCGGTTCCGCGACGACTGGGCTGCCGGTCTCGCCGTGCGCATGGGCGAAGCGATGGCCGATGCGACATCGACGCCATGACCGCACCCGGGCCCTGCGTCGATCAGCGTCGGCTGCGGCCCGAGCCCTGGCGGTCGCCGAGAACCCGTGATTCCCGACGACAATTCTCCTGTGTTGCCATCGACGGCGGCGCGAGGCGGCGTCCCGATCATCGACGACTGACGGAAAACAGATGAAGCACTCCATGCACCGGCGCACCTTTTGTTTGACGATGCTGGCGAGCGGGGTGCTTCCCGCACGGGTCTGCGCGCAGACCGCTGCGTCGCTGGAAATAGGCGTGCTGCCGAACATCAGTGCGCGCGCGCTGCTGGCCCAGTATCAGCCGATGCGCGAATACCTTGCGCGCGAGCTGAAGCGTTCCGTTCAGATCTCGACCGCGCCGGATTGGCCTTCCTTCCACCAGCGGACCCTGGGCCTCGAGTACGACCTCGTCGTCACCGCTGCCAACCTGGCGCGCGTGGCCCAACTCGACCGAGGGTACGTGCCGCTGCTGACCTATGCGCCAGACATCAAGGGCATGGTGATCTCTGCGACGACTGCGCCGATCCGCGCCATTGCCGAGCTGAAGGGTCAGACGCTTGTGCTGTCGAATCCGCAGTCCCTGGTCACGTTTCGTGGCATGCAGTGGCTGGCCGAGAACGGTTTGCAGCGTGACAGGGACTTCCAGGTCATCAGCACGCGAACCGACGACAGTGTCGGCAGTGTGGTGCTGCGGGGCGATGCCGTCGCGGCGATGCTCAGTGGCGGTGAGTTCCGTGCGATTCCCGAAGCGATCAAGGCCCAGCTCCAGGTGCTCACCGTGTTCGCCGAAGTGGCTGGCTTCGTGGTGCTCGCCAGCCCTCGACTGCGGGCCTCCGAGGTGAAAGCGATCCGTGAGCAGCTCCAGAATTTCGCCGCGAGTGCCGACGAAGGCAAGGCGTTCTTCGCGAGTTCCGGATTCACGGGCATGCGTGATCTGCCGCCTGGATTGATGGAGTCCATGGACCCCTACGTGGAAGCGACCCGCAGGGTGTTGTCGACTGCAGGCTGATGCGCGTGTCCTGGTCCGACTGCTCCCTGCGCAGCAAGCTCATCGCAGCCTGCGTGCTGGTCCAGCTGGCGGCTGGCGCACTGATCGTGATTGCCAGCATGCGCATGCTGGAGCACACGCTGATCGATCAGTCTCGATCCGAGATCCAGCAAGTCATCACGCTGCTCGATCAGGCGATCGCTGCACCGCTGGCGCAGCGCGACTACGCGACGCTGCAGCAGACGCTCGACCTGATCCGCAAGGACGATTCCATCAACTATCTGGTCCTGCGGGATCACCGCAACAAGGTCGTTGCGGCTTCGGGCTGGGACGTCGCCCGCGACCTGCCGCGGCGTGATCTGGGCGACGTCGATCTGGAACGTGCCGACACCACGCTGCACCTCGATCTGCCCGTCAGGCTCGGCAGTCAGGCCCTCGGTCATGTCGACTTCGGCCTGTCGACGGTCGGGCTGCGCCAGGCCCGGGCCGATTTTCTCCAGCGCAGCCTTGGCATCGGCCTGGCAGCGCTGCTGGTTTCGATGGCCGTTCTGGCTGTCATCGCATTCGCCATCACCCGTCACCTCGCGCGGCTCGCAGCCGCCAGTGGTCGAGTTGCCCAGGGCCACTTCGATGTGCATGTTCCGGTGTCGACGAACGACGAGATCGGCCGCCTCGGAGCCGCCTTCAACAGGATGGCCTCGGCACTCAAGCAGCGTGTGCACGCGCTGGAAGCCAGCGAGACCCAGCAGCGACTGCACCTGGAAGAAGCACGCGACGAGCAGTCGCGACTGACCACGCTGCTTGGCTCGATGCGCAGTGGCATCGTGTTCGTGGATTCGGACGCCCGTGTCCTCTATGCGAATTCTTCGTTCGCGCGCATCTGGTCGGTTCCGGAGCTGGCCCCCGGCCAGAACCTGACCGATATCGTGCCGGCGCTGGTGAGTCAGGTCCAGCCAGCCGATTCGGTTGTGGTGGAAGCCATGCTGAATCCGCGCACGAGCGAATCGGCGCAAAGCCGAGAGTTGCTGACCCTCGACGGTCGGACCATCGTCCAGCGCATGCAGCCGGTCGTGCAGGGCACTCCCGGGCAGGGCTGCATCTGGTTTCACGATGACGTCACGCTCGAACGGCAGACGCAGCAGCGCGCGCACCTGGCGCTGCACGACCCGTTGACGTCGTTGTTCAATCGGCGTGGGCTGTACGAGGCACTGCAGTCCGCGATCGCGAAAGCTGCGGTCAACCATTCCCATGTCGCATTGCTGTTCATCGATCTCGATGACTTCAAGGCGGCCAACGACCTGGCGGGTCATCGCACCGGCGATGAGATCCTGGTCGAGGTGGCACGTACCTTGTCGGGCCAGATGCGCAAGGGGGAACTCGTGGCCCGCCTAGGTGGGGACGAGTTTGCCGTGCTGTGCCCGGGCATCGAGGCCGACGACCTGGGACTGATCGCGGCCCGTCTCGTTCAGGCCGTTGCGGCCTTGCGCTTCGAGACGCCGACGCAGGCGCAGACGCTTTGCGTGGGCTGCAGCGTCGGTGTGGCGATCTACCCGGTCGATGCACTCAACGAGGACGACCTGGTGGCCTGTGCTGACGCAGCCATGTACGAGGCCAAGCAGGGCGGCAAGAACGGCTGGTCGGCGTATCGCAACGATCCGCTGCGATCCAGGCTCGACTCGGCGCGGCTGAATTGGAACGCCCGCATTCACCGGGCCTTGCAGGATCAGCGTTTCGTCCTGCATTTTCAATCGATCCATCGCGCCGGCGATCTGGGCGTGTCTCATTTCGAGGCGCTGGTTCGCATGGTCGACGAGAACGATTCGATCCGCATGCTCTCCCCGGTCGACTTCGTGGCGCATGCCGAGCGAAGCGGAAAGATCCGGCAGATCGATCGCTGGGTGTTCCAGGCCTGTGCCGCCGAGCTCGCCGCGAGGCCCGCCTCGGTTTGTCTGGCGGTCAACCTTTCGGCGCGTTCTCTCGAGGATCCGAGCTTTCCCGAATATCTTCGCGTCCTGCTCAGGGAGCGCCAGGTCGACCCCAGGCGTCTGCACATCGAGCTGACCGAAACCTCGGCCATCACCGACCCGATGGTTGCGCAACGCTTCATCGGTGAGCTGCGAAGCCTCGGTTGCTCGGTGCACCTCGATGATTTCGGCAGCGGGTTCAGTTCGTTCGCCCAGCTCAAACTGCTCGACGTCGACGCGATCAAGATCGACGGTGCCTTCATTCGCAACCTGCAGTCGGACTCGACCAATCGCCTGTTCGTGGCCTCCATGATCGACATAGCGCACAGCCTGCACAAGGTCGTGATCGCCGAACATGTCGAAGACGCGGTGACGCTCGACCTGCTGAGGGGTTTGGGGGTCGACTTCGTGCAGGGTTTCCACTTCGGACTTCCCGGCCCGGATGCTCTGGATACCGAAGAGGCGGTGTCTGTCGAGATGAGTTGACCAGAGCTGTCGGGCTTCGCAGTTCCACTTCTCCAGGATGCCGGCATGGTCGAGCCCGTTGCTGGATCCGTCCCCCCCATCACCTCCACCTCCACCGTGTTCGGCACCCCATGAACGACCCGTCCCAGATCGAGATTCCGAGGTCGTTCATCGATCTCTTCATGCGTGCCGGATCGGTCAAGCCCACGCAGAGCCATTCGGTTGTTGCCGCACGCTACGAGATGTGCGAGGACATGGCGCAGATGCTGGTCGACCCGGCCCGCACCAGGCTGATCGAACTCGGCGTCACTGAGCAGGATGTGCTCGAGCGCATGCACCGTGGCCTGGTGGTGGCCGAGTCGGCATTCGGTGCGGACGAAGCCGCCTGGATCGTTCGACGGCTCGCAGAATTGCTCGATTGGCCTCGCTTGCTGCACGAGGCGCTGGAATGAGCTGAGCGAGCCTTCGCCTCGCCCTGCGCGTGACCCACGAGGAGTGTCAGCGCCCCGCCCTTTGGCGCAGTCGTCGCCAGGCCTCGAAGCCTCCCTGCACAGCCAGTGCCAGCGCTGCCGCAGGCACCGCGCCCGACAGCAGCACGGCCGTGTCGTTCAATGCCAACCCGGCGACGATGCGCTCTCCGTAGCCGCCGGCCCCGATGAACGCTGCCATCGTTGCCGTGCCCACGTTGATGGTCGCGGCTGTCTGCACGCCCGCCAGGATGGTCGGCGCAGCCAGCGGAAGCTGGACGTGGCGCAGGCACTGTCCGCGCGTCATGCCCAGCGCGATCGCCGCTTGTGCCAGCCCGGGCCGCACTTGTGACAGGCCTGCGTGCACGTTGCTCACGATCGGCAGCAGCGCGTAGAGGAACAACGCGATCAGCGCCGGCACGAAGCCGATGCCGCCCACCAGCACGATCAGGAAGGCCAGCATCGCGAGTGAGGGCACCGTCTGGATCAATCCGACCGTCCCGAGCACCGCCTGCGCCAGGCCCGGTCGGCGCCAGGCGAGGACACCGAGCGGCAGGCCCACCGCGAGTGCGAGCACCACAGAGCCGAGCACCAGCATCAGGTGCTGACGGGTCAGGCGGCCGAGATCATCGGCCAGCAGCCGTTGCCACACACCGGCACGGGCGCGCGGTGCGCTGCCTGTTCCCGCGGTCATCGAGTTCGAGGCCGGTGAACCGGCTGCCGAGGCGGAAGAACCCGCATCCGATCCCGGTACGTCGAGACCCGCCACGAACGCACGCGCCACCTCCTCGTACGGTTGCCCGTCCAGTTCCACTGCGGCGTTGAGCGCGATCATGCGAGGGCCGTCGATGCGACCCGACAGCCGCTGCAGCGGCGTGGCGTCGAGCCCGATGCGCATCAGCAGCACGGCCTCGTAGGCGGGAAAGAAACCACGGTCGTCGCGCAGCACTCGCAGGCCCTGGCGCGCGATCTTGGCGTCCGTCGAGTAGATGTCGATCACATCGGTCTGACCGTGTTGCAACGCCTCGTAGGCGAGGCCGTGGTCCAGGCCGCCCGGCTTGGCAAAGGGCAGCGCATAGGCCTCGCGCAGCGCTGGCCAACCGTCTGCACGGCCGAGGAACTCGTGCGAGAGGCCGAGCCGGAGGCCGCGCGCTGCAGGCCGCGCCAGATCGGTGAGCGTGGCGATGTTCAGGCGCGCCGCGTCGGTCTCGCGCATCGCGAGCGCATAGGTGTTTTCGAAGCCGAGCGGCACGGCAGCCTTCAGGCCGCGGGGCGCGAGCCAGCGGTTCAGTTCCTCGAGCGAGGGCCTGCCTTCGCGCTGCAGGAGCTCGCGCACGATCGTGCCGGTGTATTCGGGGTAGACGTCGATCGCGCCGCTGGCGAGCGATCGCTCGAGCACCGCGGTGTTGCCCAGGCCCGGCCGATGGACCGCCGCGATGCCTTCCTGCTGCAGCGTCTCGCGGACGATCGCGCCGAGCAGGTAGGACTCGGTGAAGCGTTTGGAGCCGACCTGCACGGCCTCGACGGCATGCGATGGCGACGCGACCCACAGCCCCAGCAGCAGGGCCGCACCTGCGTGCCGTGGCCGTCCCGCGGCCAGCCGCCCGAGTAACCCCTGCACCACCCGCGCCGCCCATGCCTGCATCGTGCGGTGATTGTGCGTGCGCCCCAGGGCCGCGGGGCGGCGCTGGGGAAGGCCCGTTCCGGCGGGTCAAGGGCATTCATGCAGGGTGCCGGAACAGTGCGTTGAGTTCACGTCCCGGCACGGCGTCGGCGAATCCGTCGAAGCTTCCCTGTTCCACCAGCAGACGCGAAGCTCGCATGAATCCGCCCCAGGCGGCGCGAGCGAGTCCTCCGCCGACACTGACCCGCCTCACACCGAGCGCCGCGATCTCGCGCAGCGTGAGCTCGGTCGCGGCGCCCACCAGCAGGTTGACCGGCTTGGGTGCGACCGCTGCGACCACCGCCGCGATCTGCTCGCGCGTGTGGATGCCCGGTGCGTAGAGGCAGTCCGCACCGGCATGTGCGTAAGCCTTGAGCCGCAGGATGGTGTCGTCGAGGTCGGGCTGGCCCACGAAGAAGTTCTCGGCACGCCCGACCAGCAACGTGTCCGTCCCCGACAGGTCGATGGCAGCGCGTGCAGCCCGGATCCGCGTCACGGCGTCATCGACCGTGCGAAGCGGCCTGGCGGGGTCGCCGGTCGAATCCTCGATCGACAGTCCGGCCACGCCCGTCTCGATGGCCAGCGACACGCTCTCGACGATGCCCTCCGGTTCGACCGCGAAGCCGCTCTCGAAATCCGCATTCACGGGCAGGTCGGTCGCCGAAACGATCTCGCGCAAGTGGGCGAGCACCTGATCGATCGAAGGTTCGCCGTCGGGTCGTCCCAGCGACCATGCGAAGCCCGAACTCGTCGTCGCCAGCGCCTGGACTCCCAGACTCTGCAGATAGCGGGCGCTTCCCGCGTCCCATGGGTTCGGGATGATGAAGCACCCGGACTCGTGGAGCTTCCTGAACGTCCGCCGCATCGCTGCGATATCTGCATTTGATCGGGTCATGGTCGCGTTCCTTCGTGGGTTGGGCTTTGTCGCCGACTTCCGCAATTTTCCTGGCTGATCCGATTGCCGCGCGCGTCGAATCCGTCAGCCCCGGCCATCGGTTCGGGTCGCTCGGCGTGTCGCTGCGCGGGGCGATGAACTGGCCCAAAGGCATGAGAGCTTACGGGCCAGTTCGACACGATCGCCAACGCACGATCCAGTGTCCAGCGCAGCAATTTAGTGCCGCTCCCCTAAAGATGCTGCACTGCAACAAAAGCGACTTGCATTGCGCGAATTCGGTCGTACCATGAGTCCATGCTGCACCGCACAATTTCTTGTCCAACGGTTCGCAGTCTCACTTCCTGGAGCACTTCATGACCCAACCCGCTGAACAATTCCTGAATTCCGCCAAGACCACGATGGCTGAACTGAACGACATGACGACGACGACCCTGGCTGGCTTCGGCAAGCTCGTGGAACTGAACATGGCCACCGCGCAGGCTGCCATGGCCGAGGTGGCCGAGCAGATGCAGGCAGGATTCGCCATCAAGTCACCGCAGGACCTGACTGACGTGACCGGACTCGTGCAGCCCATGGCCGAAAAGGCGGCTGCCTACGGCCGGGCTGTCGCCGGCATCGTGACCGAAACGGGCACGGCGCTGACCAAGGCGACCGAGGCCAAGTTCGCAGACATGCAGGCACAGGCTGTGGCCAGCATCGAAGCCGCCATGAAAAACGCGCCGACTGGCAGTGAAGGCGCAGTCGCAGCCTTCAAGAATGCGATCGCTGCGGGTCAGGCTTCGCTGGCAACCGCCCAGTCGCAAGCCAAGCAAGCCATGGATACCGCCGGCAAGCAGTTTGCCGCAGCCTCCGATATGGCCACCAAGGCAACGAAGTCTGCCGGCAAGACGAAGTAGGCTGACGGCACCAGTGCGGGCTCCGAGGAGTCCGGACAAAGCCGGTGCTGGCCGAAGTGGCCAGAAAGAACGCCCCGCATGCGGGGCGTTCGCGTTTGTGGGTTCGCTTCAGTCGTTGATCGCATCGAGTCTTTCGCCCAGGAGCGGCTCACCGGCAAGAAAGTGCTGCTGATCACCACAGGGTCGGCCCGTGGTTCGCCCCATGGCTTGCTGCGACATCAGTGCAACGCCCTTGACCTGCGCATGCAGCGCATCGCCGGGTTGCAGATCCAGGGCGTCCAGGCTCCTGCTCGTGATGCGCGCCAGCAGGGTCCACGGGCCTCCCTGCGCTCCTTCGCCCACCTGCAGGCGCAGCAGCGCGGTGCTGTGTTCCCTCTGCACGCTGTCGAGCACCGCCGGCAGCACATTCAGGATGCTGGTCTCGGCGGGCCGTTGCCGCGTGACGCTGACATCGCGGGCCAGCACGCGCGCTCGCACCCGATCGCCCGGCAACGCAGTCGACTGGCCGACCCACATCGAGGTGCCATTGAACGCGATCCGCGTCATCCCGTGCAGCGCATCGTGTTCGGCCACCTCGGCGACGATCACCACGCCGGCGTCGTCGAGCCGGCTCAGCGGCAGATCGGTGCGCGCTATCAACTCGCCCAGTGCGCCGGCCGCCTCGACACGGCCTTCGCGCATCAGCACCAGGTGGTCGGCCAGCCGCGCCACCTCGTCCATCGCATGGGTGACATAGACGACCGGCAGCGCCAGCTCGCGGTGCAGGCGTTCGAGGTACGGCAGGATCTCGGCCTTGCGCGCCGCGTCGAGCGCGGCCAGCGGCTCGTCCATCAGCAGCAGCCTTGGGCCAGTGGCCAGGGCGCGGGCGATGGCCACGCGCTGGCGCTCGCCGCCCGACAGCGTGGCCGGGCGCCGCGCCTGCAGGTGCCCGATGCCCAGAAGTTCGACGATCGCATCGAGCGAGGTGCGGCCAGCCTCGCCGCCGGCGCGGCTGCGTCCGTAGTGCAGGTTGCCGCGCACGTCCAGGTGCGGGAACAGCGCGGCCTCCTGGATCACGTATCCCAGAGGCCGACGGTGCGTCGGCACGAAGCAGGCGGCGGCGTCGTCCTGCCAGACCTCAGTGTCCAGCGCGACGCGTCCCGACGCCCGATCGAGTCCGGCGAGCGCCCGCAGCACGGTGGTCTTGCCGCAGCCCGACGGACCGAAGAGGGCAGTCACCCCGTGCGACGGCAAGGCGAGTTCCACGTCGAGCCGGAAGTCGCGCCGCTGCAGCTGCAGTCTGGCTTCGATCATCGGATCGTCTCCGTGTCGTCGCGCGGTGGCCGGTTGACGACGTACAGCGTCACCAGAACGATCAGCGCGAACACCACCATGCCGGCAGCCAGTCGATGCGCCTCGGCGAACTCGCCGGCCTCGACGTGGTCATAGATCGCAACCGACAGCACCCGCGTCTGGCCGGGGATGTTGCCGCCGATCATCAGCACGACGCCGAACTCGCCGACGGTGTGCGCGAAGCCAAGCACGCTGGCGGTGACGAAGCCCGGCCGCGCCAGCGGCAGCGCGATGCTGACGAAGCGGTCCCACGGCGACGCACGCAAGGTCGACGCGGCTTCCAGCAGGCGCTCGGGAATCGCCTCGAAGGCCTGCTGCAGGGGCTGCACGACGAACGGCATCGAGTACAGCACCGAGCCGACGACCAGACCCGCGAAACTGAATGGCAGACGTCCCAGTCCGAGCCACTGCGTCAACTGCCCCACCGGCCCCTGCGGCCCCATCAGCATCAGCAGGTAGAAGCCCAGCACCGTCGGCGGCAGCACCAGCGGCATCGCGACCAGCGAGGCGAACAGCGGCTTCCACACCGACCGGGTGCGCGCCAGCCACCAGGCCAGCGGCGTGCCGACCAGCAACAGCAGCAGCGTGCTCAGCATCGCGAGCTCGGCCGTGAGCCGGATCGCGGTCCAGGCGTCGGCTGTCACCGTGGTGCGCTCCTCATCGGCATGTCCGCAGTCATGGCCCGTAGCCGTAAGACTGGATCAGGGACCTGGCGGCCGGGCCCTTCAGGTAGGCCAGCAAGGCAACAGCCGCCGGATTCTTCTCGCCGGTTTTCAGCAGCACCGCGTCCTGCCGGATCTCGCCGTACAGCGACGGCGGCACCAGCCAGTACGAGCCCGTCACCGGCTTGCCCGGCACCGCCACCTGCGACAGCGCGACGAAGCCCAGCTCGGCGTTGCCGGTGGCGACGAACTGGTACGCCTGCGCGATGCTTTCGGCGGTCACGAGTTTGGGGGCGACCGCCTCGGTGAGGCCGCGCGCCTTCAGCACCTCGGCGCCCGCCTGTCCGTAAGGCGCCAGCTTCGGGTTCGCGATCGCGAGATGCGCATAGTTGCCGGCGGCGAGCACCACGCCCTGTTCGTCCACGTAGCCGGTCTGCGCGCTCCACAGCACCAGCTTGCCGATCGCGTAGGTGAAGTTGCTGCCCGCCACGGCGTGGCCCTCGGCGATCAGCTTGCGCGGGGTCTCGTCGTCGGCTGCGATCAGCACCTCGAACGGTGCGCCGGCAACGATCTGCGAATGGAACTTGCCGGTGGACCCCGCCGAAACCTTCAGCGTGTGGCCGGTGGCTGCGATGAAGCCTTCGCCGATCTTCGCCAGCGGGCCGGAGAAGTTGGCGGCGACGGCGACCGACACCTCTGCGGCCTGGGAGCTCGAGACCATGGTGGCCATGGCCGCGAGGAGCAGCGGCGAAAGGCCTCGACTCTTCGGGTTCAGCAATTCATGGCTCCCAGTGAATCGATCCAGCATAGCGGGGATCGGTCCTTGCGGATCGACGAGGCTTACAGCGGGCGAACGTCCTTTTCACGCGTGGCGTCTGTGCGCGCGAATTGCATGGTCAGGCGTCTCGGGGCCGAGATCAACACCGCGCTGCCCGCAGATTTCCTGATGAAGCAGATGGCGTGGCGCGAGGCTCTGGACGAGGCGCGATGCCTTGGCGGGGCTGAACTGCGAGGGCGGTTGTCCGCCCGCCCAGGCTCGCGTGATGCGCTTCAGCCGTTCGTGATCCGGCTGACCAGTGCGCTGGCGAAGGCCTGCGTGGTGGCGCTGCCGCCCAGGTCGCCGGTGCGCACCTTGTCGATGTTCAAGGTGGCATCGATGGCGCGGCGCAGGCGCGTGGCCAGGTCGGTCAACTTGACGTGATCGAGCATCATGGCCGCCGCCAGCAGAATGGCCGTCGGGTTGGCCTTGTTCTGACCGGCGATGTCCGGCGCCGAGCCGTGCACGGCCTCGAAGATCGCGGCATCGGCACCGATGTTGGCGCCCGGCGCCATGCCCAAGCCGCCGACCAGTCCCGCGACGAGGTCCGACAGGATGTCGCCGAACAGGTTGGTCGTCACCAGCATGTCGAATTGCCAGGGGTTGAGCACCAGCTTCATCGCGCAGGCATCGATGATGACGGTATCGAGTTCGAAGCGACCCTTGTACTTGCGCTCGTACAGGTCGAGACCCGTCTCCAGGAAGATGCCGGTCAGCGCCTTCATGATGTTCGCCTTGTGCACGATCGTGACCTTCTTGCGGCCGGTCGCCACCGCGTGCTCGAACGCGAACTCCAGCAGCCGCCTGCTGCCGGCGCGCGTGTTGATGCCGGTGGCCATCGCCACGGCGTGTGGATCGTCGTCGATCTGAACGAAATGCTCGTGGCCGATGTAAAGGCCCTCGAGGTTCTCGCGCACCACCACCAGGTCGATCTTGTCGAAGCGGCCCCCGGGAATGATGGTGAGCGCGGGGCGCAGGTTGGCGTAGAGCTTGAACTCCTCGCGCAGGCGAACGTTCGATGAGCGGTAGCCGCCGCTCGAGGGTGTTTCCAGCGGTCCCTTGAGCGCCAGCCGCGTGCGGCGGATGCTGTCGAGCGTGGCTTGCGGCAGCGGATCACCGACGGCCTTGACGCCTTCGAGGCCGGCGATCTGCCGATCCCAGACGAAGGGCGCCTTGAGGGCGTCCAGTGCCGCGAGCGTCGCATCGACGATCTCGGGGCCGATGCCGTCGCCGGGGATGAGGGTGGCAGGAATCGCAGTGGTCATGGGTTCGACTCGAGGAATCAAGGCGCGGTGCTTGCGCTGTTGATTGTGAGCCGTCATTCGATGCCGATTCCGGTCAGCGCCACTGCGGTCGCGACAGTCTGACGATTGATTGACCTGGAGCAATGCCGGGTTGCGGAAACTTGGCGAGCATCGCATCCTGATTTCAGGGGAATTCGCCCGAGATCCCACAGGCTCGGGATGCTGGCGGTCGTTTTCGCACCTTGCCTTTTCAGCAGGTCGGTTCGGGAGGGGTGGATGTGACCATGAACGAGTCGATCGGACCTGGAGCAGCGGCTGCCGATCTGCGCAGGCGTGCCGAGGCCCTGCTCGCCGG
>JBJXEJ010000100.1:0-5758 GCA_046154125.1 Rhizobacter sp. | reverse complement strand
GTCGGCAAGACGCTCGACGGCCGCATCACGAGCTGGAACAGCGCAGCGCAGGACATGTTCGGCTACAGCGCCGGGGAAGCGATCGGAAGGTCGGTGCAGATGCTGATCCCGGAAGACTGCGCTTCCGAGGAGATGCGCATCGTGGCGAACCTCGTGAACGGCGAGCGCATGCCCCAGTTCGATACCGTGCGCCTGGCCAAGGACGGCCGGCGCATCGACGTGTCGATCACGGTATCGCCGATCCGGGACGGGGACGGTCGCATCGTCGGCGCCTCGAAGATCGCCCGCGACGTGACCAGCCAGCGACGCGCCGAGGCCGCGCTGCGCGACAGCGAGGCGCGGCTTCGGTTCACGCTGGATTCGGCAGCGATCGGCGACTGGGACATGGACCTGTCGACGGGTGTGATGAAGCGTTCGCTGCGCCACGACCGCTGCTTCGGCTACGAGGAGCCGCTGCCGGCCTGGACCTTCGACACCTTCATCGAGCACGTGCACGCCGAGGACCGCGATGAAGTCGCACACAGCCTGCATGTCGCGATCACCGATTGCCAGCCCTGGCATGTCCAGTGCAGGGTGATCTGGCCCGACGGAAGCGTTCACTGGATCAGTGCCCACGGCAAGGTGCAGACCCTGGAAGGGCAACCGGTGCGGATGCTCGGCATCGTCACCGAGATCACGCAGCAGAGGGTGGCCGAGGACATCCGGCTGAAGGCGCAGCGACTGGAAGTCGAGAACCGGCAGATCCAGGTGGCGAACCGACTCAAGAGCCAGTTCCTGGCCAACATGTCGCACGAACTGCGCACCCCGCTCAATGCGGTGATCGGTTTCGCCGACCTGCTTCAGACGGGCGCCGTGCCCGCAGGCTCGCCCAAGTACGCGGAGTTCCTCGGCCACATCGCGAACAGCGGACGCCACCTGCTGCAACTCATCAACGACGTTCTCGATCTGTCGAAGGTCGAGTCGGGCAAGTTCGAGTTCTTCCCCGAGCCCGTTCAGCTGCCGACGCTGCTGAAGGAAGTGTCCGATGTGCTGCTCACCGCCACGCAACGCAAGCAGATCGTCATCGGCATCCACATCGAGCCGGGTCTGACGGACCTGATGCTCGATACCGCACGGCTGAAGCAGGTGCTCTACAACTACCTGTCGAACGCGATCAAGTTCACACCGCCGGGTGGCCGCGTCACCGTCCGAGCGAAGGCCCAGGGTGCGAATCATTTCCGCATCGAGGTCGAGGACACCGGCATCGGCATTTCACCGACGGACCTGTCGCGCCTCTTCGTCGAGTTCCAGCAACTCGACGCGGGATACAGCAAGCAGCACCAGGGCACCGGGCTGGGTCTGGCCCTGACGCGCCGCCTGGTGGAGGCCCAGAACGGCAGTGTTGGCGTGCAGAGCACGGTCGGAGTGGGCAGCGTCTTCCACGTGGTGCTGAACCGCGTGCACGGGACGGATTCGCAAGCGGCTGAACGCGCGTCCGCCGAAGACGCTCAGGCGCAACGCGGTCGCATCCTGGTGATCGAGGGCAGCTCGCACGCGGCCGAACGGATGACGCGCGTGCTCTCCGAGGCTGGCTTCGTGGTGGATGCTGTCGCCACCGGCGGGCAGGCCTTGACCAGCGCGTGCGCGACGCCTTATCGCGCGATCACGCTCGGCCTGTTGTTGCCCGACCAGCGTGGCCTGGAACTGCTCCACGGAATCCGCAAGGACGGCGCGAGCCGCGAATCTCCGGTGATGGGCATGTCGATGCTGGCGGACGGCGAACAGTCCGCAACCTTCGCGATTGCAGACCTGCTGTGCAAGCCGATACGCAGCGATGAGGTCCTGTTGGCGATGTCCCGGTTCAGGTCGGGTGAGGCGGGCCGTGTCAAGGTGATGGTGGTCGATGACGATCCGCTGGCGCTCGATCTGATGCATGCCATGCTGAAGAGCATCGGCATCGACGCGGTGTGCATGCTCGACGGTCGGGAGGCGTTGCGCGACATCGAGTTTCATCGGCCCGACGCCATCATCCTCGACCTGATGATGCCGGGGTTCGATGGCTTCGAGGTGCTGGACGCGCTGCACCGGCTGCCGCTCTGGCGCGATGTGCCGGTGTTCATCTGGACCAGCATGATCCTCACCGACGCGGAGTACGACACCCTGGCGGCTTCGGCGCGCGCAGTCCTGAGCAAGGGAGGCGGCGGGATGTCCTTCCTGCTGGACAGCATTCGGCGGCGGCTGTCCGCGACTTCGACGTTGACGGCGGGCGGACAGACATGAGTGCGCCCCGGGTGCTGGTGGTCGACGACAACCGGATGAACATCGAGCTGGTGAAGTTCGTGCTCGGCGAAGACGGCTTCCTGGTCGACACGGCCCTGGATGCCGGTGAGGCCCTGGCTCGCATTGCGAGCTTTCAGCCGCAGCTGATCCTGATGGACATCCAGCTGCCCGGCATGGACGGCCTGGAGCTGACACGCATGCTCAAGGCCGATGCCGCACTGAAGCACATCGTCGTGCTGGCCTTCACGGCCTACGCCATGCGGGGCGATGAAGCGAGGATGCTCGCGGCCGGCTGCGACGGCTACCTTTCGAAGCCGATCAACGTCTCGACGTTCGCCGCCAGCGTCCGCGCGAGTCTCGCGACGGGCTGAAACGCACGCTAACGCTGGCCGAAACTGGCGGCCTGGAACAGATCCTTGAACTCGCGGGGCTGCGAGCGCCAGTATTGCGGCGGTGCAAAAACCCTGGCGCCCAGCCTCGCGGCGGCGTGCCAGGGCCACCGGGGGTCGAACAGCATCGCGCGAGCCAGGCCGACTGCATCGGCCTGACCGCCAGCGACGATGGCTTCGGCCTGCTCGGGCTCGGTGATCAGCCCCACCGCGATCGTCGGGATGCCCACGTCGGCCTTGATGCGCTGCGCATGCGGCACCTGGTAGCCCGGCGCCAGCGGAATGGCCTGCGCCGGCGAAACGCCGCCGCTGCTGACGTGGATCGCAGCGCAGTCCCGGGCTTTCAACGCATACGACAAGGCCACCGAACTTTCGAGGTCCCAGCCGCCCGGTACCCAGTCGGTTGCAGATAAGCGGGCCCACACGGGCTTTTCTGCCGGAAAGGCGGCACGCACCGCCTCGAAAACCTCCAGCGGAAAGCGCATGCGGTTCTCGAGGCTGCCGCCATAGGCGTCCTGCCGCTGGTTGGCCAGGGGCGACAGGAACTGGTGCAGCAGGTAGCCGTGAGCGGCGTGAAGCTCGATGCCGTCGAAGCCGAGCCGGGCCGCACGTCGTGTGGTGGCCACGAAGTCATCGCGCACCTTGTCGAGACCGGCACGATCGAGCGCGATCGGCGGCACCTCGGACTCCGAATGCGGCAGCGTCGACGACGATACCGTCTGCCACCCGCGCACTTCATCGGGGCGAATCTGGGTGCCGCCGTTCCAGGGCTCGCGGCTCGATGCCTTGCGCCCGGCATGCGCGATCTGCATCGCGATGGCAATCGGAGAATGGGCGCGCACGGCACCCAGCACACGGGCCAGCGCGGCTTCATTGGCGTCCGAATACAAACCCAGATCCTGCGGAGAAATGCGTCCCTCGGGCGACACCGCAGTGGCCTCCACGATCAGCAGCCCGGCGCCGGAAAGCGCGAGGTGACCGAGGTGGATTAGGTGCCAGTCGGTCGCGGAACCGTCGGTGGCCGAGTACTGGCACATCGGCGCGATGACGATGCGGTTGGCGAGTTCGAGCGGTCCCAGCTGCCACGGTGTGAAGAGGTGACTCATGTCGATTTTTTCGGTGTCGATGGATCGGGCAGCGGAACCATGACGGGCTGACCCGGCGCCGTACAGCCGGTGTCGCAGCAGCGGCCCGGCTGGCGGTTCTTCGTGATGGCACGCGTCTCGTCGTGCAGCACACCGCGATCGAGCAGGCGCTCGACCAGTTCGACCTTGCTGCCGACAGGGTAGTTGCGCCAGATCTCCTGCTTCATCGCGGCCGGTGATCCGCCGCCGTGCAGGCTGATCACCGAGTACCAGCCGCCCTGGTACGACGCGGTCAGGTCCTCGATGAAGCGGGCCACCTCGATGCGCTTGTCGTACGGCACGGCCGGATTGGCGCGCAGCACCTCGGCCAGCGTGGCGGCCGTTGCCGGGTTGTGATCCTCGTCGGGACCGGGCAGGGCAACGATCAGCCCGCCGGATACCTCGTGCGCCAGCCGATGCATGTCGTAGATCTGCGTCGACAACAGCAGCTTGCCGATGTTGGCGAACACAGGCTCGGGCATGAAGCCGCCGCTGTGCTCGTCGGGCGCGCCGTAGACGCTGGCTGCCACGCCGCAGGCGAAGAAGCCTTCGGTGATCTTGATCAGTTCGACCATCGGGTCGCGCAGGCTGGCCTTCTCGCCGGGGTCGAAGCCGTTGGCCTCGCACATCAGCGCGCCGGCGCCGATCAGCAGGTCGCCAAAGCCGGCGCGCGCCGCGATGCAGCTGTGGCGATGGTGCGTCGCGTAGTTCTGCGTCAGGGACCCGGAGTGCTCCCACTCGCCGGCGTAGAACACCCGTTCCCACGGCACGAACACGCGATCGAAGATCACGACGCCGGTCGACTGTCCGTAGCGCCGCGAGAACAGCGGGGAGCCGTGTTCGACCTTCTCTCCGGGGCGGCCTGCCGGCCGCGCGACGATCGTGATGCCACTGGCGTCGACCGGCACCGCGCAGCAGACCGCGAAGTCGGCGTCTTCCGGATCCATGTTGCGGCACGGCATCACCAGCAACTCGTGCATGTACGGCGCGCCGGTGACGATGGCCTTGGTGCCCGAGATCACGATGCCTCTGGCGTTGCGCTCGACGACGTGGACATAGGTGTCGGGGTTGGCCTGCTGATGCGGCTTGCGCGATCGATCGCCCTTGGCATCGGTCATCGCGATGCCGAGCGACAGGTCCTCGTCCTGCACACGCTGCAGGTAGGCGGCGAAACGGGCCCGGTGTTCCGTGCTGCCGTGGGCATCGTCGAGCCGCGCACTGACCTGCGAGATCGCGTTCAACGCATCGTGCGCCAGGTATCGCTGCGCGCAGCCGGTCTCCTGGCACAGCAGCCGCACCGCCTCCAGCTTGTTGAGCAGGTCGCCAGCCGACTCGTTGATGTGCAGCATGCGGTTCACCCGCTTGCCGCTGGCGGTCTGCATCGCCGTCATCAGTGGCGCCAGCTTCGGGTCGTGGACGAAGTCGTAGGTGACGCCGAGTGCATTGATGCCCGGCCGAAGGCTCGGCGCATCGGCGACCGAATCGATCAGCTGGCCGTCGACGTAGACGGTGGGCCGATAGCGGCGCAGTGACTCACGGTAGTCGGCGGCGGTCATCATGTGAGTGGTGGACATGGGCGGTGGGATGGGAATCGGGTGCGTGCATGCGCACATCGAATGCGCGGACGGCTTCGACTCTAGCGGATCATCACCGTCGGATTGAACGGTGTTCAATTATTCGTTCAAATCTACAATGAGGTGATGACCAAGCCATCCAGGGCGCCGCTCTCGGCCATCGAACTGACCCGCGTCGCGGCTCACGCCGAGGCACGTGTCGTGCGCAAGCAGGCTGTCACCGACGTGCGGCGCTCGATGGTGCTGGCGGCCGCGCGATCCGCCTTTCTCGAACTGGGTCTCGAAGGTGCCAGCCTGCGCGAGATCGCCAAGCGCGCCGGCTACACGCCCGGTGCGATCTACAGCTATTTCTCGAGCAAGGAAGAGGTCTACGCGGCGCTGCTCGGCGAGTCGCTGGAGCGACTGAACGCGC
>JBJXEJ010000099.1:0-37927 GCA_046154125.1 Rhizobacter sp. | reverse complement strand
CGAACAGCACCCGCCTGTTCGGCAAGATCACCAACATCGCCGACTACGGCGCGTTCGTCGAGATCGAGCCGGGCATCGAAGGCCTGGTGCACGTCTCGGAAATGGACTGGACCAACAAGAACGTGGCCCCATCGAAGATCGTTGCCCTGGGCGACGAGGTCGAAGTCATGGTTCTGGAAATCGACGAAGACAAGCGCCGCATCAGCCTCGGCATGAAGCAGTGCAAGGCCAATCCGTGGGAGGAGTTCTCGACCACGGTGCAGCGCGGCGATCGCGTCAAGGGCCCGGTCAAGTCGATCACCGACTTCGGTGTGTTCGTCGGCCTGGCCGCTGGCATCGACGGCCTGGTGCACCTGTCCGACCTGTCCTGGCACGAGCCAGGCGAGGCGGCCGTGCGCAACTTCAAGAAGGGCCAGGAAGTCGAAGCGATCGTGCTGGCGGTGGACGTGGAGCGCGAGCGCATTTCCCTCGGTATCAAGCAGCTCGACAGCGATCCGTTCACCACCTACACCTCGGTCAATGACCGCGGCAACATCGTCACCGGCAAGGTCAAGACGGTCGACGCTCGTGGAGCCGAAGTGCAGCTGGCTGATGACGTGACGGCCTACCTGCGCGCTTCTGAAATCAGCCGCGACCGTGTCGAAGACGCACGCAACATGCTGAAGGAAGGCGACGAGGTCAACGCCCTGATCATCAACGTCGACCGCAAGACGCGCTCGATCCAGTTGTCGATCAAGGCCAAGGACAACGCCGACAACCAGGAAGCGATGCAGCGCCTGTCGCAGACCAGCGAGCGTGAGAACGCTGGCACGACGAGCCTGGGCGCCCTGCTGCGTGCCAAGCTCGACAACCAGGGTGGCAACTCCTGATCGTTGGAGCGGCCGGCGCCATGGATGGATTGAAGGATGGCATGACGCGCTCGGATCTGGTGAGTCGACTGGCTGAGCGTTTCAGCCAACTGACCCACCGGGACACCGAGTCGGCGGTCAAGATCGTTCTCGATGCGATGGCCGACGCGCTGGCGCGCGGACATCGCATCGAAATCCGTGGCTTCGGCAGTTTCTCGATCAACCGCCGGCCGCCACGTGTGGGCCGCAACCCACGCTCCGGCGAGCAGGTGGTGGTGCCCGAAAAGCTGGTGCCGCATTTCAAGCCCGGCAAGGCCTTGCGCGAGGCGGTGGACACGCACCTGCCCGCCGACGGTTCTCCACCGATCGCCGCAGGTGCGAGTCGCAACGGACACGGCGGCGAAATCCGCTAGGCTGGCGACCGGACGCCGCGATGTCGCGGCATCGCCCCATGGCCCGATGCACGCAGCGGGCCCCGTTGTTGCGGAGACGTCATGCGCGTGATCACCTGGATTTTCAGAGTCTTCGTCTTCTTCGCGCTGTTCGCATTCGCGTTGAACAACAAGCAGGAGGCAGTCGTGTACTGGTTCTTCGGCTACGAATGGCGCGCACCGATGGTCTTCATCGTGCTGACAGCCTTCGGCCTGGGCTGCGCCTTCGGCGTGATCGCGATGGTCCCCAGCTGGTGGAAGCATCGCCGCCTGGTGAAGCGCATTCCATCGCTGCCATTACACCGCGACGCGCAGAATCCACTGGCGGCAGTGCCTCCGGTACCCGAGCACCCGCCACGCGATGGACTTTGACATTCAGTGGTTGCTGCTCGGCCTGCCTGTCGCATTTGCGCTGGGCTGGCTGGCGTCGCGCTTCGACTTCCGTCAACTCAAGCGCGAGCAGCGCGACGCACCGAAGGCCTATTTCAAGGGCCTGAACCTGCTTCTCAACGAGCAGCACGACAAGGCGATCGACGCGTTCATAGAAGCCGTACAGCAAGATCCCGACACCAGCGACCTGCACTTCGCGCTGGGGAACCTGTTCCGTCGCCGCGGTGAATACGAACGTGCCGTGCGGGTGCACCAGCACCTGCTCAACCGCGCCGACCTGCCTCCGGCCGAACGCGATCGAGCGCAGCACGGTCTAGCCCAGGACTTCATGCAGGCCGGTCTGTTCGACCGCGCCGAGACCGCCTGGCGCGCGCTCGAAGGAACCGCCTACGACACCGATGCACGCCTTGCGCTGCTGACGCTCCACGAGCGGTCACGCGACTGGCGGTCCGCCGTCGACGATGCACAGAAGCTCGAGCGCGGCAGCACCGGCTCGTACGCCTCGCGCATCGCGCACTACTGGTGCGAACTGGCGCTGGAAGCCGACGCAAGGCAACAGCCGGCCGATGCCGACGACGCGCTGCGGCGCGCGCACGACGCCGCCCCGCAGGCTGCGCGGCCGATGGTGATGGCCGGTCGCCGGCTGGCCCGTCAGGGTCGTCATGCGGAGGCGCTGGAGGCGTGGGGCGAATTGCTGACCGCCCACCCTTCCAGCTTCAACCTCGTCGCAGGCGACTACGCAGCCAGCGCTATTGCGTGCAAGGCACAGGACACGGCACGCCTGCGACTGGTTGCGCTGCACCAGAAAAAGCCGAGCATCGACCTGCTGAACGCGATCGGCTTGCTCGACACCGACCCGGCGTCGCGGCGCGATCGCATCCGCACGCAGCTGTCGCTGCTGCCCACACTGTCGGCCGCGCAGGCCGTGCTGCACGAGCAAGAGGCTTCGGCCACGCCGCTGCTGCCCGCCGACCTCGCCGCAGTCAGCGAAGTGATCGGCCGGGCAGCCAAGGCCGGCCAGCGTTACCGCTGCGCGGCCTGCGGATTCGAGGCGCAAAACCATCACTGGCAATGCCCCGGCTGCCTGGGCTGGGATACCTACCCGCCGCAGCGCCTCGAAGAGCTCTGACCGCAGACAGCGCCCATGGCCCGCCACGCGTCGAACGATCTCTACCTGCGCCTGATCAAGCGGATCCGCCCGCACTGGCGGACCTTCGCGCTCGGCATCCTGGCGATGGTCGGCTACGCGGCCACCGAGACCGCGCTGCCAGCACTGCTGAAGGAACTGCTCGACGGCAGCTTCGTCAACCGCGATCCATCGTCGATCCACGCGATGCCGGTCCTGATCGTGCTGCTGTTTCTCGCGCGCGGCCTGACCGATTTCGTGCACGTCGCGACGCTGAATGCAGTGGCCAGCAAGGTGGTTCTCGAGCTGCGCACCGACATGTTCGACAAGCTGCTGCATCTGCCGGCCAGCCACTTCGACCGCGAGCCGAGCGCGTCACTGATGTCCAAGCTGACCTACAACGCTCAGCAGGTCAGCCCGATCATCACCGTCTCGCTGATCACCATCGTCAAGGACAGCCTGATCGTGGTCGGCCTGCTCGGCTACATGCTGTACCTGAACTGGCAGCTGTCGCTCGCGTTCTTCACGGTGCTGCCGATCATCGCGTACGTGATCCGCTCGGTCAGCCGGCGCCTGCGCAGCCTCAGCCACGGCCAGCAGACGTCGATGGGGACGATGTCGCACGTGGTCGATGAAGTGATCGGCGGACACCGCGAGATCAAGATCTTCGCCGGCGAGGCCTACGAGTCCAAGCGCTTCCATCAGGTCGCCAACGCGCTGCGTCGCTACACGATGAAGGCGGTGACGACCTCGGCGGCCAACGGACCGATCGTGCAGTCCATTGCCGTGTTCGCACTGGCGGCGATCATCTATTACGCGTCGATCCAGTCGAGCCAGAACCAGCTCACGGTCGGTGGATTCGTGTCGTTCTTCAGCGCAATGGCGCTGCTGCTGGCCCCGCTCAAGCGGCTGTCGAACGTCAACGAGGTGCTGCAGCGAGGTCTGGCAGCGGCATCCAGCGTGTTCGAAGTCATCGACACACCGAACGAACCCGATGAAGGCACGCGCACGATCGGCCGTTCGACGGGCCACCTGCAATTCGACAGTGCCGGCTTCCGCTATCCGCAGGCCGAGCGCGACGCGCTGATCGCCATCACGCTCGATATCCAGCCGGGCGAATCCGTGGCCCTGGTCGGCTCGTCTGGCAGCGGCAAGTCGACCTTGATGTCGACCATCCCGCGCTTCCATGGGCTGGGCAGTGGCGCCATCCGGCTTGACGGCATCGACATCCGCGAACTCACCCTGGCCGACCTGCGCGCGAACATCGCGCTGGTGACCCAGCATGTGGTGCTGTTCAACGACACGGTCGCCGCCAACATCGCCTACGGCCTGAGGAACACCGCCTCCGAAGCAGACATCGTCGCTGCCGCCGAGGCCGCCCACGCGATGGACTTCATCCGCGAGTTGCCGCAGGGCCTGGCCACCCCGATCGGGGAAAACGGCGCCCGGCTGTCAGGCGGCCAGCGCCAGCGCATCTCCATCGCCCGCGCGTTGCTGAAGGACGCGCCGATCCTGCTGCTCGACGAGGCGACCTCGGCGCTCGACACCGAATCGGAACGCCTGGTGCAAGTCGCCATCGACAACCTGAAGCGCGGGCGCACCACGTTGACGATCGCGCACCGGCTGTCAACCATCGCCAATGCCGACCGGGTGGTCGTGATGGACCAGGGGCGCATCGCCGAGGTCGGAACCCATGCCCAGTTGCTGGCGCTGGACGGCATCTACTGCCGGCTGCACCGCATGCAGTTCGGCACGACAGAAGCCATGGCAATGGCGGCAGCTGCCGATGCCATGAACTGATGTCCACGTCGCCTGCTCCCTGCCTCGCCGCATGACCGAAACACCCGGTGAGCGACCGCGCATCCTGATCGTCCGGCTCAGCGCCATCGGCGACGTGGTGATGGCCAGCGGCCTGATCCCCGCGCTGCGCGCCCGCTGGCCGAACGCACACCTCGCCTGGCTGGTCGAGCCCGTGGCGGTGCCGCTTCTCGCGCACAACCCCAGGCTCGACGAGCTGATCGTCTGGCCTCGCGGCGAATGGCGGCAACTCTGGCGCACGCATCGTTACGTCACGCTGCTCCAGCACTTCCTGGCGTTGCGCCTCCGCCTGCGCGCCGGCCGCTTCGATCTCGCGCTCGACACGCAGGGACTGCTGAAGAGCGGCTTGTGGACGTGGCTCAGCGACGCGCCGAGGCGCATCAGCCTGATCGGTCGCGAGGGCAGCCAGCACCTGGCGACCGAGCAGGTGCACCGACCCGACGAAGCCGGCGTGCCGCGGCGCCTGGGTTCCGAGTACCGCTGGCTAGCCCGCCACCTCGGGGCACCGGACGACGCGTTCCAGCCCGATCTGGCGATCGGACCGACCGCACGCGAGGCGGCCCGTGCGGTGCTTCGATCAGCGTCGGGCGGCATTGGAGCCGACGCGCGGTACGCGGTGCTGTGCCCGTTCACCACCCGTCCGCAGAAACACTGGTTCGAGGACCGCTGGATCGCGCTGGCGCACCGCTGCCGAGATGACGGGCTGGTGCCGGTGCTGCTCGGCGGCCCTGGAGACCGGGAGGCGGCATCGCGCATTGTGTCCGGGGTCCCGGGACTCGTCAGCCTGGCGGGTGCGCTGAAGCTCGACGAGAGCGTCGCGGTCATCGCGGAAGCCGCCTTGCTGGTCGGCGTCGACACCGGGCTCACCCACATGGGCAGCGCGTTGAGCATCCCGACGGTCGCGCTGTTCGGCTCGACCTGTCCCTACCTCGATGCCGGGGCTCCCCGCAGCAGCGTGCTGTACGAGAAGCTCGACTGCTCGCCCTGCCGTCGCAACCCGACCTGCGACGGCCGCTACGACTGCATGCGCGCGCTCGACGTCGACCGGGTGTACGCCGAGGCACGGCGCATGATGGCGCGGCCCGAGCTGGCTGCGGGGATCGCGCCGTGAGCACGGTCGCGGTCTACTTCGTCGCTTCGCCGTTGCAACTGCTGGCCGCGCAGCAGATTGCACGCACGCACGAGGCGGGATCGCGGCAGGTGCTGGTCTGGTACCAGCCAGGCGTCGGCCCGAACGTACGCGCGTCCGAATGGGATGCCAGCAGCTACCTGCCGTGGCCGCGCTGGAAGCCGCTGCCGGGCTGGTTCGGCCGCCACCGCAGGTTGCTCGCGAACATCGATCTGGTCGCCGGGCTGATCGGTCGCTGCGACACATTGCACCTGCACAGCGCGGTGTTCGACACCGAGGCGATCAACTACTTCCTGCGCGCGCTTCCGGCGCGCTGTGGCGCTCGTGCGGTGCGCGGGCGCATCCTGCCCGACGGACTGATCAGCATTCGACGCTACCCGCTGTCGCCGCTGCGTCGCTGGACGCCCTGGTTTCGCAAGCTGCGCCGACTGGTGTCGCCGGAGCTGAACTACTGGCTGTTCACCGGCGATCGCATCGGCTCCGATGCAGCCTTCTGCGACCGCATCTACGTGCTGTCGGATTGGCCGCACGAGTACGATCCCGCGAAGGTCGTGGTGCTGGGTCCGCTGTCGAAGCGCACGCCGACGGAGACGGGCGGTGTGCTGCCATCGCGCGCGCTGGTCATCGGGCAGCCGCTGGTCGGGGCGGGACTGATGAGTGCGGCAGCCCGCGATGAGGTCGCGCAGCAGATCGAGCAGTGGCTGACGTCCAGGGGGATCGCTCGCGTCGACTACAAGTGCCATCCGAAAGATCCGCAGCGCGAGCTGTGCCAGCCTGCGTACCACGTGCTCGATCTCGACGAACCGCTGGAGATCTGGCTCGGCCATACGCCCTACCAGGCCGTGGTCGGCGTGCGCTCGACTGCACTTCTGTTCGCCCGCCAGCTGTGCGCGCCACAGACCGAGGTCGTCGCCTTCGGCTGGGAGCACACCCGTTTCAAATCTGAACAGGAGCAAGCCGACATGCGCGCGGTGTTCGATCGAGTAGGCGTGCATCAGCCATGAACGTCCG
Source organism: Rhizobacter sp. (assembly GCA_046154125.1). Classification (GTDB taxonomy): domain Bacteria; phylum Pseudomonadota; class Gammaproteobacteria; order Burkholderiales; family Burkholderiaceae_C; genus PBB1. The sequence continues at coordinate 31,174 of JBJXEJ010000099.1, read as the reverse complement.
GGCCTGGCGCGAACGCATCCCCGCAGTCAATTCGGCACTGCTGGCCGCGCTGTTCTTCCTCGTTCCGACACAGATTGCACCCGCCTATGTGCTGTCGGCGGTGATGCTTGCGCTCTGGGTCATCGATGGGCGGATGAAGGTCAAGTGGCAGTCGCTGCGCAGCAACCCGGTGTTCTGGATATTCCAGGCTTACTTCGTGTGGTTCGTCGTGTCGCTGGCCTGGACCGACGACATGGTTGCCGGGAGGAGCATGGTGTCGCGCCACTTGTTCTTCCTGCTGGCGGCGCTGTACTTCACGGTGGCGCGGCGAGAGCACACCTCGCGCTACCTCGTTGCATTCGCCATGGGCGTCCTGATGTGCGAGGTGCTGGCCAGCTACAACTGGCTGCAGCTGAACCTCTACCCGAAATGGCCGGCGAGTCTGCGCGCTGCCAAGGACGCCATGGAGACCGCGCCCTTCGTCGACCGCATCATGTTCGGACCGACCCTCGCGTTCGCCGGCTACATCGCCGCCTGGCAGGCGGTGGTGTGTCACCGGGCTGGCCGCCGCCGCGCGGCCATGGCGTGGGTGGCGAGCTGGTTGTTCACCGTGGGCGTGCTGTGCTTCTCGGGCAGCCGCACCGGCATGCTCGGCTTCTCGCTGATGATGGCCGTGCTGACCCTGCAGACACTGAACCGGCATCGCGCCTGGGCCGCCGTGTCGGCGATAGCGGTGCTGGTCGGCAGCGCCGGAGGTCTCTATGAGATGAGCGACACCATCACCCGACAGCGCGTGCTCGACGGCTTCGCGGAGGCACGCAACCTCGACGGCGCGGTCAACATGTCGGTTCCATTGCGCTACACGATGGCGGTCAACACGCTGCAGATCATCTCCGAGCATCCGTGGCTGGGCGTGGGTGCGGGTGATTTCGTGACCGCCTACAGGGAAGTGAACACGCGCCGCTCCCCGGCCTGGGACGTACCGCGCAACCCGCACAACCAGATGCTGTTCACCGTGGCGACCACCGGCATGCTCGGCGGCGTGCTGCTGCTGGCGGTGTGGTTCGCCCCGCCGTGGCTCAACCGTCGCAGGCAGGACGGCCTCGCCGCGTTGCGTGTCGGCCTGCCAGTATTCTTCTTCACGATCTGCCTGGCCGAGTCGTACCTGTGGCGCACCAACACCGCGTTGATGTTCGCGCTGTTCGCTGCACTGCTCTACGGGCCCGTCTACCCGCCCACGCCGCCGACCGACCCCTGAATGTGACGCGAGCCCGAACCGGCGCCGGCACCGCTCCGCGACCGGAGCCGTCTTTACGCCGCGTTTACGCCCGCACCCGCCCTTTTTAGACCGTTTTTTCGTCGCCCTCCCTACGCTCTGTGAAACAGGCATGGAGGAGGTTCGCGATGGAATGGCTCTGGTGGATTCTGTTTGCCGCGCTGTGCGCCAGCATCGGCGTGCTGTTCGCGGTTTGCACGCGAGTCGCGTCACGGCCCGAGGGTCAGCGACCATGACCTCGCAGATGATGATCCTGCTGCTGGCCTACGTCGCCGTCGTGCTGGCACTCGCGGTGCCGATGGGTCGCTGGCTTGCGGCGGTTGCCGATGGCCGACCCGCACGACTGCAACGTCTCGACGGCACGTTGCTGCGACTCTGCGGCGCCCGCGCCGACCGCGAGCAGGACTGGCACGACTACACGATCGCGCTCCTCGCCTTCAACGTCATCGGCGTGATCGTCGTCTACGCCCTCCAGCGACTCCAGGGCGCCCTGCCCTTGAACCCGCAGGGCCTCGGTGCGATCGCTCCCGATTCGGCGTTCAACACCGCCATCAGCTTCGTCACCAACACCAACTGGCAAGGCTACAGCGGTGAGGTTGCGATGGGCTACGCCGTGCAGATGCTCGGCCTCGCGGTACAGAACTTCCTGTCGGCGGCCACCGGCATGGCGGTCGCGTTCGCGCTGATCCGCGGCTTCGCGCGGCACAGCGCGGCGACGATCGGCAACTTCTGGGTCGATGTCACCCGCATCACGCTGTACGTGCTGCTGCCCTTGAGCCTGGTATTCGCTGTCGTGCTGTCCAGCCAGGGGGTGTTGCAGAACTTCAAGCCCTACACCGAAGTCACGTTGACGGAGACCGTCGCCTACACGGAAGTCGGCCCGGCCGGCGCCGACGGTCAACCGACGCGGGTCGCCAGAACCGCGACCACGCAGACGCTGCCGATGGGTCCGATCGCGTCGCAGGAGGCGATCAAGATGATCGGCACCAACGGCGGCGGCTTTCTCAATGTCAATTCGGCACACCCGTTCGAGAACCCGACGCCGTGGGTCAACGTGATGCAGATGCTGGCGATCTTCCTGATCCCGGCCGGCCTGTGCCTCGCGTTCGGCCAGATGGTGGGCGACAGGCGTCAGGGCTGGGCGCTGCTGATCGCGATGACAGTGATCTTCGTCGCGGCGGTCATCGCGATCATGGTCGCCGAACAAAGCGGCAATCCGAAGATCGCGGCGCTCGGGGTGGATCAATCGGTGAGCCTGCTGCAGAGCGGCGGCAACATGGAAGGCAAGGAGACGCGCTTTGGCATCGCCGCGAGTTCGCTGTTCGCGGCCGTCACCACCGCAGCCTCATGCGGAGCCGTCAACGGCATGCACGGCTCGTTCACGCCGCTCGGCGGCGCTGTGCCATTGCTGCTGATCCAGCTCGGCGAGGTGGTGTTCGGCGGTGTTGGATCGGGCCTGTACGGCATGCTGATCTTCGCGGTGCTGGCGGTCTTCCTGGCCGGCCTGATGATCGGTCGCACGCCCGAGTACCTGGGCAAGAAGATCGAGCCGACCGAGATGAAGCTGGTCGCGATCGCGATCCTGATGACACCGATGCTCGTGTTGCTGGGCACCGCGATCGCCGCCAGTGCCGATGCGGGCCGCGCCGGCATGCTGAATCCGGGGGCCGCGGGCTTCTCGGAAATCCTCTACGCGTTCTCGTCCGCCGCCAACAACAACGGCAGCGCATTCGCCGGCCTATCGGCCAACACACCCTTCTACAACGCGTTGCTCGGCATCGCAATGTGGGTGGGCCGCTTCGGCGTGATTGTGCCGGTGCTCGCGATCGCCGGCACGCTGGCCGCCAAGAAGCGGGTGCAGCGCTTCAGCGAAGACGGGAGAACCGCCGCGATGCCGACGCACGGTCCGCTGTTCGTCGTGCTGCTGGTGGCCACCGTGCTGCTGGTCGGCGCGCTGACCTACATCCCGGCGCTGGCGCTCGGGCCGGTGGTCGAACAACTCAATCTTTACAAATAGGGAGGACGTGATGGCCAACTCAACGACAACGATCACCGCGTCCGCATCGAAGCCTCCTGCCGGCCTGTTCGACGCCGCGCTGGTGAAGCCCGCGATACGCGATGCATTCACCAAGCTGAACCCGAACGTGCAGTGGCGCAACCCGGTGATGTTCATCGTCTACCTGGGTGCACTGCTGATCACCGGCTTGTGGATTCAGGCCCTGATCAGCCACGGCGAGGCACCGGCCTGGTTCATCGGCGCGAACGCGCTGTGGCTGTGGTTCACGGTGCTGTTCGCGAATTTCGCCGAAGCGATGGCCGAAGGCCGCAGCAAGGCGCAGGCCGCCAGCCTGCGAGGCCTGAAAAAACGAGGCATCGCAAAAAAGCTGCTCGAAGGCAGGCATGGATCGTCGTGGATCCCGGTCGAGACCGACGAGCTGCGCATCGGTGCGGTGCTGCTGGTTGAGGCCGGCGACACGATGCCGTGCGACGGCGAGGTGATCGAAGGCGTGGCCTCGGTCGACGAGAGCGCGATCACCGGCGAGTCGGCCCCGGTGATCCGTGAAGCCGGTGGTGATTTCTCGTCGGTGACCGGCGGCACGCGGGTGCTGTCCGACTGGATCGTCGTGCGCTGCACGGTCAACCCGGGCGAGACCTTCCTCGACCGGATGATCTCGATGGTCGAGGGCGCCCAGCGCCGCAAGACACCGAACGAGATCGCGCTGACGATCCTGCTGGTGACGCTGACTCTCATTTTCCTGGTGGTCACCGCGACCTTGCTGCCGTTCTCGAAGTACTCGGCACAGGTGGCTCAGGGAGCGGGTGTGGCCGCGTCGTCGGTGACGATCACCGTGCTGGTCGCGTTGCTGGTGTGCCTGATCCCGACGACGATCGGTGGCCTGCTGTCGGCGATCGGCGTCGCCGGCATGAGCCGCATGCTGGGCGCCAACGTGATCGCGACCTCGGGCCGCGCAGTCGAGGCGGCCGGCGACGTCGATGTGCTGCTGCTCGACAAGACCGGCACCATCACGCTCGGCAATCGCCAGGCCAGCGCCTTCTGGCCGGCACTCGGCGTGACCGAACAGCAACTGGCCGATGCAGCGCAGTTGTCATCGCTGGCCGATGAGACGCCCGAGGGCCGCAGCATCGTCGTGCTCGCGAAGCAGAAGTTCCAACTGCGCGAACGCCAGCTCGAAGCGCACGATGCGACCTTCGTTCCGTTCACCGCGCAGACGCGGATGAGCGGCGTGAACTGGGAAGGCCGCGCGATCCGCAAGGGAGCCGCCGATGCGATCCGCAGGCATGTCGAGGCGCTGGGTTCGCGCTTTGCGCCCGAGGTGACTCGGCTGGTCGAGGACGCGGCGCGGCGTGGCAGCACGCCGCTGGTGGTCAGCGACGGGCCGAGCGTGCTCGGCGTCGTCGAGCTGAAGGACATCGTCAAGGGCGGCATCAAGGAGCGCTTCGGCGAGCTGCGCCGCATGGGCATCAAGACCGTGATGATCACCGGCGACAACAAGCTGACGGCAGCCGCGATCGGTGCCGAAGCCGGCGTCGACGACATCCTGGCCGAAGCGACCCCCGAGGCCAAGCTGGCACTGATACGCCAGTACCAGGCCGAAGGCAGGATGGTCGCGATGACCGGCGACGGGACCAACGACGCACCGGCGCTGGCGCAGGCCGACGTGGCGGTCGCAATGAACAGCGGCACGCAGGCCGCGAAGGAAGCCGGCAACATGGTCGACCTCGACAGCAACCCGACCAAGCTGATCGAGGTGGTCGAGATCGGCAAGCAGATGCTGATGACGCGCGGCGCACTGACCACCTTCAGCATCGCCAACGACGTGGCGAAGTATTTCGCGATCATCCCGGCTGCGTTCGCGACCACCTACCCGCAGCTCAACGCGTTGAACGTGATGCGGCTCGCGTCGCCATCGTCGGCAATCCTGGCCGCCGTGATCTTCAACGCGCTGATCATCGTCGTGCTGATCCCGCTGGCGCTGAAGGGCGTGACCTACCGCGCACTCGGTGCCGCAGAGCTGTTGCGGCGCAATGCGCTGATCTACGGGCTGGGCGGGCTGGTCGTGCCGTTCATCGGCATCAAGGCGATCGACATGGTGTTGTCCGTGCTCGGCCTGATTTGAGGAGACTTCGATGAATCTGTTCCAGGACACCCTGCGTCCCGCCTTCTCCGTATTCGTGCTGCTGACCGCGATCACCGGTATCGCCTATCCGCTGGCCGTGACCGGCATTGCGCAGGGCGCGTTCCCGGCGGCGGCCCATGGCTCGCTGGTGGTGGTCGACGGCAGGGCGATCGGCTCGTCGCTGATCGGCCAGGCGTTCAGCGCACCGAAGTATTTCTGGTCGCGACCGTCGGCGACCGGGCCAATGCCGAACAACGCGGGGGCGTCGAGCGGGTCGAACCTGGGCGCCAACAACCCGGCGCTGATCGACGCAGTGACCTCGCGCATCGCGGCGCTGCGGGCGGCCGACCCAGGCAACACGGCTGCGGTGCCGATCGACCTGGTCACGGCCTCTGGCAGCGGGCTCGATCCGGAGATCAGTCTGGCGGCTGCCGGCTATCAGGCGTCGCGCGTGGCGCGTGCGCGTGGGCTCGATCCGGCCACGGTGCAATCCTTGATCGAGCGGCACGCGGTGCGGCCGTGGCTGGGCGTGGTCGGCGAGCCACGCGTCAACGTTTTGGCGTTGAACCTGGCGTTGGACGCTGTCAGGTTGGGTCCTTGAATGAGCTCTTCTCTTTGGGTGAGACCGCGTGGTGAATAGACTGCCATCAATGACCGACGACCCGTCCCGTCCCGACCCCGACGTCCTGCTCGCCCGCACGCAAGCCGAAGAAGCCCGGGCCTCTCGCGGCAAGCTGAAGATCTACTTCGGCGCCTCCGCCGGCGTGGGCAAGACCTATGCGATGCTGAAAGCCGCGCAGCAGTTGCGTGGACAGGGCATCGACGTGGTCATCGGCCTGGTCGAGACTCACGGTCGCAGCGAGACTGCAGCGCAATTGCAGGGACTGGACGTGCTGCCGCGGCGAAGCGACGCAAAGGCTGCAACTTCCATCGGCGAATTCGACCTCGACGCTGCGCTCGCACGCCACCCGGCCGTCCTCGTGGTCGACGAACTGGCGCACAGCAACGTCGCCGGTTCGCGTCACCCGAAGCGCTGGCAGGACATCGACGAGCTGCTCGACGCCGGCATCGACGTCATCACCGCTGTCAACGTGCAGCACATCGAGAGCCTGAACGACGTGGTCGGTGGCATCACCGGCATCCGGGTCTGGGAGACCGTGCCCGACCGGGTGTTCGACGAGGCGGACGAAGTGGTGCTGGTCGACCTGCCGACAGACGACCTGCTGCGAAGGCTGCAACAGGGCCAGGTCTATCTGCCCGAACAGGCCGAGCGCGCGGTACAGAACTTCTTTCGCAAGGGAAACCTGATGGCGCTGCGCGAGCTGGCGCTGCGCCGGACTGCAGAACGCGTCGACGACGAGGTGCGCAGCTACCGGCGCAACATGGTGCATGGCGGCGAGCGCACGGTGTGGCAAACCAGCGATGCGCTGCTGGTCTGCCTGGGCCCGCACGCTGGAGCCGACAAGCTGGTGCGGGCAGCGAGCCGCCGCGCCTCGCGCAGCAACGCACCATGGCATGCGGTGTATGTGGAAACACCAAGGCTGCAGCGACTGCCTGAATCCCGGCGCCGCACCATCCTGCGCACGCTCAAGCTGGCCGAGTCGCTGGGGGCGAGCACGGCGACCTTGACAGGTCAGAACGCCGCCGATGCGGTGGTCGCCTGCGCGCGGGATCACAACCTGGGCACGCTGGTGGTCGGGCGCCCGGCTCGGGGCGGCGGGCCGATGGCGGCGTTGCGGCGCCTGTGGAGCGGTCCGCGGTTCGTCGAGCGGGTGGCGGTACTGGCGCCCGAGGTGGAGCTGATGGTGGTCACGCTGGATGACACCGTTCGCCCGGCCGCTGCGCTGGCACGCGAAGATGCTCCGCCGAGGCGTGCGCTCCCCTGGAACGGCCTCGCCTGGGCACTCGCATCCAGTGCACTGCTGACTGCGCTGGCGACGCCACTGGTTCCGTTCCTGGACCTCGCCAACATCATCATGCTTTTCCTGCTGGCGGTCGTCGGCGTGGCGGTGAAGTTCGGGCGGCGCGCCGCATTTGCGTCGGCGGTGCTGAACGTGATCGCGTTCGACTACTTCTTCGTGCAACCGCGTTTCTCGTTCGCGGTCAGTGATGTGCAATACCTGCTGACCTTCGCGGTGATGATGATCGTCGGGCTGGTGGTGGGGCAGCTCACCGCCAGTCTGCGCTATCAGGCCCGCATCGCGCGGTATCGAGAGGACCGCGCGCGCTGCCTGTACGAGATGTCGCGCGAGCTCGGCGTGGTTCTGACCCAGGAGCAGGTGGCCGAGGTCAGCGACAAGTATGTCGAGAGGGGCTTTCGCGCCAAGGCGTCGGTGCTGTGCCCCGACGCCAGCGGCCGCCTGGTCGATGCGTCGCCGCGCAACGGTGACGCACCGCGGCTGGACCTCGGCATCGCGCAATGGGCCTACGACCACGCCGAGGCAGCCGGCGCAGGCACCGACACACTGCCGGCCAGCCCGCTGCTCTACGTGCCGCTGAAGGCACCGATGCGCACGCGCGGCGTGATCGCCGTCGAACCGGCCAACCCCCGCCTGCTGATGATCCCGGAACAGCGGCAGTTGCTCGACACCTATGCGGCGCTGGTCGCCATAGCGATCGAGCGGGTCCACTTCGTCACCGTCGCCCAGGAGACACTGGTGACGATGGAGTCCGAACGGCTGCGCAATTCGCTGCTGGCCGCGCTCTCGCACGATCTGCGAACGCCGCTGACATCGCTGGTGGGCCTGAGCGAGTCGCTGGCGCTGGCGCTGGCGCGCGAAGGTTCGCTGCAAGGCGAGGCCGCCCGGGAGATCCATGCTCAGGCGTTGCGCACCGCCCAATTGGTCAGCAATCTGCTGGACATGGCGCGGTTGCAGGCCGGCGCGGTGACATTGAAGCGCGACTGGCAGTCGCTGGAGGAGCTTGCGGGCAGCGCGATCCGGTCGATCGAGGGCGCCCTCGCCGCGCACCCGGTCCACGTGGCCCTGCCCGCCGATCTGCCGCTGCTGCACGGCGACGCGGTGCTGCTGGAGCGCGTGCTCGTCAACCTGCTCGAGAACGCTGCCAAGTACACGCCGTCCGGCACGCCCATCACGATCGGTGCGCGGCAGGACGGGATGCAGATCGTGGTCGAGGTCGGCGATGCCGGCGCCGGGCTGCCGATCGAGGTCTCACCAGGGCCTGAAAGCGGCACTGCAACCGATGCCGGTGAACGGCTGTTCGACAAGTTCACCCGTGGCGAGAAGGAGTCGAGCAAGCCGGGGGTCGGACTGGGCCTTGCAATCTGCCGCGCCATCGTCCAGGCGCATGGCGGGCACATCGGCGCCAGGAACCGCGTCCCGCCGGAACACGGCGCGGTGTTTCGCTTCACGCTGCCGCATGTGCCTTCGCCGCCGCTCGAAGGTGCTTCGGCGATGATGCCGGCCTGATGCAAGGACACACCTGAATCCCATGGACAGCGCTGCTCGCATCCTGGTCGTCGAGGATGACGCCGACATCCGGCGCTTCGTGCGCCAGACGCTGGCTGCCGAGGGCTACATCGTCCACGAGGCCGACACCCGACAGCGCGGGCTGATCGAGGCCGGCACCCGCAAGCCCGACCTGCTGATCCTCGACCTCGGTCTGCCGGATGGTGACGGGGTTGACCTGATCCGCGACCTGCGCGGCTGGAGTGCGATGCCGGTCATCGTGCTGTCGGCGCGCGTGGCCGAAGACGACAAGGTGGCGGCGCTGGACGCCGGGGCGGACGACTACCTGACCAAGCCCTTCGGCGTTGGCGAATTGCTGGCACGGGTTCGTGCAGCACTGCGCCGCATGGCGACTGCCGGTTCGACGCCAGCCACCAAGGTGCGCTTCGGCGACATCGAGTTCGACCTGATCGATCGCCGCGTGACGCGCGCAGGCGAGCATGTGCACCTGACACCCGTCGAGTACAAGCTGGCGGCGCTGCTGGTGTCGCACGAAGGCAAGGTGCTGACACAGCGGCAGCTGCTGCGCGACGTGTGGGGACCCGGCGCCATCGAACACAACCACTACCTGCGCATCTACATGGGCCACCTGCGTCAGAAGCTCGAAGCCGACCCTGCGCGGCCGAAGCACCTGATCACCGAGACCGGGATCGGCTACCGATTCGTGTCCGACTGAGGTCCGGCATCACGGCTGACAAGGCTGCCTTGCAAAGCCGATACGATCGGCCTCAGGCAGGCGTGCCGTCGCACGTCCCGGTTCCAACCCGAAAGGACAGATCATGCAAACCAATTCTTCCGGACTGCAATTTGAAGACACGATCGATGGCACCGGCGAAGAGGCGGTATCCGGGCAGCACGTCAGCGTGCATTACACCGGCTGGCTCTACAGCAACGGCGTCAAGGGGGCCAAGTTCGACAGCAGCAAGGACCGCGGCGATCCGTTCAAGTTCTACCTGGGTGCCGGCCAGGTCATCAAGGGCTGGGACGAGGGTGTGGTGGGCATGCGGGTCGGCGGCACCCGGATGCTGGTGATTCCGCCCGAGCTGGGCTACGGCGCACGTGGTGCCGGCGGCGTGATCCCGCCGAACGCGACGTTGATGTTCGAGGTCGAGTTGCTCGACATCTGAACGACGTTCAGGCCACGGCAGCACAGCGCAGACCGACCATGTCGATCCAGTACGACATTACGCACACCACGGTGTACCGCTACCAGGAGCCGGTGAGCTTCGGCGAGCACCGCGTGATGTTCCGCCCGCGCGACAGCCACGACCTGCGCGTGCTTGCAACCGACCTGAAGGTCAGCCCCGAGGCCATCATCCGGATGATCCAGGACCCGCACTCGAACTCGGTGGCGCTGGTGCAGCCGCTGACCTCGGCCCTCGAACTGCGCATCGTCTGCTCGTTCTCGATCGAGCATGCGCACACCAACAACCTGGAACTGCCTGTTTCGGGCACGGCCGAATTCTTCCCGTTCGCCTACTCGACGGATGAGCGGTTCGACCTGGAGATGTACCTGCGTCCCCATCACGAGGATCCGCAGGGCAAGCTGATGGAATGGGTTCGCCAGTTCATCCGCACCGATGGCCCGACCCGCACACGGGACGTGCTCGTCGCGATGAACGAGCACATACGCAACCAGATGATCTACCGCGGTCGCGAGGAAGAAGGAACCCAGTCACCACTGGACACGCTGAAGCTCGGCAGCGGCACCTGTCGCGATTTCGCGCTGCTGATGATGGAAGCGGCGCGCCGGCTGGGCGTGGCGACCCGCTTCGTGTCCGGCTACCTCTACGATCCGGCGCTCGACACCGCAGCCCAGCCAGGCAACGGAGGCATGCCCGTGTTCACGCAGGGCGCCGGAAGCACGCACGCCTGGCTCCAGGCCTATCTGCCGGGCGCCGGCTGGGTGCCTTTCGACCCGACGAACAACCTGCTCGGCGGCAATCAGCTGATCCGAGTGGGCGTCGCTCGCGACCCGAGCCTGGCGGCACCGGTCTCCGGCAGTTGGTACGGTGCGTCCGACGCCTATCTGGGCATGGAAGCCTCGGTGCTGGTTCGCCGCGTCGAACCGACCGCTTGGCCGAACGACGCTGACTTGTCCGACGCGTAGGAAACATCCGACAAGCGCTGCGTGGTTTGGACGGCAAAGCGCGACTTGACCGGCGACGAAAATAGAAACAGATTCAAACAATGTGCCGGCGCCGTTCAATCCGCTCAACCAGCATCCCTTTCCACCGAAGCCTCATCGCCAAGCCGCACGCATGGGACACCTGAAAACCTACATCGTCGAAGACAGCCCGGTCATACGCGAAAACCTGATCGCTGCGCTGGAGGAACTGGTGAGCGTCGATGTCGTCGGCACGGCCGCCGATGAAAACACCGCAGTCCAATGGCTCTCGAGCGGCGCCAACGCCTGCGACCTGATGATCGTGGACGTCTTCCTGGCGCAGGGATCCGGGCTTGGCGTGCTGAAGGCGGCACGGCAGCAGGAAAAACCCACGAAGCTGGTGGTGCTGAGCAATTACGCCACTTCCGACATGCGGCGCAAGTGCATCGAACTCGGTGCCGATCGCGTCTTCGACAAGTCCAACGAGATCGACGCCTTGATGGCCTACTGCCTGCGCCTGTCGACAGGCGATTCGGGCAACAGCGGGTTCAGTGCCCTCTCCTGATCGGAAAAGTGCGCAGGCGCATGGGGAATGACGCTACTGGATCAACCCGGCTTTCAGCGCGTAATAGGTCAGGTCGCTGTTCGATTCGAGCTTCATCTTTTCCATCACGCGTGTGCGGTAGGTACTCACAGTCTTCACGCTCAGCGACATGCTGACCGCCATCGCACCGATCGCCTCACCCTTCGCCAGCCGAAGGAAGACCTGCAACTCCCGTTCGGAGAGCAACTCATGCGGCAGCTTCTCGCCACCACCGGCCAGGCCGTCGGCCAGCAGTTCCGCCACGCCCGACGTGATGTACTTGCGTCCGCGAAACACCGTGCGGATGGCCTTCGCGATTTCTTCGGGATCGCAATCCTTGTTGAGATACCCGGCCGCCCCCTGCTTGAGCATCGTGGTCGCGTAGTGCTGCTCGGGAAACCCGCTCAGGATCAGCACCGGCAGATCCGGCGCTCGTGCCTTGATCGCCGCCAGCACCTCGACGCCGCTCTGGTCGGGCATCGACAGGTCGACAAGCATGACATCGACGCCACCCGCGCGCACGATGTCGAGTGCATCGCGCCCGTTGGCGGCTTCAGCCACGACCGTGAGGCCGATTTCCTCGGACAGGAACTGGCGCAGTCCGGTGCGCACGATGGCGTGGTCGTCGACGATGGCAATGCGGATCATGGTGACGAGACTCGGGCCGGAACAGGATGCAACGAGTTTAGAGGCATGCGATGCCATTGAGACGGTTCGACCGCTTCTGGAGAAGTGCCTTCGCGTTCCCGGTGGCCTGCGTCGCGGCGGTCCTGCTGCTGGTGATCAGCGAAGTGTCGTTCCGGCGCGCGACGAATTCGATGAACCAGCTCGCGACGATGGCCACCGCGCGCACCGACATCCAGTCGCTCTGGCGTCAGCTCGTCGATGCCGAGACCGGCCAGCGTGGCTACCTGCTGACCCAGCGCAGCGAGTACCTGAAGCCCTACCGGGAGTCACTCGAACGGATCGACACGTCGCTCCATTCGCTGATGACGTACTACCAGGGTCACCCGCAGGGGGCCCCGCTGATGGAGCACCTGTCGAGCCTGAGCAAGGACAAGATCTCCGAACTGGCGACGACCCTGCGCCTGCACGACGAAGGCGGAGAAGCCTGGCGAGAGTTGCTGATGACCAACATCGGCCAGGAGAAGATGGAATCGATACGCACCATCGCCCAACAGTTGCTCGACCTCGAGACCGAGCGCGTTGTGGTGGGACGCGCCGACGTGCATCGCACGCTGATGATCAACCGGGTCGGCGTCGGCCTCACGACACTGATCAGCCTGCTGGCTCTGTCGCTGTACTTCCGGCAGTCAGCCGTGCTGGTGCGCGTTCAGCGGGAACAGAAGCTGGCGGTTCAGGTCGAGCGCGACCGGCTCGATGGCGAGGTGAAGAGCCGCACCGCTCAGCTGACCGAACTGGCCCAGCACCTGCAGACCGCGCGTGAAGACGAGCGCAGCCGCCTGGCGCGCGAACTGCACGACGAACTGGGCGCGTTGCTGACCGCCGCCAAGCTCGATGCCGCACGCCTGAAGGCGCGCCTGGGGACCATGTCACCCGAGGTCGCCGAGCGCCTGCTGCACCTGAACAAGCTGCTGAACGACGGCATCGCGCTGAAGCGGCAGATCATCGAGAACCTGCGACCCTCGTCGCTCAGCAACCTGGGTCTGGTGGCGGCGCTCGAGATCGTCACCAGCGAATTCGCCACGGCATCGGGCCTGCAGGTGCACGCGCTGCTGGAGCCGGTCGAACTCAGCAGCTCGGGCGAGCTGACCGCCTACCGCCTCGTGCAGGAGGCGCTGACCAACATCGCGAAGTACGCGAAGGCCAGCGAAGTGTGGGTGGTGCTGTCCCGGCAAGGTTCGGCAGCCACGATCTCGGTGCGCGACAACGGGTGCGGCTTCGACACGCTGACACCCCGACAGGCGGCGCATGGCCTGCTCGGCATGCGCTACCGCGTCGAAGCCGAAGGCGGCCAGATGGCCCTGTCGAGCGAGCCGGGGCACGGCACGCTGATCGAGGCGAGCCTTCCGCTGCTTGAATCCTGAGGAACGGCGGAGGATCGCGCCTCAGCCCGTCACCGTCGAGTGCGCAACGTCTCGGTCCCGCTGAGGGGCCGGGCACCGCATTGATCCGCAATACCTGCTGTCGCGACGGCCCGCTGTGTCGGTCCGGTCCTACACGCGCGGGCCGATTTGCCTGACGCCCGAGAGGCAAGGCGGACTATCGATGTCCGCCGCGCCCGGCCGGACACTGGACCCCTGCGATGCCCGGACACGGTCCGAAGAAGCGTCGCTCCACTTCAAAGGAGATATCCATGTTGCATTACGCGGTCGTGTTCTTCGTCATCGCGCTGGTGGCTGCCCTGTTCGGCTTCGGCGGCATCGCAGCAAGCGCAGTCGGCATCGCGAAGGTGCTGTTCGTGATCTTCCTCGTGCTGGCCATCGTCAGCTTTCTCTTCGGTCAGATGCGGAAGTAGTTCGCTTCGCAGCCCATTGCCTCGTTTCCTTCCTCCCACCCCCTTCCCTACAGGAGTTACCCATGAGAGTCACCATGCCCAGCCAGTTCGTTGAAGGCGCCGCCGCCGGTGCCACTGAAGCCGTCGAACAAATCGATGCGCACGAAGAAGTCGTGAATCAGCAACTTGCCGATGACCGACATGCACACGACAAATCGGCGGGCACCGTCAAGCCACTCGACGACGAAGAGAAGAAAACACTGGCCGACTTGCTTCGCCGTGACCGCGACAGCAAGCCAGTCGCATCCAAGTGATCGAACCGGGACCGTCCAGCGCCCGCCCCACGGCCCCTCCACTCCCTCCGTCATTCCAGGAACTCCATCATGAAGATGTCCATGCCCAGCCAATTCGTTGAAGGCGCCGCCAGCGGCGCGAGCTCCGCTGTTGAAGATATCGACCGCGCAGAACAAGTCCATCGTCAGCTTGCCGAAGAGGCGCAAGAGATGGCTGATCGTGCGCGTCCGGCGATCGATCGCCTGGTCAAGAACGCAGAGAACCTCGCGCGACGCGGCATCGACGGCGCCCGCGACAGCTCGCAGCAACTGCGTGAGCGCGCTGCCCGCGCCACCGACAGCACCGTCAACTACATCAAGGACGAGCCCGTCAAGGCGATGCTCATCGCGGCCGCCACAGGCGCCGCGCTGATGGCGCTGATGGCTTTGCTGAACCGGTCGCGCCAGAGCGACTGACCGACCCGACTCACTGCAGCACCACCCACTCCGCATCCGGAACGCTCATCGTGATTCACCCGCTTTTCAAACTGATGGCCGCGCACCCCACGGTACTGACCGATCACGTCGAAGCTTATGCGGCGCTCGCGGCGCAGGAATTCGCCTCCGCAGCGACACAGCTGCGCTCGAGGGCCTTGAAAACGGGCATTGCGATGATCTGCGCAGCATCGGCGGCCGTGCTGGCCGGGGTGGCTCTGATGCTGTGGGCTGTGACACCGGCCGCCGACCTGCATGCGCCATGGGCGCTGTGGGGCGCTCCCGGGTTGCCGGCGCTGGTGGCCGCAGCGAGCTGGTGGTCAGCTCAGGATCGCCCTGCAGACGCCGCCTTCGCCATGCTGCGTCTGCAGTTTTCACAAGACATGGCCCTGCTGCGCGAGGTGAGCGCGTGACGCACGCAGCCAGCCCGATCGCCGCTCGTGCCTTGGCGGACCCGGTCGCGCCCCACCTCGACGCGGTGGCACGTCTTGAACACTCGCGCGCGCGCTTGCGCCGTCACCTCATCGCCTTGAACGGACACCAGGACAGTCTCTCCGGCTTGCGCCCGCCAGCCGCTTGGCTCAGCTCACTGCGATCCATCCCGCTGGTCGGCACGGTGCTGGACACGCTATCGGGCTGGTGGTCGCAACATCCGTTGCGCGTCGTCGTGACGCTGGTGGCGGCATCGGCCGCATCGGCGGCCCGACCGGTGACGCAACGGCACCCTGCATGGTCCTTGTTCGGCGCGCTGGCGATGGGCGGGCTCGTGATGTGGGCGCGGCCCTGGCGCTTTGCGCCGCTGCGGCGCGCGGTCTACGCCGGCTTGTTGCCCCAGATTGCCTCGAAAGTGCTGTCGCGCCTGCCCACCGATGGCTGGATGACGCTCGCCGATTCGCTGCTGCGGCGAAGTCCACCCACGACGACCTCCGTCGCACCGGCAACGGTCATTCACCGAAGTTCGCCCCTCGGCAGCGATCCCGCAAGGACGTAGCCGCTGAATTGGCGGGTCGATGCGCCCGCCTCACTTTTCTTCATTCACACCACGGAGCTACACCATGTTCACACGCACCACCCTCGCCGCCCTCGCCGCTTCCGTCGCACTCTTCACGATGTCCGGCTGTGCCGTGACGCGCAATCAGGAGACCGTCGGCGCCTACATCGACGACACATCAATCACCACTTCGGTGAAGGCCCGCTTCGTCGACAACAAGGAAGTAGATGCTTCGGCGATCAGCGTCGAGACCCTCAACGGTACCGTCATGCTGTCGGGCTTCGCGAAGAACAGCACCGAGAAGGTCAGGGCTGAAGAAATCACACGCGCCGTCAAGGGCGTGAAATCCGTCAAGAACGAAATCGCTCTGCGCAGCTGATCGGGCCCGCATCGATGACCGGATGAATACCGGAAGTTGGGGCGCCGTCACGAGCGGCGCCCAGACTTTTTGGGCCGCGCTGAATCGATACCTCGACGCCGATGGCATGCGCCAAGGGGCTGCGGTGTCGTTCTACGCGGCTTTTTCGATGGCACCGCTGCTGGTCGTCGTCACTGGCGTCATGGTCTGGCTGCTCGGCAACGACGGGGCGCAATCAGCAATGCTCGATTCACTGACCCGGCTGGTCGGCGAGCGGGAGACCCGTACCTTGAGCGAGTTGCTGGCACGTCACGCCCACACATCGGCTCAGGGCGAGCAGGCGATCTTTGGATCGTGGCTGGCGCTCGGCACCACGCTGATCGGCGCCACCGGAGTCTTCGTCGAATTGCGTTCTGCCGTGCAGGCGATGCTCGGCGAGCGCGATGGTGCGTTCACCTGGTGGCGGCTGGTGCAGGTGCGGCTGCTGGCGATCGGCGTCGTGCTGGGCTGCGGCTTCCTGCTGTCGGTCGCGATGGTGGCTCAAACGGTAAGCTTGCTGGCACTGCAGTGGCTCACCACCGAATGGGCATGGCTGGCGCCGGTGCTGATCGCCGTCGAAGGGCTGTGGTCCTGGGGCGTCATCACCGTGATCTTCGCGATGATGATTCGCTGGCTGCCCAGCACCCGGCTGCCGTGGCGCAACGCTATGATCGGTGGCGCAGTGGCGGCTTCGTTGTTCATGGTCGGCCGCTACGGCATCAGCCTGTATGCGGCGACCACGGCCATGCAGTCGGCGCTGGGCGCTGCGGGCTCGTTCGCAGCGCTGCTGGTCTGGGTTTACTGGTCGAGCCAGATCTTTCTGCTGGGGGCGGCCCTGGCCGTCGAACTGGGGCGGCCGAATCAAGCGGTGAAGCCTCACGCGCTCGCCATCAGCAAGGTCACCGTCGGCTGAGCAATCGATGAGCGCACATCGTCAGGACGTAAAAAGGCCCGCTTGCGCGGGCCTTTTTACGGAACAACCCATCGTGGGACGCTCAGCGGGGGGTGAACCCGCCGGTGCGCGGACGCGCCTTGAACGGCGGCTTGCCGGGCGCTGCAGCCCCTTCGACGGGACGTCGCGGAGCACGGTCGAAAGGCCCCGCCGAACGCGGCGCAAAGCTGTCATCACGACGCGGTGCAAAACCACCTTCTTCACGACGTGGCGCGAACGACGGCTTGCTGAAGCGGTTGTTGGACGGCGCACCCGACCGGTTGCCGAAGCCACCGGGACGACGCTCGGTGTCGCTGCCTGGACGTGGTGCGTACATGCGGGGCTCGGGGCTCTTCGGCTCCAGACCGGCGATCGTGCTGACGGGGATGTTCTGCGTCGTGAACTGCTGGATGCGACGGATCATGCCGGTGTCCATGCGCTCGCCCAGCGTGATCGCCAGGCCGTTCTTGCCGGCACGTCCGGTGCGGCCGATGCGGTGCACATAGTCCTCGGCCTTCATCGGCAGACCGTAGTTGATGACGTGGCTGATGCTCGGCACGTCGATGCCGCGCGCGGCGACGTCGGTGGCGACCAGCACCTTCAGCTGACGCGAGCGAAGGCCCTGCAGCACGCGGTTGCGACGGCCCTGCGGCATGCCGCCGTGCAGCGATGCCACGGCGTGCCCCATCTCGGCCAGGCGATCGGCGAGCCAGTCGGCGTCACGCTGCGTGCTGGTGAATACCAGCGCCTGCTCCATCGCGCGCTCGGTCAGGATGTGGTCGAGGAGCGCGTTCTTGTGATTGTGGTTGTCCGCCCAGTGCAGGCGCTGCTCGATGTTCTCGTGCGTGTCGGTGTGCGACGAGACATCGATGCGCTGCGGATCGCGCAACAGGTTCTGCGCCAGGCGGCCCACGTGGCCGGCGAAGGTGGCGCTGAACATCACCGTTTGGCGTGCGGCAGGCACGTGGTCGGCGATGGTGTTGATGTCATCGATGAAACCCATGTCGAGCATGCGATCGGCTTCGTCGAGCACCAGCATTTCGACGTTCTCGAGCACCGCCTTGCCCGTCTGCAGGTGGTCGAGCAGGCGTCCCGGGGTCGAGATCAGGATGTCCAGCGGACCGCGCAACGCCTTGATCTGCGCAGGGTAAGGCACACCGCCGACGACCGTGGCGACACGCAGGCCCTGCACGTGGCGACCGTAGGTCGAAGCCGCCTTGGCGACCTGCATCGCGAGTTCGCGGGTCGGCGTCAGCACCAGGATGCGCGGACCGTAGACGGTGGCGCGATCACGGCGCTGCGTGGTGTCGGCACGTGCGGCGATGATGCGTTCGAGCGCGGGCAGGATGAACGATGCGGTCTTGCCGCTGCCGGTGCTCGACGAGACCATCAGGTCCTTGCCAGCGAGGGCCAGCGGGATGGCCTTCATCTGGACTTCGGTGGCGGTTTCATAGCCGGCGTCGGCGACGGCCTTGGTCAGGGCTTCGTTGAGGCCCAGGTTCGCGAATGTCATTTCGTACTTTCAAATGCGGTGCAGACGCTGCGCATTGCGCAACGCCATGGAGCACCTGCCGGTTCGATGAACCGACGAGGTCAGGTCGCTGGGAGAAGGTTCGCTTTGAGAACGGTGAAGCGGAACAGTCAAGCGACGGCATCGCCGCCGACCGTTGCCTGCAAGTGCCATCGGGTGACGGCACCGGCTCAAAGCGCTATCGAGACCTGCCGCACTGAAGATCGTGGGCTGACTCGAACGAGGTCAGAGGGGATGAACGAGCATCGATCACAACAACTGCGCAAACGGGTTTGCGGTAGATCGTCGATGCGAGCGAAGTCCTAGAGTTTACCCTGAATTGCGGGGGAGCGATAGCCCCCTTCGCCTCGGAAACAGATGCATCGGCTACGCGGGCTTCGCTGCTCCCACCAGAACCGGCTCGGCCCGATACCGGTCGGGGAACAGCCGCTTCAGGTTGTCGAGCTTCGGCAGGTCGTGGATCACGATGTACCGGTGGTCCGGGTTCAGCGTCAGGAAATCCTGGTGGTAATCCTCCGCCGGGTAGAACGTCTTCAGCGGCTCGATCGTCGTCGCCAGTGGCTTGCCGAAGGTCGCTGCACGGTTGAGCTGCTCGATGTAGCTGCCTGCCACCCGCGCCTGCTCGGCATCGGCCGGGAAGATCGTCGAGCGGTACTGGGTTCCGCGGTCCGGCCCCTGGCGGTTCAGCTCGGTCGGGTTGTGCGCCACCGAGAAATAGATCTGTAGCAGCTGTCCGAAGCTGACCTGCCTCGGGTCGAAGACAACCTTGACCGCCTCGGCATGCCCGGTGGCGCCCGAGCCCACCTTGCGGTACGACGCGGTGTCCGCGCTGCCGCCGGCGTATCCCGACACCGCGCTCGTCACACCGCGGACGTGCTGGAACACCCCCTGCACGCCCCAGAAGCAGCCGCCGGCGAACACCGCAGTCTGCGGCGTGGCGCCGGGCGCAGTCGCGGCATCGGTCAGCGGTGACGGAACCGGCACCGCCGGTTCGGCACCCACCCCCATCAGCGGCACGAACCACAAGCCGACCGGCACGGCCAGAGCCAGCGCGAGCAACGGGACCCGGATGCTTGACCGGCGCAGCTTGTCAACGGAAGGTGCTTTCATGGTCGTCCTTTCGATGTCGATGGCCGGAACATGGATGCGAAGGCCCCAGTCCCGATTCCCTCGGTCGCGGCAGGCGGTGTGCTTCTGACAACAGCACGGCAGTATCCTTGCCCTCCGCTTTCTCGGACACCCATGGCCGGCATCCACATCACCGACATCGAGGCTGCCATCAACTGGTGGCGCGAGCGCTCGCCGTCCCCCGATGGCATCACCGCCTGCCCCGAGGTGCGTGCGCTGGCCGAGGTGTACGCGCTGATGGTGTACTACCGCGAGAGCGAGTGCGATGACGCCAGCATGCCGTCGGCTTCGCGCACCGCGTGGCTGGCCTGGTACGCGACCACCCCCGATGCACCGTGCATCGCGATCTGCTCCACCAGCCAGGGAGACGACATCTGCAAGGGCTGCGGACGCAGCTTCGACGAAGTGCAGCACTGGCCAGTGATGTCGCCAGCCGAAAAACGCGCGACCTGGCGCCGCATCACGATGGACGGCACTGCCTTGCGCTTCAACCGCTATGCCGAGCGCGCGCGTGAGGCGCAGCGACTGGCGTCGAACGGATCCGAGGCCTCGGCCACTTGAGTGCCGAGCCCCCCGTGTGCGCAGCGCCGTGACGCCGGGGCGCGGCTGGACGACAAGCGCGGCGCGCATCCTGCCACTGGCTTGGCCGGTGTTCATCGGGCAGCTGGCGGTGCTGGCCTTTGCCACGATCGACACGTTGCTGGTGGCACGCTATTCACAAGTCGACCTGGCCGCGCTGGCTGTCGGCAACGCCGTCTATGTCTCGGTGTTCATCGGCTTGACCGGAGTGGTGCAGGCCGTGGCACCGATCACCGGTCAACTCTTCGGCGCGCGCCGATTGCCGGAGGCCGGACAACAATTGCATCAGGCACTCTGGTTGGCGCTCGGACTGTCGGTGCTCGGGTGCAGCTTTCTGGTCTTGCCAGCACCGTTCCTGGCGCTGGCGCAGACGCCGCCCGACGTCGCCGACAAGGTGCATTCCCACCTGGACGCGCTGGCCTTCGCATTGCCTTCGGCATTGCTGTTCACGGCTTTTCGCGGCTTCAACACGGCCGTGTCGCGCCCGAAGATGGTGATGGCCCTGCAGGTCGTCGGTCTGGCGCTGAAGGTGCCGCTGACCGCACTGCTGGTGTTCGGCGCCACCGTGCCCCTGCCTGCCGGTTGGCCGGGGAGCGAGTTGCGGATTCCCTCGCTCGGCACGCCGGGCTGCGGCATCGCGACCGCGATCGCGATGGCGATCCAGTTGCTGGCGGCGGCTGCGGTGCTGCTGCGTTCACCGTTCTATGCGCCGTTCGGGCTGCACACGATGCGACTGCAGCGGCCCGACTTCCGCAAGCTGTCAGCCCTGCTGCGCCTGGGCCTGCCGATGGGTCTGTCCATCGGCATCGAGGTCACCGGATTCACCTTCATGGCGCTGTTCATCTCGCGACTGGGTGCCACACCGGTGGCCGGCCACCAGATCGCGGTCAACCTGATCTCGGTGATGTTCATGCTGCCGATCTCGCTGGGCAATGCCACCAGCACGCTGGTCGCGCAGCGCATCGGCGCCGGCGATGCACCTGATGCTCGACGACTCGGCTGGCACGGCTTGCTGCTGACCGTGCTGATCGCGGCCACGCTGGGCGCTTCGGTGTACGGCCTGCGCGATGCCATCCTGCACGTCTACACGCGCGACGCGGTGATCGTCGCTGCGGCGCTACCGCTGCTCACGTGGGTGATGCTCTTCCACATCGCCGATGCCGCGCAGATCCACGTCGCGTACACGCTGCGCGCGTACCGCATCGCCTCGGCGCCGCTGATCATCTACGGCATCGCGATCTGGGGCGTCGGACTGGGCGGCGGCTGCACGCTGGCGTTCGACCTGACCGGCGCCACGCCCCCGTCGCTGCGCGGCGCACCGGGGTTCTGGGCGGCGGCCACGGCCGGGCTGACGCTGGCGGCGATCGGCCTCGTCAGTTTCCTCGCGTGGATGCTGCGGGCGCGGTCGGAATCGATCGCGCAGTTCCCCCGACAAGGCTGAGCTGCCAAGGGACTTCGTTGCGCCGCCTCTTGAAACCGGGCGCGGAGCAGCCATTTTGAAAGGCATGGGGCTCGATGGACGGGCTCCACTTCAAGATGGAGAACGAACCATGTACGACTCTTACCTGAGCGTCCCGAGCGGCTTCTTTGCCGATCTCGACCGCATGCGCGGCGACGTTGATTCGCTGTTCGGTTGGGGCAACGCGTCGCGAGCGATCCGCTCCACCGGCGGCAGCGCCTTTCCACCGATCAATGTCGGTCAGAGCCCGCAGGCCGTCGACGTCTATGTGTTTGCGCCGGGCATCGATGCCGGCCGCACCGAGGTCACGCTCGACCGCGGAGTGCTGACGATCTCCGGCGAGCGGCCCAGCGATCTTCCCGCCGAAGCACCGAAGACCAGCGTACATGGCCACGAGCGATACAGCGGCAAGTTCCGACGCGCGGTCGCGCTGCCCGACGACGTCGATCCGAGCCAGGTCAGCGCGAGCTACCGCGACGGAGTCCTGCACGTGAACGTGCGGCGCCGCGAAGCGGTGCAGCCCAAGCGCATCGCGATCGAGTGACCGTCACACATCAGACACAGGAGAGAAAACCATGAGCAGCACGAAGCAAGACAACAGCAGCCCGGCCTCCACGGCGTATCTGGTGCCCCGGGTCGACGTGGTCGAGGACAGCAGCGGCATCACCTTGCTGGCCGACCTACCCGGCGTCAAGAAGGACGGGCTCGACATCAAGGTCGACGGCGCGACCCTGAGCCTGGAAGGCACGGTCGGGCTGGACACGCCGCAGTCGCTCGATGCGGTGTTCGCCGAGGTGCGCGCATCGAGATACCGCCGGTCGTTCACGCTGAGCAACGAGCTCGACACCGCGGCAATCGATGCGCAGTTGAAGGACGGTGTGCTGCGGCTGCGCATTCCCAAGGTCGCCGAAGCCCAGCCGCGCCGCATCGAGGTACGCGTTGGCTGAACCTGCCGGCTCCCGCACTGCGGCCACCCTGCTGTTGATTGGCGCGGTGGCCGCCGCGATGTTCTGGCTCGGCCAGCACAGCGCGACCGTGGCGCTGGCCGCTGCGCCACCGGCGGCCAGCATCGTCCCGCACGCGGTGGTCGCGCGCGGCGATCTGGCGGCGGACGAGCGCAACAACATCGACGTCTTCAAGTCGGCGTCGCCGTCAGTGGTGCACATCACGACGCTCGAGCGCGCAGCCAGCCTGTTCTCGATCGACGCGACGCAGGTGCCACGCGGCACCGGCACCGGCTTCATGTGGGACGACCAAGGACATATCGTCACCAACTTCCATGTGATCCAGGGCGGCAACGGCGCCCGGGTCACGCTGTCGGACAACAGCACCTACAGCGCCTCGCTGGTCGGTGTGTTCCCCGACCGTGATCTCGCGGTGCTGCGCATCGACGCGCCGAGTGAGAAGCTGAAGGCGATCGCGCTCGGCCAGAGCGGCAACCTGCTGGTCGGGCAGAAGGTCTACGCGATCGGCAACCCGTTCGGCCTCGACCAGACGCTGACCACCGGCATCGTCAGCGCGCTGAACCGCGAGATCGAGTCGGTGACGAGGCGCCCGATCCGCGGCGCGATCCAGACCGACGCGGCGATCAACCCCGGCAACTCAGGCGGCCCGCTGCTCGACTCGGCCGGCCGATTGATCGGCATCAACACCGCGATCTACAGCCCCAGCGGCGCCAGCGCGGGCATCGGCTTCGCGATTCCGGTCGACGAGGTGAACCGCATCGTGCCGAAGCTGATCCGCGACGGCCGGCTGATCCGACCGTCACTTGGCATCTCGGCGGCGCCGCCCGAATTCAACCGCGCGCTCGGGTTGCCGGAAGGCGTCGCGATCGTCGAGGTCGCACCGGACAGCTCGGCCGCGCAGGCTGGCCTGCGACCATTCCGCCGGTCGGAGCGGGGCGCGGTGGTCGCCGGCGATCTGATCACCGCCATCGATCGGCAGGCGGTCACGACGCTGGACTCGCTGCTCGATCAGTTCGAACGCCGTCAGCCCGGGGATTTCGTCACGCTCAGCGTATGGCGTGATGGCGCGCCGGTCGATCTGCGCGTGCGGCTCGGGCAGTCCGAGTGAGCGACCGGCCGGTCGCCTCCAGCCTCGGCGAAATCAATCGCAAGAGTCGGAGTGCGCGCCGCGTCGCCGGGGTCTAAATTTCACACCTCGGCGCCCGCCCGGCAGGCGCGCAGGACTTCCCGATGCGATCCGTCACCCCACTCGACTCCCGATCCGACGCCTCCGAGAATGACCCACGCTGGGCAGCGGTCGTCGCGCGCGACGCAGCATCCGACGGCCGGTTCTTCTATTCGGTGCGCACCACCGGCGTCTACTGCCGGCCCTCCTGCGCTTCGCGCCCGGCGCGGCCCGAGAACGTCGCGTTCCATGCGACAGGTGAGGACGCGCAGCGCGCTGGCTTCCGACCCTGCAAGCGCTGCCAGCCCGACCAGCCGCCGCGTCCCGAGCAGCAGGCAGCCCTCGTCGCCGCGCTGTGCCGACACATCGAAAGCGCCGAACAGCCACCGACCTTGAACGCACTGGCCGCGCAGGCGTGCCTCAGCGCGCACCACCTGCACCGCGTCTTCAAGGCAGTCACCGGCCTGACGCCGAAGGCCTACGCGCAGGCGCATCGCGCGAAGCGCGTGCGGCAGGAGCTGGCGCACAGCGGGTCGGTCACCGAGGCGATCCTGGACGCCGGCTATGCGTCGAGCAGCCGCTTCTATGAAAAGTCCACGCAGGTGCTGGGCATGACGCCGACCGCCTACCGCGCCGGCGGCGCGGGTGCCGAGATCCGATTCGCCATCGGTCAGTGCTCGCTCGGCGCGATCCTGGTGGCGCAGAGCGCACGGGGTGTCTGCGCCATCCTGATCGGCGACGACCCGGATGCGCTTGCGCGTGATCTGCAGGATCGCTTTCCGAAGGCCAGCCTGATCGGCGGCGATGCCGACTTCGAACTCCTGGTGGCGCAGGTCGTCGGCTTCATCGAAGCGCCTGCCATCGGTCTCGACCTGCCGCTCGACCTGCGCGGCACCGCATTCCAGCAGCGGGTCTGGCAGGCGCTGCGCGAGATCCCGGCAGGCTGCACCGCGAGCTACACCGACATTGCTCGGCGAATCGGATCTCCAGCCTCGGTGCGTGCGGTGGCACAGGCTTGCGGCGCCAACCCACTGGCCGTCGCGATCCCCTGCCACCGCGTCGTGCGCCTCGACGGAGGGCTGTCGGGCTACCGCTGGGGCGTCGAGCGCAAACGAGAACTGCTGAGTCGCGAGGCGATCGTCCCCGGGACATCATGAGCGCATCGGAGGTCGGCACCGGCGCCACTCTGGCACTGTTCGACGATGACGACGGGCCCCGGCTGGAACCGCTGGCGCCTGGCGCGGTGGTGTGGCGAGCCGGGGCCCGGGCTTTCGATGAAAACTTGCTGGCATCGGTGGACGAGGTCACCGCGCAGGCACCGTGGCGCCACCTGATCACGCCGGGGGGATTTCGCATGTCCGTGTCGATGACGGGTTGCGGACCACTGGGGTGGGTCAGCGATCGGCACGGCTACCGCTACGACCCGATCGATCCCGACAGCGGGAGGCCGTGGCCGCCGATGCCGGCGGTGTTCATGCAACTGGCGCAGGCCGCTGCGACGCAGGCCGGCTTCGACGGCTTCGAGCCCGACGCCTGCCTGATCAACCGCTACGTGCCAGGTGCCCGGCTGACGCTGCACCAGGACCGCGACGAGCGCGACGCGCACTCGCCTATCGTCTCGGTGTCGCTGGGTCTTCCAGTCGTCTTCCAGTTCGGCGGACCGGCGCGCAACGACCCGAAGCAGCGCATCACGCTCGTGCACGGCGATGTCGTCGTCTGGGGCGGCCCAGCGCGGTTCTTCTTCCATGGCGTGCTGCCGCTGAAGGCCGGCTGCCATCCGCTGACTGGCGAGCAGCGCATCAACCTGACGTTTCGCCGGGCTCGCTGAATCTGCGAGCCGGACACGCAGCTCAGCCGAACAGTTCGGCGTAGCTGACGCTTGCAGTGCCGAACTTGCCGACGACGATGCCGCCGGCTCGGTTGGCGTGCGGCATCGCTTCACGCGCATCCAGGCCCGCGGCCATCAGCGCGGTCATTGCCGCGATCACCGTGTCACCCGCGCCAGTGACATCGAATACCTCGCGCGTCTGCGCAGGTTCGTTCGCCGCGCCACGATCGTCGAACAGCGTCATCCCGTCTTCCGATCGGGTCAGCAGCAGCGCCTGCACCTGAAGCTGCGTCCGCAGCGCCTGAGCGCGCTCGACAAGTTGCGCTTCAGTGCTCCAGGCGCCGACGACTTGCGCCAACTCGCCGCGGTTCGGCGTGATCACGGTGGCACCGGCGTAGCGCGCGTAGTCGCTCCCTTTCGGATCGACCAGCACCGGCTTGCCTGCCGCGCGCGCCGAATCGATCATCCGGGTGATGTGCGTCAGACCGCCCTTGCCATAGTCTGAAAACAGCACCGCGTCGTGCAACGGCAGTTCCCGCTCGAACACATCGAGCATCTGCCCGAGCACCTCGTGGTCGGGCTCGTTCTCGAAGTCGATGCGCAGCAACTGCTGCGACCGCCCGATCACGCGCAGCTTGACGATGGTGCGCAGCTGCGCATCCTCGCCTAGCCGGGATTCGATGCCCTGCTGCTCGAGCAATGCGCGCAGCCGCGCTGCGGCTTCGTCGCTGCCGACCACCGTCAGGAGGGTCACCCGGGCACCCAGTTTCTTGATGTTCAATGCCACATTGGCCGCACCGCCGAGCCGATCTTCCTCGCGCGAGACCCGCACCACCGGTACCGGGGCCTCGGGTGAGATGCGGTCGACCGCACCGTGCCAGTAGCGGTCGAGCATCACGTCGCCCACCACCAGCACGCGGCGCCGCGCGAGGGCCTCAGGCGTCGGAATCACGACGTCGCACCCGGAGCATCGGCGCCGCATGCCCCGAGCCTTGCAATCGATGTATTCGGGCAGAGCAGGCGAGGGACATCGACAGCAGTCATGGTGTGCGTGGGAATCGGTACAGGCCCGGTTTATATCAAGAGTGCCTTGCGGTATGTCGCCCAGGGCGGCCGCGACGCAGCCTTCATCACCCCCAGGCAACTCCGCCCCACTTCGGAGGGAACCTCGACGCCGCGCGACTTCAGGCAGCGCACGACGTGACACGGACACTCGCACCCGGCAGAGTGCCCTCGCGCAGGGGACAGCCAAACAGCGAACCGAACTCCAGAATTTCTTCCAGGTCGCGGCCCGCGGGCTGACGACCGATCACCTCAACTCATCCACAGGAGAACGTCATGATCCGCACCCTCGTCGCCCTGCTCGTCGCCGCCTTCGCCTTCGCTGCCCACGCCGCAGTAGATGTCAACAAGGCATCGCAAGCCGAACTCGAAACCATCAAGGGCATCGGACCGAGCATGTCGGGCAAGATCCTCGACGAACGCAAGAAGGGCTCGTTCAAGGACTGGACCGATGTGGTGGCCCGCGTCAAGGGCGTCGGTCCTGCCAACGCCACCAGGTTCTCGTCCGACGGCCTGACCGTCAACGGAGCCGGCTTCAAGCCGGAACTGGTCGCGTCGAACAAGCCGGCTTCGCCAGCGGACAGGAGCCAAGCGGCCGATGC
Source organism: Rhizobacter sp. (assembly GCA_046154125.1). Lineage (GTDB taxonomy): Bacteria > Pseudomonadota > Gammaproteobacteria > Burkholderiales > Burkholderiaceae_C > PBB1. The sequence continues at coordinate 3,760 of JBJXEJ010000099.1, read as the reverse complement.
GCAGAAGCAGCCAGCACCGTCGCCAAAGAAGTGAGAGCCGGGCAGCGCAGCATCACGCCCTGTTTCGGCAGGGCGATGAAAATCCGATGCGTCGTCTGCCCACCTCACATCCACGATGCCCAAGCCCACACCAGACCCCTGCCCTTGCGGCAACCCGTTGCGCTATGAAGATTGCTGCGGTCTGTACCACGCTGGCCCGCTGCGTCTGCTTGCGCCGACAGCCGAGGCCCTGATGCGTTCGCGCTACAGCGCCTACACGTTGCAGCTCGGCGACTACCTGCTGGCCACCTGGCACCCGAGTACGCGACCCGCAGCGCCCATGCCGTTCGACACCGGGCTGCGCTGGCTGGGCTTGCAGGTGCTGCGTCACCAATCGCTCGACTCCGACCACGCGCGCGTCGAGTTCGTCGCGCGGAGCAAGCTCGGCGGCCGCGCGCACCGGCATCACGAGATCAGCCGGTTCGTGCGCGATGCCGGACGGTGGCTGTACCTCGATGCCGAGAACGACGAAAGCTTGCGATAGACTTCGCAAGCGTGTGGGGGGGTAGCTCAGCTGGGAGAGCGCCGCGTTCGCAATGCGGAGGTCGGGAGTTCGATCCTCCTCCTCTCCACCACTTTCCTTCCAAGGCCTTGAGTCTCAAGGCCTTTTTTCATGTCCGTCGATCTTGGCCATCGAGGCGATCCAGATCGTGCGTCGGCAGCGAACCTTCAAGTCCCCCATCCATCCCTAGCCGTCGTACTTCACGTTCAGCGCCATGAAGGCTGTTAAAGCAGCGTCCCGTTCGATCAGCATCTTCTGGATGCTCGGGCGCGAATCCATATGTTTCAGGTAGGTCGCCATCTGCGGAAAGTAGCGGTCGAGAAGGTTCTCTCCGTAGATCTTTTCGGTGGTCAGCCGGATCATCAGGAAGTGCACGTAGGCGACGCAATCGGCAGCAGTGAAACTGCTTCCAAAGATATAGGGCGAAAAAGATGACAGTCGAGCCACCGAGGCCAAGCCCGCCTCCAGCCGCTCCTTTGCTTCCCGCTTCGTCTCTTCGGAAACACTGCCGCCAAAGAATGATTCCTTGTAGAGGCGCCGTGCGACCCACTCGGCATTGAGCTCGAGGTGCTGGATCAGTTCGCGGCACTTCGCTCGCTGAAACACGTCCGATGGATACAGAGGATGTTCTGGATAGCGCTCCTCGATGTATTCCAGAATCGCCTGCGACTCCGACAGCCCTCCACCGTCGGTCTCGATGAAAGGAATCTTCCCGAGTGGTGAGGCTCCCTGAAAGGATTCCTTCTGCCATGGGTAGACCAGCCGTTCCTCGAACGGGATGCCCTTTTCCAGCAGCACCAGCTTGAGCTTGTTGTAGTAGTTGCTGACCGCAAAACCGCACAACATAAGCATGGATCTTCCCTCGTGGACTCGAGAGGTCGGTGCATCGGCCAGCCCAATTGCGACCGCCTCGCGGCTCCGACACATCGACCTTGGAGAAGCCAGACAAGCTGCTGGCCGCGCTCCGCGGAATCATCACGAGATGGCGCGCGGCAAAGGGCCAGCGCGTCGGTCATCAGCGGGGTGATTGACCCTAACACTGAAATTGTCAGGGGCACCTCATCCCGTGCTCACAGGCCCAGATCGGACAGACCCGGGTGATCATCAGGCCGGCGCCCCAGCGGCCAGTGAAACAGGCGGTCGGCCTCCGCGATCGGGCGGTCATTGATGCTGGCGTGGCGAACCGCCATCAGACCGTACGCATCGAACTCCCAGTTCTCGTTGCCGTATGAACGGCACCAGTTGCCTGCGTCGTCGCGCCATTCGTACGCGAACCGGACGGCGATGCGGTTGCCCGTGAACGCCCACAACTCCTTGATGAGTCGATATTCCAGCTCGCGGGTCCACTTGCGTTCCAGCAGACCAGTGACCTGTCCCCGTCCCCGGGGGAACTCCGCGCGGTTTCTCCAGCGGGTGTCCGTCGTGTAGGCCATGGCAACACGTTGTGGCTCGCGGCTGTTCCACCCATCCTCGGCCAGGCGAACTTTCTGCATGGCGGAGTCCAGCGTGAACGGCGGAAGCGGGGGCCTGGTGACTTCTGGTGTCGGATTCATGATTTCCTCTTCAGCAGCAGGGTGGCGCAGACCGGGTCGGTTCAGGGCTTGCAGCGCCGCACGGGTTCATTGCAGGCGCGTCGCCCGCACTCGCACGAAGGCGACGCCATTCAGATCGAACGAACCCGCTCGCAATTCGGCGCCCAGGCGGCCAAACGACCGCCTGAGGACCAAGATAGGCCATCGATTCGGCCAGGTGCGCGAAGCACGGCGACATCACCGCGCTCGAATCAGTTGTAGGCCGACGTCATGCCCAGCCCGGAGAACCTGCGTTCTCCCGACTTGTTCGGAGTGGAGACTTCCGGGTAACCCGACTGGTTCAGTTCTCCGGCCTCATTCGCGCGGACGTACTCGGCAATGACCTCCATTCGGGTCAGCCTGGAATCGGCTTTCGAAGCGGTCGTGATCGCTGTGGCATAGCCCGTCTCGTTCAGCTCGCCCGCAGCCTTTGCACGAACAAATTCGGCAGTCACTTCGGCGCGAGTCAGGAGGGACTTCGTTCTCGGAAAGCCGGTGATTGCGGTTGCGTAGCCCGTGCTGTTCAACTCGCCTGCGTCGCTTGCACGCACGTATTCGGCCTGCACCTCTGCACGGGTCAGGGACTGCGCACCGGCATGGCCGGTCAGTGCCACGCTGGCGATGGCAAGGGCGAGGGAGATGGAGGAGCGGATGGTGTTCATGATGGATTCCTTTGATGTTGGGGAGACAGGTAGCAGTTCAGTTGGAGTCGAATTCGGCGGTGAGGGCACACATGACGGCGATGGGCACTGCGTAATGCCGCACATGCCGCCCACCTTGCACCCTCGAAGCTGGTGCAGCGTTCAAGCGGCGGCCTTGGCGCTGATCTTCGGAAAATCGATGTCGGTCTGCGCCACGTTGTTGACGTAGTTGGTCAGCACGTTCAGCGCCACCGTGACGACGATCTCGACCACGCTGGCTTCATCGATGCCGGCAGCGCGCACGGCGGCGAGGTCCGCATCGGAGACACGCCCGTGCGATTCGGCCACCTTGCGGGCGAAGCGCAGTGCGGCATTCGCATGACTGTCTTCCGAATGGAAATCACGCGCGGCGTCGATTTCGCCCTGGCTCAGCTTGGCGACGTTGCGACCCAGGTAGTCGTGTGCCGACAGGCAGTAATCGCAGCCGTTGAATTCGGCCACCGCCAGCGCAAGACGCTCGCGCAGCTTCACGTCGAGCTTGCCTTTGGCGAGAGCACCGTTGAGCGACAGGTAGCCTTCCAGAGCCGCCGGGCTGTGACCGACCAGCTTCATCAGGTTGGGAACCACGCCGAGCTGCTGCTTCACTGCGGCAAGCAACGGCTTGGAGGCTTCAGGGGAGTTGTCGACGGTGGGGATGCTGATGCGGGACATGATGATTTCCTTTGAGTTGAAGTGAGCGTTTTGGTTGGCATTCACCGCGTTCGCAGCGAATGAAAGGACTGTCGACGAACGCGCTCAAAGAGAGAATCCGCGCAGAATCAAAGACACTGTTGCGTCTGAAGGAACAATGTGGACCGCCTCAACCTGATCAGCATCTTCGTGACGGTCGTGGACACCGGTGGCTTTGCCGGAGCGGCACGCAAGCTCAACATCTCGCCGCCTGCCGTCACCCGGGCGATCAATGAGCTGGAAGCGCACCTCGGCGTGCGATTGCTGACGCGCACCAC
>JBJXEJ010000098.1:0-5767 GCA_046154125.1 Rhizobacter sp. | reverse complement strand
CGACCCAGAACGGAAGTTGGTCTAAGCGAATGAAGCCCCCCCCAACGATGGTACGCAAAAGTCGGAGCGGTGAACACGCACCGAGTGACACCAGCGCGGCGCTGTGGACAGCCGTTGACGCTCCGCTTGAGCGAGGTTCTCGTCACTGTGATGAGGGATCCAGCGCATACATTCAGGGCTGTATAACTCTGCGTCAAAGTAAAGGTCGCTATGAAGGAGAAGCGCGCTGAGGTCGAACTTGCCTCCAGTGATCGACGTGGGATCGCGGCCACTACGGCACTGTTCGGAATGATCGGTTGCATAAGCCTCCTATTCGCTTTGCCCGGTCGCGTCTTGGCGGGTTCGTGGGACCCCGCATTGGCTGGCCCTGTGCTGGCTCAACTGCCGGTTCCTCGCGAGCGGTCAGGCCCGTGGGATCGCCCATGCGTCAACACGATGAAGGAACAATTGGCGCTGCGCAAGTTGACCTTCACCTCTCCAGCGCTTCAGGCGCGTTATGTCGCAGAGCCCCAGATCCCTTACGCATTGTTCCTGTGGGGCGTGAAGTGGCTGGGAATGCCAGCCGCCGAGGACAAGAGCCTGTGTCGCGACATGCCACATGTGTTGCGATCATTCCAGCAGGCAGCGGGCGACACCCCGACCGGAGTGGTCGGCGAACGCGATCTCGAGCGGATCGAAAATGCGCTTCGACAAGCAAACACGGTTCTCGCCAAGACAGTCCAAGAAGCGGTAACGGAAAGCGAGCGGGGCCTGCCCAACGTGTTCGGTATTGTTCTCGGCGCGCCGTTGCGGATGGAGCCATGTCAGACCATGACCAATCCCGGTCCGACAAGGCCTAAGTTTGTAGCGTCCACGTGCCAAGTCACCCTTGGCAGATCTGATGAGAAAGTGCCCACAGCGAACGTGTTTTTCTCAAACGATGACCAGCCAAGCTGGCTCGGCACCATCGGCCAAAGTGGCTTTACCAATCTGCCCAACCCCAGCGTTCACGTTGAACTGCACGAGCGAAAAGTAACAGCCATCCGCTTCGCTCCCCACTTCCAAGCCAACGCCGTTGCGCTCGATGCCATAACAGCCAAGTTCGGCGTACCACCCAGCATCGCCAAGCCGCCTGAACGTGAGTGCGCCGACTTCTTCACCGGATTCGTCTTTCGGTGCGACGGCGACATCACCAGCTACCGCTGGAACGTTAAGGACTTGGTTGTCACGGGCTATTGCAACGCTCGAGTATTCACTTGCGAATACAAAATTCAACTGGCGAGTGAGGCGACGAGGGCTCGTGAAAGCAGGCAAAAACAAGACGCGCAGGACAGGGAGCGCGCGTTGCGCTCCGGTCGGCCGCTTTAGCGCGGCATTGGCAGGGCACGGTGTGCTGCCGGTGCAGACCAATTCCTTGCCTGGCGCAACGATGGCTCTTTGTCCAATGACATTCCGCGAAACGTAAGACCACGGTAGAGCTGACGTTGGTGGGCTTCCGCTTCTGGCCGACAGCGTAAGTTCAATCCACGGTGAAGCCGTCCTTTGCCCGCACCGATAGGTGCTGGGACTTCGAACTCACCTCATCAGCACGGCGTGCTGCCTCGACACTATCCAAGAACCGCAAAACTACTCTGCGATTCCCGCAAGGCCTTTGAAGCGTTCAGCAAGCGCCTCTCTGGCCTTGCTTCTCCAAGATGGCTGGGCTGCCATGGACGCCCCGTCCGGCCAAGCATCCCAAACCATGTCTCGCAGGGCGTATGCGATCGTCATGCGTTCCAGCCAGATGTGATCAACCGATGTCGATGTTGGCGTCACAGATCGCCCTTGCTGCTCAATTGCCATCAACCTTTCCGCGATTGCTTTGAATACGTGCTCCGATCGCTTCAGTGCGTCGTGGGTCTCGGTCTGGGCCATGACGAACACGAAAGCCTGAACGACCGATCTCTCTGTCGATCCCGCCGTGCCGTATCGACGCTCTACGGCGTCTGCCAGCCGGTTGACGACGGCTGGCAACAGACCGATTTGCTCAAGCTTGGCGTATGAGTCGGGCCAAAGTGCAGGGTCGGTAAGACGCAACCACTTGCTGATCCCAATCGGCGTGAGACCCCTTGACCCATCGACGTAGCGCCTCACCACCTCATCGCGTTGAAGCATTTCCATGGAAGCAGCGGCGGTCGGCCAGATCAAGTTGTCGGGCCAGGCGTCAGATGTCATGTCGGCGAGCGAATTCATGACGCGTTCGATCCAATCGATTTCATCGATCCACGTGACGTCGGCGCCCGGCGCCACTGGGGCCTTGATGCTTTCGAGATGCCGACGGAAAGTCAATTGGAAGTCGACCGAATGGGTCAACGCATCACGCGTTTCCTGATGGCTCATGACATGCAGAAAGGCGCGGAGTACGACCGCCTCAAGACGCGAAGGTGCGGCTTTGCCAGACAACGGACAAGCCCCACTCAGCCACATCTGCACAATCTTCGGAACGCCCAGTTCGGTCAACGCACCAAGTGTTATTGGCCACTTGGCGGAGGGGTTGTTTTGCAACCAGCAACTGAATTCGAGCGGCGAGAGGCCTCGCCGCCATGCCGCGAGTTGCTCCAAGCCTTCCAGTCTCCATCGTTCCCGATCTTCCGGCGACGGGTGCTGGCACATCATGACCGGGCTAGGGGCTTGAAACACCTCAGGGTGCGATAGATGGTCTACACCTGCCGAATGTTCCGACAAAGTCCGCGTACCCGCACCCGCCCATCCTGCAGGCATCATCTGAACGACCTTGTGCAATTTGGGCATGCTGTTCGCGCGGTCGGCATCCGCCCTTTCATGGACCAGCAGGAAGTTCGTCCGGTCCGTGATCAGTTGATAGTCCAGCGCGAGTCGCAAGACTTCTTCGCTGGCCTCGGCGTTCGGCGAGGTCTGAACGCTGTGGATGCGATCGGCAGCGGCCATGCGCGACAAGGTGTCACTCGCCTGGATCGATGCGTTGATGCGATGCCTGCCCATCTCGAAGCTCGATCCGTCGGCATTCCTGGCCATCAGTTGCACCTCGCCCGAGGGCGCTTGATCGAACACGGCAAAGACATTGACGGTGTCGCCATCGAAGATCGACTCTGGCAGCGCCGACACCCACAGAGGCTGGCTGCCCTTGGGCCACCGGATTTCGGCTTCATGCAAGCTGGGCTGGGCACGCAGCCGCGCAAACATCCGCAGCACCGCGGGCTGTACGGCTTCACCCGGCGCCACGAACTCACACACGCCATGGGTGGCTTCGGCCAGTCGTCGCAGGTGAGACTCCGCCGGGCTGCTGCCGATGCCCACGATGAAGAGCCGATGGCCCGATCGTTGCGCTGATTCGATCGCCGCATCGATCTGGCTGATCTCGCCATCTGTGATCAGCAGGACATCACTGGCCTGCGTGGAAGGCAAGGCATACGTGGAGCTGAGCGCGAAAACCATCTCCGTGCCGCCCATGTGCGCGTTCAGTGCGGCCACCCACTCCAGCGCGCTGGTGCGGGTGATGTCCGTCGTCAGCCACATGCCGCGCCCCAGGTGTTCGACCTCGCTGCCAAACTTCGACAGGGAGAATCTGTCGCCCTCCTTCAACCCGGTGACGATCTCCTTGAGTGCATGCTTCGCAGCCGAGATGCTGTCGCCCAGCATGGAGCCGGAGCAGTCGACCAGGATCTTGGCGCAAACGGGCACGGGCTTCGGGTTCGGCACGGAGGGACAGAAGCTGGCCAGGGCCACCACGCGACCGGGCACCGCGGCATCGGGGCCGAGTGCCGTCGCGGTGGTGTCGGTCAGCTGATCGATCACCAGCACGAAGTCACGGTCGAGGCTTCCCTGCCGGGCTAGTGACACGATCAGATGATCTTCACCTTGGCCTGCGACGTGAGCGACCCGGATCGGGTGGCTGGGCGAGGCGACCCGGCCACAGTTCATGGCGTCACCGATTCGCAATTCGAGGTCGAAGGGGTAATCGTCGATCAACAGGCTGTTGCCTGGCACCTGGTGGGGCTGGAGCCCGCCCTGGACCACCGCGTCGCCGTAGCGCGGTGCGATGACGGTGGGCACCATCAGGCGCAGGCTGCGTTGCTCGAAACGCAGTGTCTGCGCGTAGCGCAGCGTGACCACGCAGGTTTCCTTGCCTGCCAGGTTGCCCAGGTTCAGGCTGTAGCTCTGGTCGACGCTGCGCTCCAGCATCACGGCGGCGTTGCCTTCGGAGAGCGCTTCTTCATAGCGGGCCTCGGCCTGCTTTTTTTCGACGACGCAACCGGACAGGCGCTTGCCGCCCAGCACCACATCGACACCGAGCAGCACCGCGCGCCAAGGAAGGGGAAAGGTGTAGATCACCTCGATGTTCCGCTCGGAGGGGTTGGTAAATCGCTGCTCGATGCTGGCCTCGAACATCAGGCCGCGCAACTCGCCGCGCACATCGACGCCCTGCAGCGCCATCGCCATGCCCTGTCGGGTCTCAAGCCTTGCGTAATGAAGTGCGTTCACGGTCTGTTCCTTTCGGGGTAGGTTGCGATGGCGATGGCTTATCGCTGTGGATCGTCGGCAGGGCCTTCGGGGGCCGCGTCGCTGGCACAGATGTCCTGGTACGACGCCATCACTTCGCGCACGAAGCGACGGACCTGCTCTGGTGACAGACCGGCGCGAGTCGGCTCGATGACGATCTCGATGCCGTCGGCCACGGTCAGGTGGCTGCACACCTCGATGGCGCCCGGTGCTCTCGGGCGGGCAGGGATCGGGGCCTCGTCGCCACGCAACAGTTCGCGAATCCGATCCAGCGAGATGCCTGCCGCGGTCCATTTTTTGATCAACAGCAGTTGCTCGAGGTGCCGCTGCCCGTAGCGGGCTGCGCGGGTTTCGCCCTCAGGGCGATCGACCAGGCCGATCTGCACGTAGTAGCGAGCCGTGCGCAGGGTCAGATCGCTGAGCACACACAGGTCTGCGAGCGAGTAGGAGGCGTCGGCACCGGATGAATTTGTATTCATACAGTGAATTAGAACAGTCTATACGTACTAATGCAACTGCTTGCGGCGAACGTGATGTTGGGCAAGGTCATGGCCTACGGCCGCAGCGCCGGCGCATCGACGAACACGGGCGCTTGCGGCCCATGTTGAACGTCAATCTAGGTTCTGTCTCGACTCCCAGACGCTGAAAAACGTCCCGTTGGCATCTTGGCGATCCGGTTGAATTTGCCGCTGGTCGCGCAACACGAGGTCATCATGCCGGTGCAGCAGTTGGTTTAGTGCGTGGTCTGTTCCGGGCGATGGCTCTGCAGTGAACAGGGACGCCATCGGGCGTCCGACGGGGCTGCCAGCCGATGTGTCGCACACGAGACCACCGCGGTGGTGAGCCCGCACGGTCTCAAGCGTTGCGCCGCGCCTAAATCGCTCAGAGCGTTGCCTGCCCGAGTGTGTCCACCTACTCGTAACGCGTTCGGGCGATCGGTTTGCGATTGCGACGGGATGCCAGGAAGCTGCCGTTCATCGCTGACTGTTGATGGCCGACAGTGTCAGTACGAGGCGACTGCAGAAAGCTGACTTTCGGCGCGATGGCCCTGCCCGGCAAAGTCAGCTTGCGGCGACCTAAGGGAACAACTGCTCCCGGCCACAAGCAGTCGAACACTCTCGTACCAGGAACCTGTCATTCAATTGTCTGCTGATCTCTGCCGCAAAGCGGCAAACCGGCTGTGTCAGTCAAACACTTCCGGACATCTACGCCACTGCATGACCCACCTGGTCAAACGTGCCAACGCTCAGTGAGTCCCGCGGACGTGGCG
>JBJXEJ010000097.1:0-2634 GCA_046154125.1 Rhizobacter sp. | reverse complement strand
TTCAATGACTTCAGCTCCATGCCGGGAGGCACGGTGAACTTGAAATAGTCGCGGTCGACCCCCTGACCGCTGTTGCCAGTGGTTCCAGTGACGCGATTCGTGCCGACAACGAACACCAGCGGCGTCGGGGCCAGTCCGCTGTTCGACAAGTCGCCCGAGACAGACTCATCCCAGGCGGTCGCGGACTGTGCAGAAGCAGCGCTGCTGCAGGTGAGCGCGACGAGCAGACATCCGATCTGAAATCCAGGTGCCATGGCGCCCTCGCAGCGGTGCAGACACCCATTACTTTCCAGCTGGATGATGACGATGCCATGTGCGCCGCAGCGTCGTGTCATGGCTCGTTCGAGCCGGTCTCGGACTCCCCTCTGCAAAGGCAGGCACGGTCCCTGGGCCCACGGGTCGAGCCGACACGCGCCACGACAGACACACCGATGTCGCAGGCCCCCGTTGTCGTCAAAGTTTCACCGCCCAACGGTAGCCTTCGCAGTCTGGAGGACGGGGGCGCCTCGGCCGCTGGCGCAGCACCGCCCCGATGGGCAGGAACTTGAACACACGAAACCACCAACCGGCTCGAATCACCGCCTCTGGCAGGCAACGGGCTGGGCTGCACATGGTGCTGACGGGCCTGCTGAGCGCCTGTGGCGGCGGGGGCATTCCCGCGCCGGATATCGACACCTCAGGCATCGAGACGGTACGGCGAGCGGACGCGCAGTCGAGTCGCGAAACTCCCGCCCCGTACCTGGCCGCGCAGCACGCCACGAGCAGGCTCGACACCGAGACACCGAGCGCCACCCCGTCCTTGCCCGCTTCGACATCCAGCGCCGTCACCGGTCCCATGGTGACGTCGGTGAGTCCTGCCCTAGAGCGGCGCATCGGAGACCACCTGTTCGATTGCGGCTACACGCTGCGGGTGCAAAACGGCGCACTGGCCCTGAACGGCCTGACCGCCGAACTGGTCTCTGCAGGGGAGTCCGCATCTGTCGTGAACGGGCAGGTCGAATTCGTCGATCTGGCACCTGGCGAGCGTTCTCCGGAAACTGGCCTGCTGCTCCTGCGCCAGAAATCGGGATGCACCTTTGACAAGGGAACCGCTCGCTGGAATTTCACGGTGCACGACACCGGATCGAGGCGCGGCGGGTTGCTGACAGGCGCCCCGGGCCTGAGCGCGATCTCGGTGCTGCGCGACAGCGCGGAGCAAGAAGGCCCGGCGCGGGTATCGACCTCAACGACGGCGTCGTCACCGAAGCGGGCCCGCCTGTACGCACTTGTCGGCACAGCGGCCACGGTCGGACAGGTCAATGCGGCCTTGATCGAGCTCGGCGCCCGAATCGTGGCGATGGCGCCTGCGAATCGCTTGCTGACGCTCGAACTCGCAGATCCAGGAAGTGCACTGGGACTTCAGGATGCCTCCACGCGCCTGATGGCATCCCGGGCCTTCGAAGGTGTCGCTGCAACGCCGCTCACGTCGGTGGCCAGCCTTCCCGACGTGGAGCCGCTGGACGACCATCGGCCCAATTGAATTGCGTTCATCACCCCGTCAGACCCGGAGCAGGAAACCATGAAAGACGAGATCGATCGCCGCAGTCTGATTCGCGCCGGCTGGGCACTCGGCATCTCGCTCGCGCTGCCGTCCGCACGCGCTTGCGAGTTCTTCACGATCAACTTCAAGATCGTGCATCCATGGACGCGCGCCGCCGGTGACGACGCCACGTCGATCGCGGTGTGCATGAAGTTCGACGAGGTGACCGAGACCGATCGCCTGATCGGCGCCGAATCCCCGGTGTGTTCCGGGGCCGAGATGGGAGGCGAATCCGTGAAGCCCTTTGTGGACTTCCTGATCCCCGAGGGTCAAACCACGGTGATGAGCGAGGCAGGACCCCACTTGCGCCTGGTGGGATTGAAGCATGCCCTTCCGGTGGGTCGGGAGTACCCGCTCACCCTGATCTTCAAGAAGGCTGGCTCCGTCTCCGCGAAGCTCAGCATCGATTACGCGCGTTTCGGCTGACTTTCTCAGGCAGCGCGCTTGCGGCGAGCGGCAGCGCCCAATGCGGCCGCGCCGAACGGGAACAGCAGCAAGGCGGCTGGCAGCGGCACTGCGTTGACCGTGACGTTGTCGAAGGCAGCGACGCCGACGGTGTCGGAGAAGTCGATCGAGTACGCCTGACCCGCGAAGGCCAGCGACGCGAATGTCCACGTGTCGAACGGCGACGTTTCGCTGGTGCTGTTGGCAGCCAGGCTGAACTGGTTCAGTACGACGCCGGACTGGTCTCGCACGTAGACCGTGCTGGCCGCAGACGACGAGTAATAGAAGTCGACCTGACCCACGAACCCGTTGGTCGTGGCGATCTCCGCCCGCTCGCCCACCAGCGGCGTGGTGGCAAACATCACGTTGGTGCCGCTCGGGTTGTTGCTGAAGAACTCACCACCCAAACCGGTGCCGGAACCGTCGTTGGCCAAGGCCAGCAAGGCACCGTTGGCTGAAATGCCGTGAACATTTGGAGCGTAATTGACGGAAGTGAAACTCGTCTGGTCTTCAAAATCGAGCGTGGTGAACGCTGAAAATGCTGGGGATGCAGCGCAGATACTGGCTGCGGCGGCGATGATGGGCAATAACTTCATGAACCTGCTCCTGAC
>JBJXEJ010000096.1:0-18384 GCA_046154125.1 Rhizobacter sp. | reverse complement strand
ATCGAGAACGACGAGCCCGCGAGCAAGCCGACCTACCGCGCCTATTACCCGACGCCGACGACGCTGCGCGAAGCCTGGCTGCGCGTGGTGACGAACTTCCAGCTCGCCTGCGATTTCGAGAACCTCGAACGCGACGTCGACGACGTCATCGACGCGATGCGCGCCGAACTCGGCACGCTGCGGCCGCGCGCCAATTTCCAGATCCAGGTGCTGGCCAGCCTGTTCTACCGCAACAAGGGCGCCTACGCCGTCGGCAAGATCATCAACGGCTTCAACGAGACGCCGTTCGCGCTGCCCATCCTGCACGGCGCCGGCGGCAAGCTGGTGGTCGACACGGCGCTGTTCGGCGAAGACGAACTGCTGATCCTCTTCAGCTTCGCGCGCGCCTATTTCATGGTCGACATGGAGATCCCGTCGGCCTACGTGCAGTTCCTGCGCCAGATGATGCCGCGCAAGCCGCGCGCCGAGCTCTACAACACCCTCGGCCTGCAGAAACACGGCAAGAACCTCTTCTACCGCGACTTCCTGGCCCACCTGCGGCACAGCAGCGACCGTTTCCGCATCGCGCCCGGCATCAAGGGCATGGTGATGCTGGTGTTCGACCTGCCGTCGTTCCCGTATGTGTTCAAGGTCATCAAGGACTACTACCCGCCGCAGAAGGAAACCACCCGCGAGCTCATCAAGAGCAAGTACCTGCTGGTCAAGCAGCACGACCGAGTGGGGCGCATGGCCGACACGCTCGAGTACAGCAACGTCGCGTTTCCTCGGGCGCGCTTCGACGACGAACTGGTGGACGAACTGAAGAAGTTCTGCCCCAGCCTGCTCGAGGAAGACGGTGACGACATGGTGATCCGCCACGTGTACATCGAGCGCCGCATGATTCCGTTGAACATCTACATCCAGGAAGCCACACCCGAACAGATCTCGCAGGCGGTGGTCGAATACGGAAATGCGATCAAGGACCTGGTGGCGGCCAACATTTTTCCCGGCGACATGCTGTGGAAGAACTTCGGCGTGATGCGGCACGGCAAGGTGGTTTTCTACGACTACGACGAGATCGAATACATCACCGACTGCCAGTTCCGCCGAGTGCCGGCCCCGCGCAACGAAGAGGAAGAGATGTCCGGAGAGGTCTGGTACAACGTCGGGCCGAAAGACGTGTTTCCCGAGACTTTCGGGCCGTTTCTGCTCGGCAATGCCAAGGTGCGAGAGGTGTTCATGAAGCATCACGCCGACCTGCTCGATGCATCGTTCTGGCAGGAGCACAAGGAGCGCATCATTGCCGGCCACGTGCACGACGTCTTTCCGTACGAGTCGTCCAAGCGCTTCGAGCTACGACGTCAGGCGGCTGCTGCAGCGAAGGTACAAGCTGGTGCAACCTGATTCGTCACGCCTCTCGTGAGAACGGCGCCGGTCGATCGGGCTTTGAGGGCCTGGTTGGAGTCCTCGGGATCGCTCAGTGGGCGCCTTGCGCGGGCCTTTGGCCGCTTCGAGGTGCAGGTGCTGAAGCAGGGCTGCGCGCCCGCGCGGTCTGATGAACGGGCTGTTCTGAAGCGGGCCGGGCGGTTCCGCTTGAGCGTCCCTCGCTGTCATGTGCGCGAGGTCGTGCTCTGGGGCGATGGTCAGCCACTGGTCTACGCACGCTCGGTGTTGCCGGCCGTGCAATCACGGCTGACCTGGTGCGCCGTGCGTGGATTGGGCACCCGACCGCTGGCCGACCTGCTGTTCGGCTTGCGGGCTGCGCACTGCACCCGCCTGGGCAGTGCCTGCGCGTCACCGATGCGTGCTCGGCGCCTCCGCGAGCGCCTCGGGTGGGCTCGCGCCCCGCTCTGGCACCGGCGTTCGGTGTTCACGCGGCGTGGCATGCCGCTTCTGGTCACCGAATGGTTTGGGGCCCAGGTTTGCCAGCGGGCCCCCGGCCCCGCCGGTCGACGCGGGAAACTTCGTGACTCTCACGAGCGAACCGAGCGGTAGGCTGCGCCCATGAAACGTGAACCTCGTCCGATCGATTTCCACTTCGATTTTTCCTCGCCGTATTCATACGTCGCATCCGAGTGGATCGATGCGCTGGCGGAGCTTCACGGCCGCACTGTGAACTGGAAGGCCATCCTGCTTGGAGCGACGTTCCAGGCCGCCGAGTTGAGGTCTCCGGTCGCTCACCCGATCAAGCGTGAGTATTCGTTGGTCGATTTCGAGCGTTCGGCACGCTTCGCAGGCGTGCCGATGACGATGCCCGAGCGCTTTCCGATTCCCACGCAGAATGCGGCCCGCGTGTTCTGGTGGCTGCACGATCAAACCGACGCCAGGTCGAAGGCGGGAGCACCGATCGATGCGCGAGGCTGGGCGCGGCACTGCTTTCGGGCGCTGTTCGTGCGCGGGATGGACCTGAGCGATGTGCACCGCCTGCGCGAACTGGCGATCGAGTACGGGCTCGACCCGGCGGAGGCAGAAACCGTCTGGAACGATCCGCGCTGGAAGGTGCGGCTGAAGGAAGTCAACGACGCAGCGATCGCCGCCGGGGTCTTCGGGGCACCGTTCTTCGTCATCGATGGCGAGCCGTTCTGGGGCAATGACCGGCGCGCGCAGATCGAGCGCTGGCTGGCGAGCGGGCCGTTCTGACCATGCCTGCGCTCGACACGGCCCAACTCCTGGCGATTGCCGCAGCACTCGGCTGGGCAAGCGGGCTGCGGCTGTATGCCGTCGTGTTCCTGACCGGCCTGGCGGGGGTGCTTGGCTGGATCGAATTGCCGACCGGCCTGAAGGTGCTGCAGAACCCGCTGATGCTCGGCGCGAGCGGTTTCATGGTGTTCGTCGAGTTCTTCGTCGACAAGATCCCCGGGCTCGACACGCTCTGGGACATCGTGCACACGGTGGTGCGCATTCCAGCCGGCGCGGCGCTGGCGGCGGCGGCGTTCGGCGCCGATCAGTCGACGTGGGCGATGGCCGCTGCGCTGATGGGCGGCACCCTGGCTGCGACCAGCCACATCGCCAAGGCGACAACCCGTGCAGCCGTGAACACCTCGCCGGAGCCGTTTTCGAATCTCGGCATGTCCCTGCTCGGCGACGCGCTCGTCCCGACTGCGCTGTGGCTCTCGTGGACGCATCCTCTCGCGTTCGCCTTGCTGCTGTTGGTGAGCCTGCTGGTGATGGTCGGGTTGGTCTGGGTGCTCGGCCGCTTCCTGCGGCAACTCGCGATGCGGGTCACTGCCTGGCGGCCCACCGTGCAGCGAGGCTGACGCGCACGCCACTCGGAGGGCGCCGACAATCGGCGTCTGCCATCACGGCACCTTCACCCTGGGTCGCCATGAATCTGCCCCCTTCGGCCACCGCTCGCTCCTGCGTCCCCAGCCCGTGCGTCGGCGTGTGCCAGATGGACGAGGCTGCGGGCTGGTGCACCGGCTGCCTGCGCACGCGCGACGAGATCACCGATTGGGGCACGCTCGTCGACCGCGACAAACTGGCCATCTGGAAGCGGCTGACGCAGCGTCGGCTCGATCTGCCTGACTCGCAGCCACCCTCCGGCACCTGAGTCCGCGCGCAGGCTGCGCGGTTGGATGGCGACGGATCGCCATGAACGTCCGGCTCATGCGTGGCGAACGCGAAGAATTTCGCATCGAGAAACCAAAGTGCCGGGTTTCTACCGATCTTGTCAGGTCCCGTTCAGCACCGCGTCAGGACGGGGTCAGAGCCTGTCGTGATCATCCTGCCCAGGTTCCGTCGCCGGACGGTGCCGCGATATCCCACAGGAGACAACAGACATGGCAACAGCAACAGGAAGCAACGCGAGGGGCGCGGTCGCCCCTCGGCCGATGACGGGGGAAGAGAAGAAAGTCATCTTCGCATCCAGCCTCGGCACGGTGTTCGAGTGGTACGACTTCTATCTCTACGGCTCGCTCGCCGCCATCATCGCCAAGCAGTTCTTCAGCGGCCTCGATGCAAACTCCGCGTTCATCTTCGCGCTGCTGGCCTTTGCCGCCGGTTTCATCGTGCGGCCCTTCGGCGCCCTGGTTTTCGGTCGCCTCGGCGACATGATCGGCCGCAAGTACACCTTCCTGGTGACCATTCTGATCATGGGCCTGTCGACCTTCATCGTCGGCGTGTTGCCCAGCTACGCCTCGATCGGTGTGGCTGCGCCGGTCATCCTGATCGGCTTGCGGATGCTTCAGGGCCTGGCGCTCGGCGGTGAGTACGGCGGCGCGGCGACCTACGTGGCCGAGCATGCTCCGCAGGGCAAGCGCGGTGCCTACACCTCATGGATCCAGACCACCGCCACGATGGGGCTGTTCCTGAGCCTGATGGTGATCCTGGGTACACGCACCTTCCTCGGTGAAGAGGCGTTCGCCGACTGGGGCTGGCGCGTTCCATTCCTGGTGTCGATTTTCCTGCTCGCCGTCAGCGTGTGGATCCGCCTGAGCATGAACGAATCGCCCGCCTTCAAGAAGATGAAGGAAGAGGGTAAGACGTCCAAGGCGCCGCTGACCGAATCGTTCGGCCAGTGGAAGAACCTGAAGATCGTGATCCTGGCGCTGGTGGGCCTGACCGCCGGCCAGGCCGTGGTCTGGTACACCGGACAGTTCTACGCGTTGTTCTTCCTGACGCAGGCACTGAAGGTCGATGGGGCCACTGCCAACATCATGGTCGCCGTGTCGCTGCTGATCGGCACGCCGTTCTTCCTCGTGTTCGGCACACTGTCCGACAAGATCGGCCGCAAACCCATCATCATGGCTGGCTGCCTGATCGCCGCGTTGACGTACTTCCCGCTGTTCACCGCGCTGACATCGGCGGCCAATCCTGACCTGGCCAAGGCGCAAGCATCGGCCAAGGTGGTGGTGACGGCCGACCCGAGCGAATGCTCGTTCCAGTTCAACCCGACAGGCACGAAGAAGTTCACCAGCTCGTGCGACATCGTCAAGCAGAAGCTGGCCACGGCTTCGGTGAGTTACGACAGCATCGACGCACCTGCCGGCACGCCCGCATCCATCGCCGTCGGCGATACCGTCATCTCGTCCAAGGTGACGCCTGAGGACATCGCAGCTGCCAAGGCCGCTGCGGAAACCAAGCTGGCTGATCTGAAGGCGGCACCGACGCCGGATGCCAAGGCGGTTGCCGCAGCCGAGACCAACCTCAAGAACCTGTCGGATGAGAAGAAGGCACCTGACGCGGTTCTCGCCGGCAAGCTGACGGGTGCGCTCAAGGCGGCGGGCTACCCTGCCAAGGCCGATCCGGCCAAGGTCGACAAGGTGAAGGTCGTAGCGATCCTGACCTTCCTGGTGCTGCTGGTGACCATGGTCTATGGCCCGATCGCGGCGATGCTGGTGGAAATGTTCCCGACCCGCATCCGCTACACCT
This sequence comes from Rhizobacter sp., assembly GCA_046154125.1. Taxonomy (GTDB): domain Bacteria; phylum Pseudomonadota; class Gammaproteobacteria; order Burkholderiales; family Burkholderiaceae_C; genus PBB1. The sequence continues at coordinate 13,035 of JBJXEJ010000096.1, read as the reverse complement.
CGATGAGCCTGCCGTATCACATCGGCAACGGCTGGTTCGGTGGGCTGCTGCCAACCACGGCCTTCGCCATCGTGGCGCAGACCGGCAACATGTACAACGGCCTGTGGTACCCGATCATCATCGCCGGCGTGACCTTCGTCATCGGCATGCTGTTCATCAAGGAGACCAAGGACGTGAACATCTACGCCAACGACTGATGCGAGAGGATCCGACCATGTGGAAACTGGCTCTTGGATTCGCGCTCTTCGCGGCGCTGGCGATCTTCATTCTCATGAAAGGTGGCGACATCGACATGGGCGGTGAGAAGCATGGTGTCGATGCCTCCCACGAGGCGCCGGCAGCTGCCTCGGTACCGGCCATGCCGGCACCGGCTGCAAGCCAGTGAATCCGGTCGTCTGAACGACGACTCAACCAAGAAGCAAAAAGCCGGTGGGTCTCGCGACCCGCCGGCTTTTTTGTCGCGAACGCCGCGTGCGCCGGTGCTTCATTCAGCAAATGCGGCCCGATGCTGCTCGCGCAGCAGGGCCTTCTGCACCTTGCCCATCGCATTGCGAGGCAGCTGATCCGCCACCGTCACTTGCTTTGGCACCTTGAACCCCGCGATCCGCTGCTTCAGGGCAGCGATGCAGGCCTGCGGATCCACCGTCGCGCCGGTTCGCGGCACCACCACCGCAACCACCGCCTCGCCGAAGTCGGGATGCGGCACGCCGATGACGGCGCTTTCGTCGACGCCTGGCAATTCATTGAGGTACCCCTCGACCTCGGCCGGATAGACGTTGTAGCCACCGCTGATGATCAGGTCCTTGCTGCGACCGATCAGCGTCAGCCGGCCATGTGAATCGAGGTGGCCGACATCGCCAGTCTTGAACCAGCCGTCAGCGCTGAACTCTTCAGCGGTCTTCTCCGGCATGCGCCAGTAACCCTGGAAGATGCTCGGGCCGCGCACTTCGACGGCGCCTATTTCGCCGGGCGCGCAGCGCGAGCCGTCCTCACCGGAGATGCGCAGATCGACGCCTGGCAACGCAAAACCCACGGTGCCTGCGATGCGTTCGGCCTGTGACGCGCCGGGAGGCGCCACGCAGGGATTGGAGGTCAGCATCACCGTTTCGCTCATGCCGTAGCGCTCGAGGATGATGTGGCCGGTGCGTTCGCTGAACTGTCGGAAGGTCTCCGCCAGCAGCGGTGCCGATCCGCTGATGAAGAGCCGCATGTTCCGGCAGGAGTCGGGGCCGAACGACGGCTCCGCCAGCAGCCTCACGTACAGCGTCGGCACCCCCATGAATACAGAGGCTTCGGGCAGGCGCGCCGTCACGGCCCGCGCGTCGAACCTCGAGAACCACAGCATCTTGCTGCCGTTGAGCAGTGCACCATGCGACGCGACGAACAGCCCGTGCACATGGAAGAGCGGCAACGCGTGGATCAGCAAATCGCCGCCTTCAGCGTCCGTTCGCCAGCCCCACAACGACTTCAGCACCTGCGCATTGCTGAGCAGGTTGCCGTGGCTGAGCATCGCGCCCTTGCTGCGGCCGGTGGTGCCACTGGTATAGATGATGGTGGCGACATCCGCGGACGCTCGCGGCACCGGCACTTGCTGGTCGGCGTGATGCGCGGCTCGCTGCAGCAGGCTGCCACTGCGATCGTCGTCCAGCGTGTACACATGCCGGGTACCGGCGCGAAACGCGATCTTCGAGAGCCACCCGAAATCGCGCGATGCGCAGACGACCACCGCCGGCTCGGCGTTGGCGATGAAGTACGTCAGTTCGCTGGCCTGGTAGGCGCTGTTGAGCGGAACATAGACCAGTCCGGCGCGCAGCACGGCCAGATAGAGGACCAGCGCCTCGACCGATTTCTCGGTCTGCACCAGCACGCGCGAATCGGACGGCAGGTCGAGCGACTGCAGCAGGTTGGCGATCATCGCGCTGCCGCGGTCGAGGTCTCGCCATGTGTAGAACAGGCGCGGGCCGTCGGCGGTTTCGATGGCGGTTGTGTCGATGTCTTTGGGGAAGGCGTCGCGCAGTGCGCAATAAAGGTTTTCGTTCATGGGGCCGCTGAAGGTCTGCGTATGCAATCGCTTTGATTTTCGCGCAGCGGGTTGCCCTGATTTCAGCAGACCGCGCCGGGATTTCGCCCCGGCGGGCGAGTCACCTTTTTATGGGGCAACAAAAGAAAGTTACTCGGCTGCCGGGCCGAAACCCGGCGCGGTCTCAGGAGGGCAATCAGAGAGAAACCGACGCTCCGTCAACAGCGCAGCCAGCGCGAAAGCTCATTGCGCAGATCCGCCATCGCCACCGGCTTGGTCAGGTACCCCACCATGCCGGCGGCCAGACAACTGTCGCGATCCTGCGGTGTCGCGTGGGCCGTCAACGCGATGATGGGAAACGTCGGCATCGTGCCGCACTGCTGCATGAGCCTGAGTTGGCGCGTGGCTTCCAGACCGTCTACCCCGGGCAACTGCAAGTCCATCAGCACCAGCGCCGGTGCCCGCTCGCGGCACGCTTCGACCGCGGTGCCGCCGTCCTCGGCGAGGCGGGTGCGCAGGCCCAGCGCGTCGATCATCTCGCAGACGATGACCTGATTGACCATGTTGTCCTCGACCACCAGCACGTCCGAATCGGAGGTGCTTTCGACAGGCGTTGGCAGACCGGCCAGTGTGCTGAAGCCCGACACGATGCGGTCCGACTGGGGGCCGTGCATGCACAGCAAATCGAGCAGCGCAGCCGGCGTCACCGGCATGAAGACCAGTGGCATCTGCGCCATGCGCGCTGCCGATTCGAGTGATGGTTCATTCCAGTCCGGCCGCGCGAGCAACACGATGTTGGTGTGCGGCAGCAGGCTGCGCAGCTGTTCGAGGTCGGTGTCCGGCTCGAGGGCTGACTCGTTGAGCAGAACCAGGTCTGGCGCTGCGCTGGTTGTACCGGCGCGCACCATCAGCTCCGCCATGCCACCGACCACGTCGCAACTCCATCCCAGGCGCTGGAGCCGCTGCTGCATCGATTGCGCTGGCCGAGCGCGGGTGTGCACGAGCCAGGCCGAACCCGGCGGCGGCAGTCCGGCTGCAGGTTGATCGCCTGGCTGCACCCCGAATGGCACTTCGAGCGTGAAGCTCGATCCGCGAGCGGGCGCGGTGTCGAGCGTCAGGGATCCACCTATCGATTTCGCCAGACCCAGTGCGATCGACAGCCCCAGCCCGGTACCACCGTGGCGGCGGGCCAGACTGTCGTCGCCCTGGACGAAAGGCTGGAACACGCGTGCTGCGATCTCTGCGCTCATGCCGCCACCGGTATCGCGGACGACGATGCGCGCGACGCATCGATTGGCCGCTGTTTCCTGTACGTGGGTGATGAGTTCGAGATGGCCCTGCTCTGTGTACTTCACCGCGTTCGACAGCAGGTTGGTGACGATCTGCCGCACGCGCTGGCAATCGCCGACCACGCGACTGACGGTTCCGACATGGTCGTAGATCAACCCCAGCCCCTGGGCCCGCACGGCCGGCATGATCGAGCGCAGGCTTTCGGCCATCGCGTCGCAGAGGTCGAACGGCTCTTCGGTCGGAGTCAGGGCGCCAGCTGACAGCCGCGAGAAGTCGAGCACGTCGTTGATGATGCCGAGCAGGTTGCGGCCGGATTGCAGCGCCAGCTTCAGGTAGCGCTTCTGCTGCGTGCTGGTGGCCTCGAGCAGCGCCAGTTCGTTGAGTCCCAGCACGCCGTTCAGCGGGGTGCGGATCTCGTGGCTCATGTGGGCGAGGAAGGTCGATTTCGATTCGTTGGCCCGCTCGGCCTGTTCGCGCTGGCGCTGCGCTTCAGCCAGCGCCGATTCGAGCCGCGCGGTGCGCTCCTCGACCATCGCTTCCAGATGCTGCCGTTGCTGCTCGATATCACGACGAACCAGCGTCTGTTCGTGCGTGTCACTGATCATGCCGGTCATGCGCAATCGGCCGTGCGGATCGAATTCGGAGCGCCCACGCGCCCGGAACCAGCGGAAACTGCCATCCCGGTGGCGCAGCCGGTAAGCCGACTCCCACAAGCCCGGCCCGGCGCCCGCAGTGACGATCTGCGCGTGCAGTGCGGCCCGGTCGTCCGGATGCACCCAGCTGAAATAGACCTCGCGCGCAGGTGCCGGCGTGCCGATCGGGTACCCGAGCAAGGTGCAGATGCGGTCACTGACGAAGAAGTCATCGAGTCCCGCGGTGCGCTCGAAATGCGCTCCCGACGACGCTTCCATCGCGCGGTTGAAGCGAGCCGCCACGGCCTCGAGGCGCAGCAGCGTCTCCTTTTCCGCGTGAACCTCGCGCAGCAGGCCCGCGAGGTATTCGGGCGTGCCGCTGGTGCCCGGCAGCACGCGCGCCGTGCACCGCCACCAGCGGAAATGGCCATCGCTGTCCAGCAGCCGCAGGTCGATGGTGAATCCACTGCGTTGCCGGATCGCCTCGGTGCAGGCGTCGTCGATGCGTTCGCGGTCTTCGGTGACACAGCGATCGAACGGGAATGCAGACGGCGTCTGGCCGTCCTCGAGTCCGAGCAGACGATGCAAGGTGGGTGAACACCACCAGCGCCCGGTGACGAGCTGCTGCTCCCAGTGCACGCCGTCGGTCGCCATCAGCTGTCGCAATGCGCGGTCCGCCTCGTCGGCACAGCCACGCTCTCGCCGGGCTACCGGGGTGGCGTGGGGGTGCGCAAAAACGGACGAAGTGGCCGGGAAATCTGTCATGCGGGGATGCCTCGCAAATGATCGGGGCTCAGGGTGGACCCTGATATGGAGGTTGTGCCATCGGGCGAGGCCTGGTTCGCCCGAGATGTGAAACAGCAAGGTAACAACCACCTCCATTGATGTCGATCCCCACGAAGCACCTGGAGTTCATCCGACTTCTAGAATCTTCCGCTTCACTGCAGTCGCAGTCAGGAAATACCGCATGTCCTCAGGTGTCCACCGCCCTTCGTCGGGTCTGATCCGGATTCGCGGCGCTCGCCAGCACAACCTCAAGAACCTCGACCTCGACATCCGCACCGGCGAGATGACGGTGGTCACCGGACCCAGCGGCTCGGGCAAGTCCAGCCTGGTGTTCGACACCCTGTACGCCGAGGGCCAGCGGCGCTACGTCGAGACCTTCAGCGCCTACGCGCGGCAGTTCCTCGACCGCATGGACCGTCCGGCGGTCGACCGCGTCGATGGTGTGCCGCCGGCGATCGCGATCGACCAGACCAATCCGGTGCGCACCAGCCGCAGCACGGTCGGCACGATGACCGAACTGAACGACCACCTGAAGCTGCTGTACGCCCGCGCCGCCGACCTGTTCGATCGCCAGACCGCGCGGCGCGTGCGGCACGACACGCCGGAGACGATCTACGCCGAGCTGATGGCGCGCACCGCCGAGGGCGATCCGCGGGTGGTGCTGACGTTTCCCGTCGAGCTGCCAGCGGTGTCGACGCCGGAAGAAATCGAGCAGTGGCTGTCGGCCAGCGGCTTCACCCGCGTGCAGGCGCAGCGCGAGGTGGCGACGCCGACCGGGCCGCGCAAGCTGCTCGACGTGGTCGCCGATCGCTTCCGCATCCACGGCACGGAGAAGGTGCGTGCGGTCGAGGCGATCGAGATGGCGTTGAAGCGCGGCGGGGGGCGGATCAACGCTCATGTGCTCGCAGACGAGTCCGAACCCGCGATCTGGCGTTTCTCCACGGGTCTGCACTGCCCCGACAGCGACCTGCGCTACAGCGACCCGCAGCCGGCGCTGTTCAGCTTCAACTCGGCGATGGGCGCCTGCGAGACCTGCCGCGGTTTCGGCCGCGTGATCGGCGTCGACTACGACCTGGTGATCCCCGACCACCGCAAGACGCTGCGTTCGGGTGCGATCAAGACGCTGCAGACCCCGGCCTGGAAAGACGCGCACGAGGACATGCTGAAGTACGCTGGCGAGGCCGGTATTCCGCGCGACACGCCATGGTCGCAGCTGGGCGAAGCTCAGCGCGATTTCATCATCGGCGGCTCGCCGCAGTGGAAGGGCAACTGGAACAAGCAGTGGTACGGCGTCAAGCGCTTCTTCGAGTACCTGGAAAGCAAGGCCTACAAGATGCACATCCGCGTGCTCTTGTCGAAATACCGCAGCTACACGCCCTGCGGCACCTGCGGAGGCGCGCGGCTGAAGACCGAATCGCTGCTGTGGCGGCTGGGCTCGAAGGCCGATGCCGATGCGGTGATGGCGCCGGCGCTGCGCTCGCTGCCCCACGGTGCGGCCTGGTCGCGCGAGCAGCTCGAAGCGTTGCCCGGCCTGACCGTGCACGACCTGATGCTGCTGCCGATCGAACGCATCCGGCGCTTCTTCGACGGCCTGAGCCTGCCCAGCACGATGCTCGACGATGCGTTGAAGCTGCTGGTAGACGAGATCCGCACGCGGCTGAAGTACCTCTGCGATGTCGGTCTCGGTTACCTGACATTGGACCGCCAGAGCCGCACCCTCAGCGGCGGCGAGGTGCAGCGCATCAACCTGACGACGGCGCTCGGCACTTCGCTGGTCAACACGATGTTCGTGCTCGACGAGCCCAGCATCGGCCTGCACCCGCGCGACATGAACCGCATCATCGAGGCGATGCACCGGCTGCGCGATGCGGGCAACACGCTGGTCGTCGTCGAACACGACCCGGCGGTGATGCTGGCCGCCGACCGTTTGATCGACATGGGCCCCGGCCCTGGCGAGCGCGGCGGGCAGATCGTCTTCGACGGCACGCCCGAGACGATCCGCGATGCCGACACGCTGACCGGTGCCTACCTCGCCGGGCGCAAGCACATCGGAAGCGGCTTCACGCGTCTGGTGACGCCGGCGACGCCGAAGCTGATCGTCGAAGGCGCTCGCGACCACAACCTGCGCGACGTGAGCGTCGAGTTCCCGCTGCAGCACCTGGTCACCGTCACCGGCGTGTCGGGCTCGGGCAAGTCGACCTTGATCCAGGACGTCCTGTACCCGGCACTGGCGCGCCACTTCGGCAAGGCCAGCGACGCGCCTGGCGCGCACGACCGCGTGCTGGGCGCCGACTGGCTCAGCGATGCGGTGTTCGTCGATCAGTCGCCGATCGGCAAGACCGCGCGTTCCAACCCGGCGAGCTATGTCGGCGCGTTCGACGAGATCCGCAAGCTGTTCGCGGCCGCACCGCTGGCGCAGCAGCGCGGTTACGGCCCCGGCATGTTCAGCTTCAACGCTGGCGACGGGCGCTGCCCGACGTGCGGCGGCTCGGGTTTCGAGCACGTCGAGATGCAGTTCCTCAGTGACGTCTACCTGCGCTGCCCCGATTGCGACGGACGGCGCTTCCGTCGTGAGCTGCTCGAAGTCAAGATCGACAGGCGGCTTCCAGGTGAAGTGGTTCGCGACCTGTCGGTGGCCGACGTGCTCGACCTGACAGTCAGCGAAGCGGTGCAGCTGTTCGCCAGCGACCGCGAGGTCCTTCGTGTGCTGCAGCCGATCGTCGATGTCGGCCTCGAATACGTGAAGCTCGGCCAGCCGGTGCCGACGCTTTCAGGTGGTGAGGCGCAGCGGCTGAAGCTCGCAGGGTTCCTCGCCGAGTCGGCGAACAGCGCAACGGCCAGCCGGCAGGCGGTCGCGAAGAAGGGCACGCTGTTCATGTTCGACGAGCCGACCACCGGCCTGCATTTCGACGACATCGCGAAGCTGATGCGGGCGTTCCGCAAGCTGCTCGACGCCGGGCATTCGATCATCGTCATCGAGCACAACCTTGACGTGATCAACGCGTCCGACTGGCTGATCGACCTCGGCCCTGAAGGCGGCGAGGCCGGCGGGGAGGTGGTCTGCACCGGCACGCCGGCCGATGTGAAGCGGCACCCGACGTCGCACACCGGAAAGGCACTGGTCGATTACGACCGCGCGATGGGGCTGGGCGCACTGGCGGTCGAGGAAGGCGTGCCGTTGCAACTGCGGCTGAGGACTGCGCGCACCGAGCGGGCTGTTGTCGACGAGTCCATCCGCATCGTCAATGCGCGCGAGCACAACCTGAAGTCGCTCGATGTGAGCATTCCGCGCGGCAAGTTCACCGTGGTCACCGGCGTGTCGGGCTCGGGCAAGAGCACGCTGGCCTTCGACATCCTTTTCAACGAGGGCCAGCGCCGCTACCTCGAAAGTCTGAATGCCTACGCGCGCAGCATCGTGCAGCCGGCAGGCCGGCCCGAGGTCGATGCGGTCTACGGCATCCCGCCGACGGTCGCGATCGAGCAGCGGCTGAGCCGGGGCGGCCGCAAGAGCACGGTCGCGACGACCACCGAGGTGTGGCATTTCCTGCGGCTGCTGTACGTCAAGCTCGGGCTGCAGCATTGCGTGAAGGATGGTGCTGAGGTGCGGCCGCAGTCGGCCGAGAGCATCGCGGCGCAGTTGCTGCGCGACCACCGCGGCGAGCATGTCGGCCTGCTCGCACCCTTGGTGGTGGCGCGCAAGGGCGTCTACACCGACCTGGCGAAATGGGCGAAGGCCCGTGGCCACACACATCTGCGCGTCGATGGCGAGTTCGTGCCGGTCGAACCCTGGCCGCGCCTCGACCGCTTCAAGGAACACACGCTCGAGCTGCCGGTCGCCGACATCATCGTCAGCGCCGACCGCGAAGGCGAGCTGCGTGCTGCGCTGGCAAAGGCGCTAGAACTCGGCAAGGGCGTGATGCACCTGCTGACGCCGCTGAACGGCCTGACCGAGGCGATGCGCACCGGTTCGTCGACGCAGGGCATCGGCCGGGTCAAGGTGTTCTCGACCAAGCGCGCCTGCCCCACCTGTGGCACCAGCTACCCCGAGCTCGACCCGCGCATGTTCAGCTACAACAGCAAGCACGGCTGGTGCACGACCTGCGTCGGCACCGGGCTGGCGCTGACGCGCGAGCAGCGCAAGGTCTATGACGACTCGGTCCGCGATGACGACAACAAGGGGCGCGAGCAGAGCTTCCCGTCCGAGGAAAGCGAAGCGGAGGGGCTGGTCGACGAGCCGTGCCCCGATTGCGCTGGCACGCGCTTGAACCCGGTGTCGCGCAAGGTCACGTTCGAAGGGCTCTCGATCGCGTGGATCGCGCAGTGGTCGGTGGCCGGCGCACGCGAATGGGTCGAGTCGCTGAAGCTCACCGGCCGTGACGCCGAGATCGCGCGCGACGTGGTCACCGAGATCCGCGGCCGTCTGGAGTTCCTCGAGGAAGTCGGCCTCGGTTACCTGACGCTCGACCGTGCCGCACCGACGCTCAGCGGTGGCGAGGCGCAGCGCATCCGCCTCGCGGCGCAGCTCGGCAGCAACCTGCAGGGCGTCTGCTACGTGCTCGACGAGCCGACGATCGGCCTGCACCCGCGCGACAACCAGATCCTGCTGAAGGCGCTGAAGACGCTCAGCGACAAGGGCAACACGCTGGTCGTCGTCGAGCACGACGAGGACACGATCCGCCGCGCCGACCACCTGATCGACATCGGGCCGGGCGCGGGCAGCCGGGGTGGACGGTTGGTGGCGCAGGGGACGGTCGCCGATCTGGCGAATGCGCCGGACTCACAGACCGGCCGGTTGCTGGCTCACCCGCTGATCCATCCGCTGCAGCCACGGCGAGAAGTGCCTGTGGTCGACGCGGCCTGTGCGCGCGAGTCCGAGTCCAACCGGCGCCTGACAATCCAGGGTGCCACGCTGCACAACCTGCAGCAGGTGACGATCGACTTGCCGCTGAAGCGGCTGGTCGCGATCACCGGCGTCAGCGGCTCGGGCAAATCGACACTGGCGCGTGATGTGCTGCTGGCCAACCTGCAGTTCATCAACGGGAAGGGCGGCTCGCCGAAGTGGCAGGGCTGCGACAGCGTCGAAGGCTGGGGCTTCATCGACCGCGTGCTCGAGGTCGACCAGACGCCAATCGGCAAGACCCCGCGCAGCTGCCCGGCCACCTACATCGGCTTCTGGGACACGATCCGCAAGCTGTTCGCCGACACGCTGGAATCACGTGCGCGTGGCTACGCTCCGAACCGCTTCAGCTTCAACACCGGCGAAGGCCGCTGCCCGGCTTGTGAAGGCCAGGGAATGCGCACGATCGAGATGAGCTTCCTGCCCGATGTGAAGGTGCCGTGCGACCAGTGCCACGGCCAGCGCTTCAACCCCGAGACACTGGCGGTCACCTGGCGCGGCAGGAACATCGGCGATGTGCTCGGCATGGAGATCGACGAGGCGGTCGACTTCTTCGCCAGCATGCCGGCGATCAGCCACCCGCTGCGCTTGATGAAGGACGTGGGCCTCGGTTACCTGACGCTGGGCCAGCCATCACCGACATTGAGCGGTGGAGAAGCGCAGCGCCTGAAGCTCGTCACCGAGCTGACCAAGGTGCGCGACGACGTATCACGGCGCGGCAACAAGGCGCCGCACACCTTGTACGTGCTCGACGAGCCGACGGTGGGCCTTCACATGGCCGACGTCGAAAAACTGATCCGCGTGCTGCACCGGCTGGTCGACGGTGGCCACAGCGTGGTGGTCATCGAGCACGACCTGGATGTGATCGCCGAAGCCGACTGGGTCATCGACCTGGGGCCGGAAGGTGGCACGCAGGGTGGCCGCGTGGTCGTTGCCGGGACGCCGGAGGATCTGGTGGCGGTGCTGGCCAGTCATACCGGAGCCGCACTGCGGCCGGTGCTTGCTCGCCACCCCGACGGAACGATCAACGCCCTGCGTCGCGTCGATTCCACCTGAGGTCCCGCCCGGGTGAACTCGCCCAGGTGGGTGGGGGATTTCGCGCAGAATGCCTGCGTTACGGAGGCTTACAAATGGGAATTATTCAATGTTGAAAGGGACTTGAGGCAATTCGCCAATTCTTGGAGCGTTTGGCACGGACGCTGCGGATCAAGGGTGTCGACCGCGAGGAATCACACAGGTCGACGACCTTGCAACCCACCTTGAATTCAGGAGATCACCATGTTCCAGCGTTTGTCCACCTCCCTCATCTCGATCGCCGCATTGACGCTCGTCAGCTTTGCCGCCCAGGCTGCCGATGTCAGCGTGACCTGCGAAAAGCGCGGCAACCGTTCCAAGGCGTCGGTCGATGGCAACAACCTCGCAGCCGGTTCCTATCGCGCGATCCTGCAGTCGGGGACGTCTACGGCCACGAGCAATTTCGAGACGGCCGATGGCGATGAAGCCGAGTTCGATTTCGACAGCAACCCGGCCGACGTGGCCGCCGGTGCCACCCGCATCGCTCCGACGTTCATCGTCGACGGCAGGGCCCGCGGCTACATCGTGAATTCGAGCGGTCAGCGCGTCACACCGGTCGTCACGGCGATCTGTCGCGTTCGCAAGTGACCCCGTGCTGCGTTCGCTTGCCAGTCCGCAATCCGTGAGAGGGCCTGGCGAGCGGATGCACCGCTCGCCGACCCTGCGGTCGATGTCAGACCGTCGCTGCCTGCGACGCCGGCGCGGCTGCGGGTGCCGACGACCGGATCAGGTGATCGAATGCGCTCAAGGCTGCCTTCGCTCCTTCGCCGGTGGCGATGATGATCTGCTTGAACGGCGTGGTCGTCACGTCGCCGGCAGCAAACACGCCCGGTACCGAGGTCTGGCCGCGCGCATCCACCACGATCTCGCCGTGGCGTGACAGTTCGAGCGTGCCTTTCAACCACTCGGAGTTCGGCACCAGGCCGATCTGTACGAACACCCCCTCGAGGTCTATGTGGTGCGGCGTGCCGCTCGGGCGGTCGGTGTAGTTCAGGCCATTGACCTTGGCGCCGTCGCCGGTGATCTCGGTGGTCTGCGCCTGCGTGTGGATGGTGACGTTGCCCAGGCTCTTCAGCTTGTTGACCAGCACCGCATCGGCACGCAACTGCTCGCCGAATTCGATCAGCGTCACATGGCCGACGATGCCGGCCAGGTCAATCGCGGCCTCGACGCCGGAGTTGCCGCCACCGATCACCGCGACCTTCTTGCCCTTGAACAGCGGGCCGTCGCAGTGCGGGCAGTAAGCCACGCCGTGGTTGCGGTATTGCTGTTCGCCCGGCACGTTGACCTCGCGCCACCGGGCACCGGTCGACAGGATCACGGTCTTGCTCTTCAGTGAGCCGCCGTTGGCGAGCTTCACTTCGATCAGGCCGTTGGGCAGTGTGGCTGGCACCAGCTTCTCGGCGCGCTGAAGGTTCATGATGTCGACGCCGTACTGCCTGGCATGCTGCTCGAGCGCCATGGCGAACTTGGGGCCGTCTGTCTCCAGCACCGAGATGAAGTTCTCGATGCCCAGGGTGTCGAGCGTCTGTCCGCCGAAGCGCTCGGCCATCACGCCGGTGCGGATGCCCTTGCGGGCCGCGTACACCGCCGCAGCTGCCCCAGCTGGACCTCCGCCGACGATCAGCACGTCATACGGCGCCTTCGCGCTCATCTTGACCGCATCGCGCGCAGCTGCGCCGGTGTCGAGTTTGGCGACGATGCCTTCGGCTTCCATGCGGCCCTGGCCGAACAGTTCGCCATTGAGGAAGACCATCGGTACCGCCAGCACCTGCCGCTCCTCGACTTCCTTCTGGTACAGCCCGCCATCGATCGTGACGTGCTGGATCCGCGGATTGAGCACGGCCATCAGGTTGAGCGCCTGGACCACGTCAGGGCAGTTGTGGCAGCTCAACGAGACATAGGTCTCGAAGCTGAAGTCTCCGTCGAGATTCCTGATCTGCTCGATCAGTTCGGACTCGACCTTTGGCGGGTGGCCGCCGACCTGCAGCAGGGCCAGCACCAGCGAGGTGAATTCATGTCCCAGCGGGATCGCGGCGAAGCGGATGCGCGGCGTATCGCCGATGCGTGCGAGCGTGAACGACGGCTTGCGGGCATCGGTGCCGTCGGTCTTCAGCGTGATCTTGTCGCACAGGCCGACGATGTCCTGCAACAGGCCGTGCATCTCCTGCGAGGCTTCGCTGTCATCGAGCGAAGCCACCATCTCGAATGGAATCTTGACCCGCTCGAGGTAGCTGCTCAACTGGGACTTGAGGGTGTCGTCCAGCATGGTGTGTCTCCTTGTGCGGTGACGGTAGCAATGTCGTGATCGGACGTCGAATCAGGCCCGTGGCGAG
>JBJXEJ010000095.1:0-2813 GCA_046154125.1 Rhizobacter sp. | reverse complement strand
CGTTCGATTCGCGCTACCGGGCCAGCGGCCTGGTGCGTGCCGAGCAGGTGCTGGGCACGGTGGTGCCGTTGTTCTGAGGGCGCGTGATGAGACGACAACTCACGTTCCTCGCCATCGTCGCGGCGATTTTTGCCCAAGCAACCCTGACGTCCAGTGCCCAGCCTGCGCCGCCACCATCGTCGGGGCCTGTCGGCGACGACATGCCACTTACGGACTACCTCGGCCTGCTGGCACAGATCTCGCCCGCTGCACAGGACGGCGCCCAGGCCTATCTGCAAGCTTTCCAACTGCGCTGCAGGCGCCCGATGAAAACGTCCGAATTGCGACGCGCGATATCCGGAGGTGACGGCGATCCAGTGCTGATGGGCATGATCCGAGCGAGCCATCTGCGCGACGCAACCGGGCTTGCACAGCTCGGTCAGCGCGTCATGTGCGATCAAGGGGCTGGTCGGTGAGACAGGTGTTCGCTGGCGCCCTTGCCTCCGTTCTGCTGTTGTCGGGCATCACGGGCGTACGGGCCACGAATCTCGGGACACTCGGTCCCACCTATGGCATCAGTGAACCGCACTTGCTGCGTTTCATCGAGCAGCGCTTGCGGGACAAGGAGCGCAGCGGCGAATTGCAGCGTCTGATCGAGTCGGCGCAGGCCCGCGGTGTCGAGGCGGTGACCCGACCGCCGCCGATCGCCGGCCTGCGTGCCACCGAGACCGCCCGGACTTACTACTTCGATCCGAGTTTCAAGCTCGACCGCAACATCGTCGATGCGCAGGGTCGCTTGTTGTTCGCGTCTGGCACGCGCAAGAACCCGCTTGAGGTCGTCTCTCTGTCCAAGCGTCTGCTGTTCTTCGATGCCCGCGATCGGCGCCAGGTGGCGCGTGCTCGCGAGTTGATCGCGCAGTACGACGGCAAGCTCAAACCGATCCTGACCGGCGGCTCCTACCTCGACCTGATGAAGGCCTGGCACACGCCGGTCTACTACGACCAGCAAGGCATGCTGACCAAGCGCCTCGGCATAACGCAGGTGCCGGCCCTCGTCTCTCAGGACGGCGCACGCCTGCGCATCGACGAGGTGGTCCTTCCATGAAGACCAATCGCCTCGTATTCATGGTCCTGTTCGCGGCGCTGAACATGCTGGTGTCGACGCTCGCCCATGCGGCCGACACCCTCACCTGCACCGGCAAGTTCCCGAATCCGATCACCGACCTCTGCTGGAGCTGCATCTTGCCGATGAGCATCGGCAGCGCGGCGGTCGCAAATGTCGATGGGCAGGAAGACATCCCCAACCCACCGAGCGCTGTTTGCAGCTGTGGCGTCAACCCGAGCATCGGCCTGTCGATCGGCTTCTGGGAGCCGGCTCGCCACGTCGAGGTCGTGCGCAAGCCCTTCTGCCTGGTCTCGCTGGGTGGCATCGACCTCGATCCCGGCGTCGACGCGCCAGCGGCGGCGCGTTTCACGCGATCCGAAGGAGACGGCGACGGCGGTAGCTTCTACCAGGCGCACTTCTATGTGAACGCGGTGCTGTACTGGCTGGACGTCGTCACGGACTTCCCCTGCCTGGAGCGAGGTTCGTTCGACCTGGCCTACATGACCGAAGTCGATCCGCTCTGGAACGACGACGAGCTGACGCTGATCCTGAATCCGGAGGCGGTGTTGTTTGCCAACCCGGTGGCGGTGGCAGCCTGTGCGGCGGACTGCGTTGCCGCCACGGCGGGCTTTGGTATCGCCGAGATGTTCTGGTGCGCGGGTTGCCAGGGCGGCATGTACCCCTTCGACGGTCACGTGCCCTATCACCTCGGTGGCGTGCGCACTGCGGCGCTGCTCGCCCAGCGCATGACGGCCAAGATGCACCGCGAGCTGCTGGCCTGGGGCTGGCACGGCAAGGCCGGGCTGTGCGGGCCGTATTACCTGCCGGTGATGGACAAGACCGCCTACAAGACCCAGCTCACCTACCCAGTCGCCAACACCGGGAAGGACGGCGGTCGCTGTTGCCAGCCCTTCGGCCGCAGCACCATCGTGTGGGGCGCGGGCAAGGAGTACCCGGTGCGCGGCGAAGACTTCGCCTTCATGCTGTTTCGGAAGAGGAACTGCTGTGTGGGCTACTGAGCGAGCAGCACGATGCGCCGGTGCCGACCTGGTTGCAGTCGCCCTGCTGGCCTGCAGCACAAGCGCGCTCGCTCAAGGTGCGCCGGCCGTGACTGAGACGGACATCGAGCGCGCCCGTCGCACCCAGCCCGTGGTGACCGACCAGGACATCGATCGGGCGCGGCAGAAGCATCGAACACCGTCGGACGCCGATTTAGCGCGCGTGCCGGTGCCGTCAACGCCCCGGCTGGATGCGCTGCCGCAGCCTGTGACGCCGACACCCATCGACCTGGAAGCCCTCGCCAAAGGTTTCGATGCACAGGCCGACCGGCCGGCGCTCGGTGCGAGCACCGGCCCAGGTCTGCTGATCTTCATCAGCTTCGCCATGCCCGAGGCCACGCTCGCGCGCCTGGTCGATCAGGCCGCACGCGCGCGCGCAACGCTGCTGCTGCACGGCCTCGTCAACGGCTCGCTGCGCGACACCGTCGAGCGCATGCAGCGACTGATCGGTACTCGTCAGGTGTCGGTCCAGATCGACCCGCAGGCCTTCGACCGCTTTTCGATCGCGCGGACACCTTCATTCGTGTTGGTGCGTGATGGCGCCCAGCCGCAATCCTGCGGCGAAGGCCTGTGCATTGCTGCCGACCAGTTCACGCTCGCCGCCGGCGACGTCAGTCTCGACTACGCGCTGATGCACTTCCAGCGCACAGCGCCGAGCTTCGCCAAGGAGG
>JBJXEJ010000094.1:0-12636 GCA_046154125.1 Rhizobacter sp. | reverse complement strand
GACGCCCGCGACATGGCCGAACGCCTGGGTGTGCGCCACGACGAGATCGGCATCACGCCGATGTTCGAGAGCTTCCGCGCAGCCCTGGCGCAGCAGTTCGCCGGGCTGCCCGAGGATGCCACCGAGGAGAACATCCAGGCCCGCATCCGCGGCACGCTGTTGATGGCGCTGTCCAACAAGTTCGGCTCGATCGTGCTGACCACCGGCAACAAGAGCGAGATGGCCACCGGCTACTGCACGCTCTACGGCGACATGGCCGGCGGCTTCGCGGTGATCAAGGATGTGGCGAAGACGCTGGTGTATCGCTTGTGCGCCTGGAAGAACGCTCAGGGCAATGACGGCCGGGGCGAAGTGATCCCGACCCGCATACTGACCCGCCCCCCCTCGGCCGAACTGCGCCCCGATCAGAAGGACCAGGACAGTCTGCCCGAGTACGCGGTGCTCGACGAGGTCGTCGAGCGCTACATGGAAAACGACCAGGGCATCGACGACATCGTTGCCGCCGGCTTCGATCGCGCCGATGTCGAGCGGGTCACGCGGCTGATCAAGATCAACGAATACAAGCGTCGCCAGGCGCCTGTGGGCATCCGCATCACGCACCGCGCCTTCGGGCGCGACTGGCGCTATCCAATCACATCAAAATTCCGCGCTTAAACTCGAACCAGATCAACGCCAGCAGGAAAGCTTCATGAAGCAGATCACCGCCATTCTCAAACCGTTCAAGCTCGAAGAAGTCCGCGAGGCGCTGGCCGAGGTCGGCGTCACGGGTCTCACCGTTACCGAGGTCAAGGGCTTCGGGCGCCAGAAGGGGCACACCGAGCTTTATCGCGGCGCCGAGTACGTCGTCGACTTCCTGCCCAAGGTGAAGGTCGAAGTCATGATCAAGGACGCCGATCTCGATCGCTGCATCGAGGCCATCGTCAAGGCTGCCAAGACCGGCAAGATCGGTGACGGCAAGATCTTCGTCACGTCGATCGAGCAAGTGGTGCGCATCCGTACCGGCGAAACGGGTGAGTCGGCGATCTGAAGCCACTGTCGCCGCAATCTCCAGCCCGCGCAGCGCGGGCTTTTTTACGTGCGATCAGCCCGCAATGCGGTGCCACAACGCCGCGATCCAGACGCCGGAACACAGCATCAGCGACATGAAGACCGCAGCGCTGGCCAGGTCCTTGGCCCGCTTGGATAGATCGTGCAGTTCGAAGGACACGCGATCGATAGCGGCCTCGATGCCAGAGTTCAGCAATTCGACAATGAGCACCAGCATCACCGTGCCAGCCAGCGCCGCCACCTCAATCCAGTTGGTGCCGACCCAGAACGCTGCCGGAATCATGAAGACAGCAAGCCACACCTCCTGGCGGAACGCGCTTTCACCGCAGTACGCCATCCGCAGACCGGCCATCGAATAGCCAGTGGCCTTGATGACACGGTCAAGACCGGTGCGGCCCTTGTATTGGTTGGTCGTCATCGGCCACGATTGTGCATGCGCGTGACATGCCGGTTCGGTGAGCCCAGGTCAGCGCTTGGATCGTGGCTGCAGCGGTGCATCGATCAGCTGGGTACCACAGATCGCGTCGTGCCAGAACTGTCGCTGCGGCTGAAGCAGGGCCAGCAAGGCATACGCGATCACGCCGACGCCGATGGCCGCCAGCGCATCCCAGCGCGTCCAGTGGTTTAAAGATGCGAGCACAGCAGCAGGCGCGAACCAGATGCAGCTGACCAGGTATCGGAGCAAGGCTCGGGCTTGGCTCAGTGGCTGACCCTCAGTCGTCACAACGCGGATGTGCCATGTCTGCATAGGCAGGGTCTGCCCCCGCCTGGACCAGAACCACGTGAAGTAGATGCCATAGACCACGAAAGCGATGACGCGCACTGCGTCATCGCTTTGCAGCGGATGCGCATGCCCGGTCATGGCGACGAACAGCGCCCCGATGGCGCCGGGGATGAGACCGATACCAAAAAGCATCATGCCTTCGTAGACAAAACAGGCCATGCGTCGACGCAGGCTGGGCGCCCGGGCAGCCAACGGGGATGGGCTCGCTACTACTTGGGTCGTCATACCCCGCTCACGGACGCGCCAGCGGCGCCGACGCGCCACCGGCAATCACCGCGGCACCCTGAGGGCCGCGTCGAGGCAACAGTGTCGACGGATTCACGAAATTGGGCGACGCACTGATCTTGGGCATACCTGCCTGCTCATGCACCGGAGGCGCCGGTCGCTTGGAAATCAATGTCGTTGTGGCACCGTTCGGTGCCTGCACCAGCGTGGGCGCAACCGAACGCACCGGCCGGCCTGTTTCCGGCAAGGCAACCACGTTGGACTTGGCCTGCACGTCGGACGAACTACGGACACCCGCATCGGCCGAGCGAGACCGTCGAAGTGCGGAGCCGGAACTCGCCGCGTGGTCTGCGCGCAAGGCGAGCCGCTTCCGTTCTTCCTCGGGCAAGGCCTGATAAGCCTCCCACCGGGCCTGGCGATTCGAGGGAGCAAGCTGCTGAGCTTGCGTGAATTGGAGCCGGACAGCACCCCGTTGCTGAGGCGTCATCGCGGCCCACTCGGTCATCCGGGCCTGGACGCGCTGCCGTTCGTCAGCGGACATCGCGGGAAACTGCCCGGCGATCTCGAGCCATTTCTGCTTGTGATCGGCACCGATGCCGCGCCAATCGCGTTCAAGCGGCTTCAGCGCCGACTGCTGCGATCCAGTCAGGTTCGTCCATTTCGGGCCGCGTTCAACATCCGAAGTCGATGTCTGAGCTGCGCCGTTGACGAGAGCAGGCGGTGCGGCCACGGATGCCCCGCCCATAAACGCCGCAGCCACCAGCACACCGATCGCGAGCTGGCGATTCGGGCGGCCCGTTGGATCGACGGCGCTTGACATGCGCGTACAGCTCAATCCCGCGCGGCCTTGAGAAACTCGACGAAGCCCGGATCGCTGTAGGCCGCTGGCGGCAAGTCGTCCGACAGCAAGGCAGCGTCAATTTCAGCAGCGGCCGCAATCTGCTGCCGGGCGTGCAAGTGCCCGATGAGATACAAACCGCCGACGAGTGCCAACAACGGGAGAATTGCTGTCAATGAGGTCCACCAAGGCTTGCCGCTCGACGGGCCACCACCCAGAGACAGCGTCGTGGAAGAAGAACCAACCGTCGTCGCATCCGCGAGCGCCGACGCCGTCGACAAACGTCGAGCCAGAGCTATTTCACGGGCGAAACGCAACCGCTCCGTCACATCGTGCGGAAGATGATTGGCACCTTCACTCAAGCGGGCAGCCAGTCGCAGTCCAAAGCGCGTTTCGAGCACGTCGGCTCTAATCGGTATGAGGTTTTTCACGACATTCATGGTGTTACTCCTTTGACCTTGAGCCCCTTGGCCAGCGCACGCACGGCACGGGAACAATGCGTCTTGACGCTTCCCTCTGAACAACCCATGGCTAACGCTGTCTCTGCGACATCCATCTCTTCCCAGTAACGCAGCAGAAACGCTTCGCGTTGACGGGTAGGCAACAGTTCGATCTCGGACTCGATCAGGAGCAATATCTGCTCCCGGGAAACGGTCTCAGCCGCGCTCTCGGCTCCAGCCGTTCCCACCAGCGCCTCGAGCGTCTCTAGGATGTCGAAATCCCCATCCCCTCCGGCCGGCTCGAAGTCGGAAAAATTCCGGAACATCGCTCCGCGCACCTTTTGACGCCGAAACCAATCCATCGTTGCATTCGAGAGAATGCGCTGGAACAACGGCGGCAGTTCGGCGGCCGGGCGATCCGCGTACTTTTCAGCCAGCTTGATCATGGCTTCCTGCACGATATCAAGCGCGGCGTCCTCGTCGCGCACGGCGTAGACCGCGCGCTTGAATGCGCGCTTGTCGACGCTTTTCAGAAAATCGGACAGTTCTTGTTCGGAAGCCAAGGCAAATGCGCCTCATCACGGGGCGAGTCACGAAGCCTCAGAGTATCTCACCGCACCAGCTTGGGCCGCCGATTCAAACCCTCCCGTTTCGATGAAGTGCCATAATCCCGGGTTGCACAACAGACAGACCGTTCCCGGCGCACTCGACCTGAGGCACCAACTGGGCGGTCAAACAGGCGCCACACCCGCTCCACAAGAGCGAGGAGAGGTGCACCGATGGTTTTTCGTTAGAGAAAATCGCAAAGGTTCAAAATGAATATGTCTGACGCCGACATCAAGCGGCCTCAACTGGCGCCGACCTCGCCGACCTCCCCTGTGGTCGACCCGAACGGCTCCGAAATACTGGTTCGCTGCCTGCAGGCAGAGAACGTCAAGTACCTGTGGGGTTACCCCGGCGGAGCGGTCCTCTACATCTACGACGCGCTCTACAAGCAAACCACCATCGAGCACGTGCTCGTGCGTCACGAACAGGCGGCGGTACATGCTGCGGACGGCTACGCCCGAGCCACCGGTGAAGTAGGCGTCGCCCTGGTCACGTCCGGACCTGGCGTCACCAATGCGATCACCGGTATCGCGACAGCCTACATGGACAGCATCCCGATGGTGATCATCACGGGTCAGGTGCCTACGCCGGCCATCGGACTCGACGCGTTCCAGGAATGCGACACCGTCGGCATCACGCGCCCGATCGTCAAGCACAACTTCTTGGTCAAGGACGTCCGCGAACTGGCCCTGACGCTTAAGAAGGCCTTCCACATTGCGCGCACTGGCCGGCCGGGCCCGGTGGTGGTCGACATCCCGAAAGACGTTTCGCTGAGAACGACGCCGTTCTCTTACCCGGCCACGCTGGAAATGCGCTCGTACAGTCCGGTCCGCAAGGGCCACGCCGGACAGATCCGCAAGGCCGTTCACCTGCTGCTGGCCGCCAAACGCCCGTACATCTACAGCGGCGGTGGTGTCATCCTCGGAAATGCGTCGGCCGAGTTGCGCGAGCTCGTCAACCTGCTCGGCTACCCGTGCACCAACACGCTGATGGGACTGGGCGCCTACCCGTCGAGCGATCCGAAGTTCCTCGGCATGCTGGGCATGCACGGCACCTACGAAGCCAACATGACGATGCAGAACTGCGACGTGCTGCTGGCCGTCGGAGCCCGTTTCGACGATCGCGTGATCGGCAACCCGGCGCACTTCGCGTCGGTCGAGCGCAAGATTGTGCACATCGATATCGACCCGTCATCGATTTCAAAACGCGTCAAGGTGGACATCCCGATCGTCGGCGATGTCAAGGAAGTCCTGCAGGAGCTGATTGCGCAGGTCAGAGAAGCGCTGGCCAAGCCGGACTCGCAGGCGCTGTCGGCGTGGTGGTCGCAGATCGCCGACTGGCGCAAGCGAGAATGCCTGAAGTACACGAACAGCGACGTGGTGATCAAGCCGCAGTACGTGGTCGAGAAGCTCTGGGAGCTGACCAAAGACAGCGACGCCTACATCACGTCCGATGTCGGCCAGCACCAGATGTGGGCCGCGCAGTACTACCGCTTCGATGAGCCGCGCCGCTGGATAAATTCCGGCGGCTTGGGCACGATGGGAGTCGGCCTGCCCTACGCGATGGGTATCAAGCTGGCCAAGCCCGATGCAGACGTCTTCTGCGTCACCGGCGAAGGTTCGATCCAGATGTGCATCCAGGAGCTGTCGACCTGCAAGCAGTACGACACGCCGGTGAAGATCATCTCGCTGAACAACCGGTATCTAGGCATGGTCCGGCAATGGCAGCAGCTCGACTACGGCGGTCGCTATTCGCACAGCTACATGGACGCCCTGCCCGACTTCGTGAAACTGGCAGAAGCCTATGGCCATGTGGGCTTGAAGATCGAGAAGCCCTCCGATGTAGAGGGCGCGTTGCGCGAGGCGATCAGGTTGAAGGACCGCACCGTGTTCCTCGACATCCGCACAGATCAGGAAGAGAACGTCTGGCCCATGGTCAAGGCCGGCAAGGGCATCAGCGAGATGCTGCTGGGGTCCGAAGACCTGTGAGGTGCTGAACATCGACACGACGCCGGCGTTACCGCACCGGCCAACCTGCCGATGAACTGAACCACGCTTCTGCATCGTACTGAATTCGCAACTTCTTCTGGTTCGACCGAGGGGCTAGCAGTTACCGCTGCATTGCATCCGAAGGCAAGCCGACACCGCACATGAAACACATCATTGCCTTGCTGCTCGAAAACGAGGCGGGCGCTCTCTCGCGGGTCGTGGGCCTGTTCTCCGCTCGCGGCTACAACATCGAGAGCCTGACAGTTGCAACGACCGAAGACCCGTCGTTGTCGCGCATGACCATCGTCACCAACGGCTCCGACGAAGTGATCGAACAAATCACAAAGCACCTGAATCGTCTGATTGAAGTCATCAAGGTCGTAGACCTGACCGAAGGTGCCTACACGGAGCGCGAGCTGATGCTGATCAAGGTCCGCGCGGTCGGCAAGGAGCGTGAAGAGATGATGCGCATGGCCGACATCTTCCGCGGCCGCATCATCGACGTGACCGAAAAAAGCTACACCATGGAACTGACCGGAGACTCGTCGAAGCTCGATGCCTTCATCGAGGCGATCGACCGGGCCGCCATTCTTGAAACCGTGCGCACCGGTACCAGCGGGATCGGGCGCGGAGAGCGCATCCTGCGCGTGTGACCCCGCATTTATTCCCCGAACCCCAACAACTGAATCCAGGAGATCACCATGAAGGTTTACTACGACAAAGACGCCGACCTCAGCCTTGTCAAGGGCAAGAACGTCACCATCATCGGCTACGGCTCGCAAGGCCACGCTCATGCGCAGAACCTCAGCGACAGCGGCGTAAAGGTGACGGTGGGCCTGCGCAAGGGCGGTGCTTCATGGTCGAAGGCCGAGAAGGCTGGGCTGAAAGTTGCTGAGGTTGCTGATGCCGTCCGGTCGGCGGACGTCGTGATGATGCTGCTTCCTGACGAACAGATCGGCGCCGTCTACAAGAACGACGTCGAGCCTTACATCAAGCAAGGCGCATCCCTGGCCTTTGCCCATGGCTTCAACGTGCATTACGGGCAGGTGATCCCGCGTGCAGACCTCGATGTCTGGATGGTTGCACCAAAGGCTCCAGGCCACACCGTGCGGTCGACCTATACCCAGGGAGGCGGCGTGCCGCACCTCATCGCGGTGCATGCCGACAAGAGCGGCAAGGCGCGTGACCTGGCTTTGAGCTATGCGGCAGCCAACGGCGGCGGCAAGGCCGGAATCATCGAAACCAACTTCCGTGAAGAGACCGAGACCGATCTGTTCGGCGAACAAGCAGTGCTTTGCGGCGGCGCTGTCGAACTGATCAAGGCGGGGTTCGAAACCCTGACCGAAGCCGGCTATGCGCCGGAGATGGCGTACTTCGAGTGCCTGCACGAACTGAAGTTGATCGTCGATCTGATCTACGAGGGCGGCATCGCCAACATGAACTACTCGATCTCGAACAACGCTGAATACGGCGAGTACGTGACCGGGCCGAAGATCGTCACCGACGAAACCCGTGCTGCCATGCGCAAGGCGTTGGTCGACATACAGACCGGCGAATACGCCAAGAGCTTCATCATTGAAAACCGCGCTGGAGCACCGACGCTCTTGTCGCGTCGCCGCCTGATGGCCGAGCACCCGATTGAGGTGGTCGGCGAGCAACTGCGCGCGATGATGCCGTGGATCAAGAAGAACAGACTGGTCGATCAGTCGAAGAACTGAATTCGCTCCAGATGGTCCTGGAGACCGTCCTGACGCCGAAGCCGCGAGGGCAACCTTGCGGCTTTTTCATTGACCTCTGCGGTATCCTGCTCGGAATGACTTACCCCAAATTCAACGGCAACGGCGTCAATCGTCATGGACGGATGCTGAACGCGTCCCATCTCGTGGCATGAGTGAGCTTGAACAGCCCGCCGGAGATGAATTCGACGAAGGTCCGGTACGCCCGCGTCGGAAGGGCGTCTACGTGTTGCCTAATCTGTTCACACTTGCAGCGCTGTTTGGTGGCTTCTATGCGATCGTGATGGCGATGAACGGACGGTTTGAGCAATCGGCGATCGGCGTGTTCTGCGCGATGGTCCTTGACAGTCTGGATGGTCGCGTCGCACGGATGACCAATACCCAGAGCACGTTCGGCGAGCAAATGGACAGTCTGTCGGATATGGTTTCGTTCGGTGCTGCTCCAGCTCTGATCGTCTATGAATGGGCGCTGAAAGGCATGGGCAAGCTGGGCTGGGTCGCTGCGTTCATCTACTGTTCGTGCGCCGCGCTGAGACTGGCACGATTCAACACAAACCTCACCGTCGTGGACAAGCGCTATTTCCAAGGCCTGCCCAGTCCAGCAGCGGCAGCTGTGGTGATGGGCTTCATCTGGGTGATGGATGATGCCGGCTACAAGCAAGCGGATATGCAGGGGTGGCTCGCGAGGACAGCCATGGCGTTCACAGTATTGGCTGGCTTGACGATGGTGACAAACCTGCCTTTTTACAGCTTCAAGGAATTCAGCCTGAAACGGACGGTGCCGTTCGTCGTCATTGTTGCGTTGGCCTTGGTGATTGCACTGGTCAATCTGCATCCGCCGATCGTGTTGTTTGCCATCTTCTGCCTGTATGCCGGCTCGGGCTACGCCGTGTATGTGTGGAGGCGCATGAAAGGTCGGCCAGTCAGCGTGATCGCGACATCAACGGACGAGCCTGAAGAGCAAGGCCTCCACCGATGACAGACGCGTGCTACATTCGTGACATGCTTTCGATCACGAATTTCTTGATGGCGCTACTTCTGGAGACCTCACGGGCTCGCTGATCGTTCACGTCATATCGTTTTCATCACACCGGCCCGCTTGCAGACGCAGCGGGCCGTTTTGTTTTGTTTTTGCTTTACACGCGCAATTTGAGGAGCGACACCATGGCCGACAAACTCGTCATTTTCGACACGACCTTGCGCGACGGCGAACAATCGCCTGGCGCCTCGATGACCAAAGACGAAAAACTGCGCATCGCCCGACAACTTGAGCGACTCAAGGTCGACGTCATCGAAGCTGGTTTTGCCGCTTCGTCGAATGGCGATTTCGAAGCGGTCAAAGCTATTGCGCAAGCGATCAAGGACAGCACGGTGTGTTCGCTTGCGCGCGCCAACGACAAAGACATTTCACGCGCAGCCGAGGCGCTGAATGGCGGAAGGTCGACACGTATTCATCTGTTCCTCGCGACCAGTGCGCTGCACATGGAGAAGAAGCTGCGAATGACACCAGACCAAGTGTTCGAGCAGGCCAGGCTCGCAGTCCGCTTCGCCCGCAATCTCTCGGGTGACGTCGAGTTTTCTCCCGAGGACGGCTACCGCTCGGATCCAGACTTCCTTTGCCGCGTGCTCGAAGCAGTGATTGCCGAAGGCGCCACGACAATCAACATTCCAGATACCGTGGGGTATGCAATCCCAGAACTCTATGGAAACTTCATCCTCGATCTGCGGACCCGCATCCCGAACGCAGACAAGGTGATCTGGTCGGTGCATTGCCACAACGACCTAGGAATGGCCGTGGCCAATTCGCTCGCGGGCGTAAAGATCGGTGGCGCACGGCAGGTTGAATGCACGATCAACGGCCTAGGTGAGCGCGCGGGAAACTGTGCCCTCGAGGAAGTGGTGATGGCCGTGCGCACGCGGCGCGACCACTTCGGCCTGGATGTGAACATCGACACCGCACAGATTGTTCCCGCATCGCGACTCGTGTCACAAACCACCGGTTTCGTCGTGCAGCCGAACAAGGCCGTGGTTGGCGCCAACGCCTTTGCGCATGCTTCCGGCATCCACCAGGATGGCGTGCTGAAGGCCCGCGACACCTACGAAATCATGAGAGCGGAAGATGTGGGCTGGGCAGCCAACAAGATTGTCCTCGGCAAGCTTTCAGGGCGTAACGCATTCAAGCAAAGATTGCGCGATCTCGGCATCGAGCTCGAATCGGAAAGTGAAATCAACGCGGCATTCGCCAAGTTCAAGGAACTCGCTGATCGCAAGAGCGAAATCTTCGATGAAGACATAACCGCGCTCGTGATGGACGAGTCTGTCACCGCCGAGCAAGAGCACTACCGACTGCTTGCGCTGTCGCAACGCTCAGAAACCGGCGAGCGACCACATGCGAGCGTTGCCTTTGCCGCCGGTATTGCAGAGCTCCACGCCGAAAGTGATGGCAATGGTCCCGTCGATGCCACATTGAAGGCAATCGAGTCGAAGCTCGGAACCGGAGCAGAAATGCTGCTCTATTCAGTGAATGCCATCACCTCTGGCAGCACAGAATCCCAAGGAGAGGTAACCGTTCGGTTGCAACTTGGGGGGCGCATTGTGAACGGGGTGGGCGCGGACCCTGACATCGTCGTGGCGTCGGCGAAAGCGTATCTGTCCGCACTCAACAAACTGCACAGCACGACAGAGCGGGTGGCCGCGCAGGGCTGAACTGCATCCAACCATTCCTCGATGTTTCGTGGCACTTGAGAAATATCACGTAAGTTTTTGATATTGCGAGTTTTTTTCATGTGCCCTACACTCTCTCAACTGTTGAACTCGAGGCTCATGTGACGACACTGTCCCGACTATTTCTCGCACTGCTCGTCTCAGTTCCGGTGCTGCTTTGCTCAACCCCCGCCGCGTTCGCAGCAACGGGCCAAGCCGCTGACAAGACATCGAGGCCGACGCTCAAAAAGGTTCGCATGACGGCTTCATCGTCAGGGACTCTGCCCCGGAAGGCATTAGCGTCACCAAGAGTCACCATCAGATCAGCAACCACGGCGCAGCGCAGCAGCGTCGTACGTCGTACAGCCGCAATCACCAAAGCGTCGCCGTCAAAACTGTCGATGGGAGAGCTCACCGGCCTCAGATCGACCGCCGACGAACTGGATCTGAAATCCAGCGTCGCCCTTGTGATGGATCAGGACACCAACGAAGTGCTATTCAGCAAGAACTCGCAGGCTGTCTTGCCGATCGCCTCCATTACCAAGCTGATGACCGCGGTCGTGGTTACCGATGCAGGCTTACCGCTGGACGAGGCTTTGACAATCAGTCAAGACGATGTAGATACGGAAAAGGGAAGCCGCTCGCGCCTGACCGTCGGCACCCGGCTGACGCGTGAGGAGATGTTGCACTTGGCATTGATGTCGTCGGAAAACCGCGCCGCCCATGCGCTCGGCCGCAACTATCCCGGCGGTCTGACTGCATTTGTCGCCGCGATGAATCAGAAGGCACACTTTCTGGGCATGACCGACACCCATTACGTCGAGCCTACCGGCCTGTCGAGCCTTAACCAGTCCAGCGCGCATGATTTGGCCACCTTGGTCAAGTTGGCGCACACGCATCCTCTGATCCGTGAGTTGTCTACTTCACCGGAATTTCTGGTCGATGTCGGTCACCGTCAACTTCAGTTCCGCAACACGAACGGTTTGGTCCGGAACCCGACCTGGGACATCGGTCTTCAGAAGACGGGCTACATCTCGGAAGCCGGACGCTGTCTCGTGATGCAAGCCAGCCTGGCCGGCCGCAAGCTCATCATGGTGTTCCTCGACTCCACTGGTCGCAACACCCGCTTGGCTGATGCTGAACGCGTGCGCCGCTGGATCACCGAGGTGATGCCGAAGGTTGCTTCCTGACGCGAGTCTCGCATTTGTGAGGAAACAGGCGCATTGTTGATAACACGATCCAGGGACCGTGCTACTTGCTGATGGATCGCCGCACGATTTCCGTTTGCGTACGGGCGGTGGCTTCGGCGCCGCCCCGGTAACCCAAAGCGGTTGAGATTTTCTCGGCAGTCGCTCTCAATCGATCCAGCCAGCTTTCCTCCAATCGATCGGCAGGTGCGGAAATCGAGAGGCCGGCCACCAGCGTGCCCTGGTCGTCAAAGATTCCGGCCGCCATGCATCTAACCCCCACCTCGAGTTCCTCGTCATCACGAGCAGTTCCGCGCGCCAAGACGGTCGACAACTCGCGCTCGAGTACGGACACCTCAGTGATGCTGTTGCGCGTGTGCCCGATCAAGCCGCTGCGAGTCGCATACGAGCGCACTCGCTGGCCGTCGTCGTTAGCCAAAAACAGCTTGCCGACTGAGGTCAGATGCAACGGTGCGCGGCCACCGATGGCCCGTACCACCTGCATTCCAGATCGTTCGCTGTAGGCACGCTCGACATAGACGATTTCATCGCCTTGCCGCATCGACAAATTCACGGGCTGCTGGGTCAGCTTGTGCAACTCCCGCATCGGGATCAAAGCCGCTTCTCTCACATCCAGACGAGCTTTTACAAGATTTCCGAGCTCCAGCAATCGCATCCCCAACCGATAGGTACCTGACTCGGGCCGATCGACCAAGCGCCCACTGGCGAGGTCGTTCAAGATTCGATGAGCGGTAGAAGGATGGAGTCCTGTTTTCTCGCTGACGATCTTCAGGGATACGGGGTCTTGGTGCAGAGCTAGGACATCCAGAATGGCAAACGCACGAGACAAAACCTGGACTGACGGCGTTTGATGGGTGCTGCTCCTCATGCTAGTGATTTTCCGCCAAAAGCGAGATATTTTGTATTGCGGAATATGTTCGATTCTTCTTATTTTGAATTTTTCACTGTCCCAAAGCAGAAACCCCCGGGCCTTGGTAGGACCGGGGGTTTCAAATAGTAGCCTGACGATGTCCTACTTTCACACGGGAACCCGCACTATCATCGGCGCTGAGGCGTTTCAC
>JBJXEJ010000093.1:0-8477 GCA_046154125.1 Rhizobacter sp. | reverse complement strand
GGCCGCATCCTCTCGGCGCCCGCCAAGCTGGGCGACAAGGTGCGCGCAGGGCAGATTCTGGCCACGCTGGACAGCGTGGAGGTCGGCGAAACCCACGCCGCGTGGACACAGGCGCAGGCTGAACTGCGCATTGCCGAAGCGGACTTCAAACGTGCCGAGTCGCTGAACGCTGAGGAGATCATCCCGCGCAAGGACTTCCTGCGCGCGCAGGCCGACCGCGACAAGGCCGCAGCCGGTCTTAGGGCCGCAGCAGACCGCTTGCGCCTGCTGGGCGGAGCGCCAGGGGCCACGGGCAACAGCGTGTCCGGCTTTGCGGTCACGGCGCCGTTTGCGGGCACGGTGATCGAGAAGAAGGTGACGCTGGGCGAGCAAGCCACGCCGAGTGAGCCCATGTTCACCGTTGCCGATCTGAGCCGCGTCTGGATTCAGGCTGCGCTGCCCGAGGCAGCACTGGCGAAGGTGCGGGTGGGCGCCAACGCGAAGGTCACCGTGCCGGCGTATCCGGGCGAGACCTTCACTGGAAAGGTCGGCCACATCGGCGCCATGCTCGACAAGGAAACGCGCACGGTCGCCGCACGCATCGAAGTGCCCAACGCCGATGGCCGGCTCAAACCCGAGATGTTCGCCACCGCAACCATTGAAGCGGTGGGCGAGAAACGCGAAGCCATCTCGTTGCCCGACGCGGCCATCGTGCTGCTGGACGGCAAGCCGAGCATCTTCGTTTTCGAACAAGGCGCGTACGAAGTACGCGAGGTCGAACCGGGTGAACGCATCGGAGGGCGCACGGTGCTGAAGTCGGGTGTGAAGGCCGGCGACGAAGTCGTGACCGCCGGCGC
Source organism: Rhizobacter sp. (assembly GCA_046154125.1). Classification (GTDB taxonomy): domain Bacteria; phylum Pseudomonadota; class Gammaproteobacteria; order Burkholderiales; family Burkholderiaceae_C; genus PBB1. The sequence continues at coordinate 7,641 of JBJXEJ010000093.1, read as the reverse complement.
GTATGCGCTGAAGGCACGCAAGCTGAAGTCGCAGCTTGGCCACGGGCATTGAGAAGGACCACTGACCATGCTCAATGCACTCGTTGATGCCAGCCTGCGCTACAAGGTGCTGGTTCTCGTGGCTTTTGCCGTGCTTGTCGGACTGGGCGTCATGGCCTACCGGCAGGTGCCGGTGGATGCCTTTCCCGATGTCACGCCGGCCCAGGTGAACATCTATACCGAATCACCCGGCGTCGCGGCCGAAGACATCGAGCGGCTGCTGACGGTGCCCATCGAAGCCGCGATGGCCGGCCTGGCCAATGTCGAGGTCGTCCGTTCGGTCTCGCTGTTTGGTCTGTCTTATGTCGGCGTGTACTTCAGCGACGACGTCGACATCTACTTCGCGCGCCGGCTGGTGGGCGAGAAGCTGCAAGAGGTCAAGGGCCGCCTGCCGGCGGGCTATGGCGAGCCGGAACTGGGCCCCAACAGCTCGGGTCTGGGCCAGGTTTTCTGGTACACGATCGAAGACGCCGACAAGAAGCTCAGCGCGATGGACCTGCGCACCTTGCAGGACTGGACGGTGCGGCTGATCCTGCGCACCGCGCCGGGCGTGGATGACGTGACGACCTGGGGCGGCCACGAGAAGCAGTTCCAGGTTCAGATCGACCCGCGCCGGCTGGTGAAGTACGGCTTGTCGTTCAAGGACGTGATGGAGCGGCTGGCGGCCAACAACAAGCAGGTCGGCGGCCAGTACCTGAACATCGGCGTCGAGCAGTACCTGGTGCGCGGCCTCGGGCTCGTGAACAACGCCGCCGACATCGGCACCATCGTCGTGGCTGAACGCAACGGCGCGCCGGTTTACGTGCGCGACGTGGCCGATGTGAAGGAGGCACCTGCCGTGCGCTTCGGCGCTGTCACGCGCAACGGGCAGGAGACGGTGCTGGGTATCGCGCTGGCACGCATCAACGAGAACGCGGCCACAGTGGTTGCTGCGGTGAAGGAGAAGCTTGCCATCGCGCAGGCCGCGCTGCCCAAGGGCATCAAGCTCACCGCCGTCTACGACCGCACCGAGATCGTCGACAAGGCGCTGAAGACCTCGACCAACGCGCTGATCGAGGGATCGATCCTCGTGGCGGTGATCCTGTTCCTGTTCCTGGGTGAGTTCCGCTCGGCCATCGTGGTGATCGTGACCTTGCCGCTGGCGATGCTGTTCGCCTTCATCTGCATGCGACAGGTCGGCATGTCGGCCAACCTGATGTCACTGGCCGGCCTGGCCATCGGCATCGGGATGATGGTCGACGGCGCGGTGGTGATGGTCGAGAACGCGTTCCGGCTGCTGTCGCACGCGCGGGAATCGGGCAAGCCGATCAACCGCACGCGCGTCGTGCTGGAAGCAGCGCGCGAAGTGGCCAACCCGATCGCCTTCGCGATCCTGATCATCATCGTGGTGTTCCTGCCGTTGTTCTCGCTCACCGGGCTGGAGGGCAAGCTGTTCAAGCCGATGGCGCTGACCATCACCTTCGCGATGGCGGGCTCGTTGCTGCTGTCGCTGACGCTGGTGCCGGTGCTGGCGGCATTGATCCTCAAGCCCAAGGAAGAGAAGGACACCTGGCTCGTGCGCTGGGCCAAGAAGGCCTACCTGCCGGCGCTGGATTGGGCGCTGGACCGCAAGAAGATCGTGGTCGGCTCGGCCGTGGCGCTGCTGCTGGGGTCGTTGTCCCTGTTCCCTTTCCTGGGCAAGGAGTTCATGCCCACGCTGCAGGAGGACGCGATCATGTTCCGCGTCGTCGGCATCCCGTCCACCTCACTCGACGAGTCGATCCGCGTTGCCAACGTGATGGATGCCAGCCTGCGCAAGAAGTACCCGCAGGTCAACGCCGTGCTGGCCACCATCGGCCGTGCCGAGAAGGGCGAGACGGCCGACGTCAACTACATGGAAGTGCTGCTCGACCTGAAGCCCAAGGACGAGTGGCCGGTGAAGCAGTCGTACGCCGCACTCGGCCGCGAGATGCAGGAGTTCCTGGAAGGCGAGGTCGCCACCGCGGTGTTCGGCGCCACGCAGCCAATCCAGATGCGCGTCGAAGAGCTGATTTCCGGTGTGCGCGCGACGCTCGCGCTGAAGATCTACGGCGAGGATCTCGACAAACTCGAAGAGCTGTCGGCGCAGATCAAGGGCTTGATCGGCGCCGTGCCCGGCGTGGCCGACCTGGCGGCCGAGGCGAACAAGGGCAAGCCGCAGATGGTGATCCAGGTCGACCGCGAAGCGGCTGCGCGCTACGGGCTGAATGCCGACGACATCCTCGCCGTCGTGCAGGCCGGCATCGGCGGCGAAACGGTGTCGACGCTGATCCAGGGCACGCGCCGCTTCGACATCGCCGTGCGGCTGGCCGATGAGTTCCGCGGAAGTCCTTCATCCATCGCGGCGATCCCGATCCGCACCTCCGAAGGTGCGATCGTGCCGTTCTCGAGCGTGGCCAAGATCGAACTCGCCGAGGGCTACACCTTCGTTCGACGCGAAGCCTTGCAGCGCTACGCCGTGCTGCAGATGGACGTACAGGGCCGTGATGTGGACAGCTTCGTCAAGGACGCCGATGCCGCCATCAGGGCCAAGGTGAAGATTCCCACCGGCTACTGGGTGGAATGGGGCGGCGCGTTCGAGAACCAGCAGCGCGCGATGGCGCGGCTGGGCTTGATCGTGCCGCTCACCATAGGCCTGATCTTCATCTTGCTGTACACGGCATTCAATTCGGTGCGGCACGCCACGTTGATCATCGCGAACGTGCCCTTCGCCATCATCGGCGGGATCATCGGTCTGTTCTCCACCGGGCAGTACCTGTCGGTGCCATCAGCCATTGGCTTCATCGCGGTGTTCGGGGTGGCGATGCTCAACGGCATCGTGCTGGTGACGTTCCTCAACGACCAGCGAAAACACGGCTTGTCGATACGCGACGCCGTGCGCCAGGGCGCGGCACTGCGCTTGCGGCCGGTGTTGATGACTGCCTCGGTCGCCATCCTGGGTCTGGTGCCGATGCTGATATCGACGGGCGTGGGCGCAGAGACGCAGCGTCCGCTGGCCACGGTGGTCATCGGCGGGCTCATCACCTCGACGCTGCTCACGCTGCTGTTGCTGCCGCTGATCTACGAATGGTCAGAGTCTCGCGCCGAAGCGAAGCAGAAAAGGCGTGATGCCGCCGACGAAGCCGCAGACAGCCCGACCTCGCCGTTGCTTCAACCCCCAGCCAAGGAGACGCCATGAAGGAAGTCAAGGCCTATGTGCACAAGAGTCGCGTTGCGGATGTGGTCGCGGCGCTGAAGGACTGCCCCACCTGGGGCGGTCCACGCGCCGGCCGCCGGCACAACCTGTCGGTATATGTCGTGAAGGGTTCGATCCTGCCGCTGGACAGCGGCGAGCAGCACTACTCGATGGAGCTCGGCGACGAGGTCGTCGACGAGTTCAAGCTCGAACTGCTATGCGAAGACAGCGAACTGGCCGAGATCGTCGCCGCCATCCAGGCTTCGGCGCGCACCGGGCAGGCCGTCGCCGGCTGGATCACCGTCACCGAGGTCGCGCAAACCATCGCCATCCACTGAACCCCTTCCCTGTTCATTCCACCAACCCCAAAAGGACTGACCCATGAAGAAGTTTCTGATTCCGCTGCTGGCTGCATCCGCACTGGCGCTGCCGGCCGTTGCCGCCGAAGACCACGCGCCGAAGTTTGGCGGCGTTGTCGTCGAGACCAAAGCGGGCGACCTGGAACTGGTCGCCAAGCCGGAGCTGATCGTCATCCACGTCAGCGACCACGGCAAACCGATGACGCTGATCAGCGCCACCGGCAAGGTGACGGTGTTCAACGGCAAGGACAAGACCGAGGCGCCGCTGGCGCTGGTGGGCGACAAGCTCGAAGCCAAGGGCAGCTTCAAGGTCGGTGCCGGCGTCAAGGCGCTGGCAGAGGTGTCGCTGAACGGCAAACCAGCGCTTTCGGCAAGGTTCACGCTGAAGTGACAGACAGGAGCCGGGTCATGGACACAATTTCCCGCCGTACCGCTCTCAGTCTTCTCGGAATCGGGGCGGCGCTCAGCGCCGGTTGTATGACCAAACCGATGCGGCCGGCCAACGCGGACGGCACGTATTGCTTCGCGACCGGCAAGTGGTACCGGCGAAAGTTGACCTGTACGCCAACGCCGATTCCTCCCGAGTCGGTTGAGGCCGAAGCGAAGCGGTTCGAGCCGGCTCCGGGGCTGCTGACGGTCTATGTTGTTCGCAAGCGGTGGGGCGATGCAGTCAACCAGGTGCGACTGACCGTCGACGGTAGTGCACCGGTGGTGACGACACCTGAGTCCTTCGTGCGCCTGCGGTTGCGGCCCGGTCCGCACACCTTCATCGCAGCGTGGAGCGAGGGCACGGCCGAGTTGGCGGTCAACGGCTCGGCCGGCGAAGTGCGGGTCGTGGAATTGGTGGGCTCCGTCTGGTCCTGGGGCAGCACCTACCGGCTCGATCATGGCGATGTGGCTGAGGGCCGCAATCGCGTGGCACGGCTGCGACTGGTTGCCGATGTGCAGTAGATCCATCGCAGGCGTGCAGGGCAAGCCTGCACGTGAGGCCGGCAATGGCCTGCGACAGCCGCCCCACTGCGTGATTGCCGGCTCCGCCAGCTTGGCCACCGAAGAAGTGCCCCCGCGCGGGCATCTTGCGTCGCGCGGCGATCCCCGGGTTCGTCTTCGATCACGAACCACGATGAACGGAGGGCCGCACCATGCGCTACAAGACGCTGGACACCGCACTGGCCATGACCATGGCGTGGATGTGGCTGGTCATCGTGGTCGCAGCCGTCGTCGGCTACGCCTTGTTCCGCTGGTGGCGCAAGCGTCACCCTCTGCCAGTGCCGAAGCTCGATCCTCGCTACGCGCAGCGGCTGCGACACCGCCTGAACGAGCATCGCGCTGCGAGCAAACCGCCGAAACGGTCGAAGCCCCCGCGCAAACACCCGCGTGGGCATTGAGCCTGGGGGTCGTTGGCACAGGCTTGGCAGGCCCACCGCAGGGGACACCCACATGAGCGCAGCAGGACACAGCCACGCGATTCCTGCGACAGGCAATGAGCGGGCGTTGTGGATGGCGCTGGGCCTGACTTCGACTTTTCTCGTCGCCGAGGTCATCGCTGGATTCGTGTTCCAGAGCCTGGCGTTGCTGGCCGACGCGGCGCACATGTTCACCGACGCGGCAGCCTTGGCCATCGCCGTCGCGGCCGTCCGAATCGCGCGGCGGCCAGCCGACGCCAAACGCACCTACGGCTACCACCGATTCGAAATCCTGGCCGCGGCGTTCAATGCGGTGCTGCTGTTCGGCGTGGCCCTTTACATCCTCTACGAAGCCTACCGCCGCTTCAACGCGCCGGCCGAGGTGCAGCCCCTGGGCATGCTGGTGGTCGCGACGCTGGGCCTGGCCGTCAATCTGCTGAGCATGCGCTTCCTGCAGGCCGGCAAGGACACGAGCCTGAACGTCAAGGGCGCCTACCTGGAGGTCTGGGCTGACATGCTGGGGTCGATCGGCGTCATCGTCGCCGCACTGGTGATCCGCTTCACTGGCTGGGCATGGGTCGATACGCTGGTTGCGGTGGGCATAGGCCTTTGGGTCTTGCCGCGCACCTGGGTGCTGCTGAAGGAGAGCCTGAACATCCTGCTTGAAGGTGCGCCCGAGGGCGTGGATGTCGACGAGCTCGGGCGCACGATGCTTGCGGTGCCCGGCGTCACCGGTGTCCACGACCTGCATGTCTGGGTGCTGACCAGCGGCAAGAACGCGCTCACTGCGCACGTGGTTCACGCTGCGGGTATCGATGGCGCTGCGCTGATCGAACCGCTCAAGGAGATGCTGGCCGATCAGTTCAAGGTCTTCCACACGACCTTGCAGATCGAACCGACAGCTTGCCAGCATTCCGAGGACGGTTGCAACTTCGTGGACCAGCGCCCGTCGGCCAAGCCACCTGAATCGAATGCGGGCCTCGCTCGCTGACCCGCGTGCTGGCCGGCGTGCGACTTGCCGTCGCCGGGCCACGCTTGCCGAGTGCGTCGACGGCTCAACCGCCAGAGTGAAGTTCCATCCGGGCACGTCGCGCAGCAGGCGACTCGTTCTGCATTTCATCGAGCACCTGCTGGCGCGTCTTGCCCGGTCCCGTAGCCTTGGCCGGGACCGGCGCGCCACGCTGCATCAGGGCCAGCGTGCCGTCCTTGCGCGCCACCTCCAGCTCGGCCCGCACGTCGGCGCGCGTCTTGGTGCTCTTGAAGTGATCCGGGTGGTAAGTGAATCCCGCCTCGCCATTGTCGGGATGCCACATCGAGTTGGCGAAGGACATGCTGGGCAAAGTGATCGCCGCGGTGATCACGGACAGCAGGGTGGCTTGGCGAATGTTCATGGCGTTGCTTCCTTGGGGTGGTGGTGGCCGACGGCGACTGCCGGGGCATGCGCTATGGCATGGACATCACTCTAGAAACTGCACACCAACATGATCGAGTCCATCAGATGACAAGTTCGCCACTCGCCATCAAGCGGCGCCCAGGACCAGCTCCAGCATGAAACTGTTGGTCATCGAGGATGAGGTCAAGCTCGCCGAGTACCTGCGCAAGGGTCTGACCGAGGAAGGCTATGTCGTGGACGTCGCTCACAACGGCGTCGACGGCCTGCACCTCGCGATGGAGGGTGACTACCACCTGCTGGTACTCGACGGCATGCTGCCGGGCATCGATGGTCTGGGCCTGCTCGCCGCGCTGCGCCAGAGCAAGCAGACGCCGGTGCTGATGCTGACCGCGCGAGTCCGGGTCGAGGATCGCGTGAAGGGCCTGCAAGGCGGCGCCGACGACTACCTGCTCAAGCCCTTCGCGTTTTCGGAACTCGTGGCACGCATCGAAGTGTTGCTGCGCCGCGCCCGGCCCACCCGCGATCTCGAAGGAGCAACGGTTCTCGGCCTGGCCGATCTCGAACTCGACCTGGTGCGCCGCAAGGCCACCCGCGCAGGCCAGCGCCTGGACCTGACCGCCAAGGAGTTCACCTTGCTGACGTTGCTGCTGCGCCGTCAGGGCGAGGTGCTGTCGCGCACGGAGATCGCAGAGCAGGTCTGGGACATGAACTTCGACAGCGCCACCAACGTCATCGACGTGGCGGTAAGGCGGCTGCGCGGCAAGCTCGACGCGCCTTTCGAGCGCACGTTGCTGCACACCGCGCGCGGTATGGGCTATGTGCTGGAGGCGCGCGACGAATGAGCAAGAGCCGCGTAGGTTCGCTCGGCCGGCGCCTGTCCTCCTGGCTTGCGCTGCAGAGCCTGGCCGGCCTGGCCGTGGTCTGCGTCGCCGTCTATGCGGTCACATACGTGAACCTGGCTGCCAGACAGCTCGAAACCATCGCGCAGAAGGAGACGCAGGTTCGACACTTGCTCGAGGAATCGACGCGCGATGGCGACGTCGCCATGCTCAAGCACAAGCTCGACGACTTTTTCATCGGCCACCAGGATCTTGCCCTGTCGCTCCAGCGCCGCGACGGTTCAGTGGTGTACGGGAGCGCGGCTGCCGCCACGAGCCCTGAAGCGGCTCGCGTGGTGCGTTTCGAGGTGTCGTTCCCGACCGCCACGAGCAACACGCTGACTGCGACTCTCGCTCTGGACACACGCGACGA
>JBJXEJ010000092.1:0-8059 GCA_046154125.1 Rhizobacter sp. | reverse complement strand
GGCGCCGTCGGCCTGTTGCCACTGATGGTGCTCTGCCGCCAGATCTCGCGGGAGCGACAGTGAGCCTCAGCGCCAACCGGCACGGTCGAAGACGCGCTGCGCCAGCGCGGTATTGGCTGCCAGCTGACCGATCGGCAATGTGTCCGCCTTGAAAGGCCCCAGCGCGTCAAGGGCCGGATTCTTGACCTGCACGCCCTTCACCACCGGCCATTCGTTGTTGCCATCGGCAAAGTAGGCCTGCGCGGAGTCGCTGGCCAGGTACTCGAGGAATTTCAATGCCGAATCGCGGTTCGGCGCGTGCCTGGCAATGCCGGCACCAGACACATTGATGTGCGTGCCCCAGGTCTTCTGGTTCGGCCACACGACACCGAGCGATCGCACGACCTGCTGGTCTTCCGGCTTGGTCGAGCGCATCAATCGCGCGAGGTAGTAGCTGTTCGAGATCGCCACGCCACATTCACCAGCGGCCACCGCTTTCAGCTGGTCGGTGTCGCCGCCCTTCGGGGCCCGAGCGAAATTGGCAACCAGACCGCGCGCCCATTCCTCGGTCCTGGCCTCGCCGTTGTGGGACAGCATCGCCGAACCCAGCGAAAGGTTGTATGGGTGCGCGCCCGAGCGCACGCAGATCTGGTTCTTCAGGCGCGGATTGGCCAGGTCCTCGTAGGTCTGCACCCATTCCGCATTGACTGTGGCCTTGTTGTAGACGACCACCCGGGCACGGGTCGAAAACGATGCCCAGGTCGGCGTGCGCAGTGCCTCGGGGATCCGCGCCTCCAGCAGCGCCGATTTCAGCGGCTGGAACAGCCCCGCCTTGTCAGCGATCTCCAGCCGCGCTGCGTCGACGGTGATCAGCACGTCCGCAGGGCTGCTCGCGCCTTCGTTCCTGATGCGCTCCACCAACTCCTCTTCTTTTCCGTCGAGCCGGTTGATCTTGATGCCAGTCTGCTTGGTGAAGTCACTGTAGAGCGCCTCGTCGGTCTGGTAATGGCGCGCCGAGTAGATGTTCAACACGCCCTGGGCCTGTGCGACGCCGAACAGCGCCGAAAACACGCTGGCAACGAAGCTGAACCGGAGACGTTTTTGCAGACGGGTCATTTGGGAAGCTCGGAAGTTGCGACGATCGAGAAAACCCATTTTATACGAAATCATTCTCATTAAGAATAAGAGATCGCCCCACTCCCGGCGTGACAAGTCTGCAGTCGTGCCAGACTCGTGGCCCGTTGTTTGCTGCGCCCTGCGCACCTTGCCGCCATGCTGACCATCAACAAGCTCATCACCCAGGGTCGCGGACTCAGCCGCGTGCTGCTCGACCGCGCCGCGACGGTGTCTCTGGACTGGGACGTGCGACAGAGGAGTCGTTTCGACGCCGCCGACTCACAGGGCCGCGCGCTCGGCATTTTCCTGCCGCGCGGAGCAGTGGTGCGCGGCGGCGACGTGCTGGTCGCCGAAGACGGATCGCTGATCGCGGTGCAGGCTGCACCGCAGCCCGTGCTCGTCGTGACGCATTGCGCTCAGCACGGTTCGGGCTTCGACCTGACCCGTGCCGCATACCACCTCGGCAACCGGCATGTGCCCCTGGAGCTGAAGCCCGACCACCTGAAACTCGAACCGGATCACGTGCTGGCGGATCTGCTTCGCCAGATGCACCTGACGGTGACGGCCACAGAAGCCCCGTTCGAGCCGGAGAACGGCGCCTATGCGGCCTCGGCCACAGGAGCGCATGATCACGGTCATCGTGACGATCACGGCCATGCCCACGGACCCGATCACGTGCATGACCACGCCCCGGCGCCCGCCGCACGCGCAGCGATTCCGATCCAGGGCGCACCAGTGCCGCATGTGCACGGCCCCGGCTGCAATCACGATCACTGATGGCGACACGGCGAGCGCATCCGGCACCGCGATCCACCCGCCATCGTGAGCATCGACGGCCCGACTCCGCATTGACCCGTCTGCCGGCACCATCGCTGCTGCAACTGATCTGGCTGGCGTCGCCGGCGCTGCCGGTCGGTGGATACAGCTATTCCGAGGTCCTCGAAGCCGCTGTCGAGGCGGGACTCGCGGCCACCGAGTCAGATGCCCGCGCGTGGCTGCTCGATCAGTTGCACCTGGGGCTGGCGCGCGGCGATCTGGCGCTGGTCTCGCGGGCCCACGGCGCGTGGCGACGGGGTGATCTCGACGACATCGTCGAACTCAACGCCTGGGTCGCGACGACGCGGGAGAGCCATGAGCTGCGCCAGCAGACCGAGCAGATGGGCCGCTCGCTGGTCGAATGGATGAAGAACCGACCCAACGATGCAAATCACGTCGACCGGCTCAACGCGCTGGCCGCGTTGCGCCCGGCACCGACATGGCCAGTGGCCTTCGCGCTGGCGGCGTTTCAAGCTGGCGCCGCGCGCCGTGAATCGCTGCTGTGCTGCGCCTTCGGCTGGGCCGAGAACATGGTGCAGGCCGCGCTGAAATCGGTGCCGCTCGGCCAGTCCGCCGGTCAACGCATCCTGAGCGCACTCGCGGCCGAGATTCCCGATGCCGTCGACGCAGCCCTGCGACTCGGCGACACCGAGCGCCAGATCTGCACGCCGATGCTCGCGATCCTGTCGGCGCAGCATGAATCCCAGTATTCAAGGCTGTTCAGATCGTGAGCAACTCTGCGCATCCCCGTATCCACCCACCGAGCGTCACGCCATGAGCCCACTGCATACGATTGCCCACCGCACCAAGAAGCTCCCGCCGCTGCGCGTCGGCGTCGGCGGCCCGGTCGGCTCGGGCAAGACGACGCTGGTCGAGATGCTGTGCAAGACAATGCGCGAGCAGTACGACCTGGTGGTCGTCACCAATGACATCTACACCAAGGAAGACCAGCGCCTGCTCACCGTGTCCGGCGCGCTGTCGGCCGACCGCATCATGGGCGTCGAGACCGGCGGCTGCCCGCACACCGCGATCCGCGAGGACGCATCGATCAACCTCGAGGCCGTCGATCGCATGCTGGAGAAGTTCCCTGACGCCGACATCGTGTTCATCGAGTCGGGCGGTGACAACCTCGCCGCCACCTTCAGCCCGGAACTGAGCGACCTGACCATCTATGTGATCGACGTGGCGGCGGGCGAGAAGATCCCGCGCAAGGGCGGGCCGGGCATCACCAAGAGCGACCTGTTCGTCATCAACAAGATCGATCTGGCCCCGCATGTCGGTGCCGACCTCGAGGTGATGAAGGCCGACACGACACGCATGCGCACCACCACGCAGGGGCTGCGGCCGTTCGTGATGAGCAACCTGAAGACCCGTCAGGGCCTGGGCGACGTGGTGAGCTTCATCGAGAAAAAAGGCCTGCTGACGACAGGCTGAAGGCGCGCGCCTCGACTCGCGGCAACCGCGGGCGCCGAGCAGGTGTCAGCGCAGCCGGCCCATGCCGTGCAGCGCATGGATCGCTCCTGCACCGATGGACGCCCCGAAGCGCTTGGCGAGACGCTCGGCGACGTTTTCCTTCGGTGTGTAGTCGATGATGTCCTCGGCCTGAACCACCTCACGCGCGACGTAATCGAGGTTGCCGAGGTGGTCGGCCAGACCCAGCTTGATCGCCTCCTCGCCGTTCCAGAACAGGCCGGAGAAGGTGTCGGGCGTGACCTTCAGTCGGTCGCCTCGGCCTTCCTTGACCACCGCGATGAACTGTTGGTGGATCTGGTCGAGCGTCGATTGCAGGTAGGCGCGCTGCTTGTCGGTGAGAGGCGAGAACGGATCGCCGATGCCCTTGTTCTCACCGGCGGTCAGCAGACGGCGTTCCACGCCGTACTTTTCCATCGTCCCTGTGAAGCCGAAGCTGTCCATCAGCACCCCGATGGAGCCGACAACGCTGGCCTTGTCGGTGTAGATGTCATCGGCCGCCGCAGCGATGTAATAGGCCCCGGAGGCGCACACCTCCTCGACCACGGCATATACCTTCTTGTTGTGCAACGCCTTCAACCGCTTGATCTCGTCGTAGATGATGCCGGCCTGCACAGGGCTGCCTCCGGGAGAGTTGATGCGCAGCACGACCGCCTGGGCCCCGACGTCCTCAAAGGCATTCTTCAGCGCACCCACCAGCAATTCGGCACTGGCTTCGCCTTCGGCATCGATCTCGCCGCGCACCTCGACCAGTGCAGTGTGCGGTCCGCTGGGTGCCGACGTGTGCATGCGATCAACTAGCAGGGTCCAGGCTAGCACCGCGAACACCAGCAGCCAGGCCAAGCGGAAGAACCCCCGCCAGCGGCGCTCGCTGCGCCGATCCAGCATGTACAGCCGCGCGAACTCTTCTGCCGCACCGTCCCACCCGCTGCGAGCGGGCACGCCCGCAGACGGAACACGCGAAGCAGGCAAATCGTCGTCGGAACTCATGGGGGACTTTCGTCAGCGCACGCCGTCGCGAAGCTCAGGTCACGGGCGCCGGTTGGGTGTCCGATGAAGGATACCAATAGACCTGATGATCGTGCTCCTCCACCCGCAACGCGGTCAACTGCCCGCGCGCGCACGGGCCATCTATGCAGCGCCCGCTCTTGGGGTCGTAGGTGGCGCCGTGGATCGAGCAGACGATGAATTCGCGATCGCCATCGAGGAACTTGCCTTCCTGCCAGTCCATTTCGGTAGGCACGTGGACGCAGCGGTTCAGGTAGGCAACCACACGCCCGTCGAAGCGCATCACGAAGGCGGTGGCCTTCTGACGCCACTGCAGCACATCGAAAACGAAGGCGTCGCCCCGCTCGACCAGCGCATCGGACGCACACAACAGGACGGCGGAGGAATCGAGATCAGGCATGAGTGGACAGCCACGTGTCGAGGTCGGTCACCGAATGGGCGACATGCAAAGGTGAAAACTCCGCGAACGAGGCCGGCTCGTGCGCACCGTAGCTGACGCCGACACTGGACACCCCGGCATTGGCTGCGAGCTGCAGATCGTGGGTGGTGTCGCCGATCATCAGCGTGCGCTCGGGCGACGTGCCCAACTCGGCCATCAGTTCGTGGAGCATCTGCGGATGCGGCTTCGAGCGGGTCTCGTCGGCAGTTCGGGTCGCATCGAACAGGCCCTTCAGCTGCACCGTGTGCAGGACGTCGTCGAGGCCGCGCCGCGACTTGCCGGTGGCGACACCCAGGCTGTGGTTACGCTGCCGCAGCGCGTGCAGCATCGGCAGCGTGCCGTCGAACAGCGTCAACTCGTTCTGGCGGGCGAAGTAATGGTGGCGGTAGCGCGCGCTGAGTTCGGGGTAGCGGTCGGGTGAGAGGCCCGGCGCCGCATGCGCCAGTGCCTCGGCCAGGCCCATACCGATCACATAGCTGGCATCGCGCACGCTCGGGACCGGTTGATCGAGGTCGGCACAGGACGCCTGGATACAGCGGGCAATCAGCGCGGTCGAGTCGAACAGCGTGCCGTCCCAGTCGAAGACGATCAGATCGAAGCGGCGCAATCGGGTCATGGTTTCGGTGCCGCAGCCACCGGATGAGGCTTCAGCGCTTGCAGCAAAGTCGCGCATTCTGGGGGCAGCGGCGCATGCAACTCGATGACCTCGCCGGTGGCTGGGTGCTGGAACTGAAGCCGCCGCGCATGCAGGAACATGCGTCCGAAGCGCACACCGGGAATTGCCTCACCGCGCGCCAGCGCCCGGTTGACGGCGAAGTCGCCGTACTTGTCGTCGCCCGCGATGGCGTGCCCTTCGTGAAGCAGGTGCACCCGGATCTGATGCGTGCGGCCGGTCTTGATCGTCACGTCGAGCAGACTGTAGCCCTCGAACGATCGGGCCACCTTCACCAGCGTGATCGAGCGCCGGCCGTCGGCATCGTCCGCGTCGACGGCCTTCACGCGTCGCTCGCCTTCCGTTGACAAGAATTTGTGCAACGCCACGTCGATGACCTTCTTCGACGCCGGCCAGGTGCCGAGCACCAGCGCGGCGTAGGTCTTGCCAGTCTCACGCTGGCGAAACTGCTCCTGCAGCGCGAGCAGCGCCGAGCGCTTCTTGGCGATCAGCAGCAGGCCCGACGTCTCCTTGTCCAACCGATGCACCAGTTCGAGGAACTTCGCGCTCGGGCGCGCCCGCCGCAACTGCTCGATCACACCGAAGCTGACACCGCTGCCTCCGTGCACCGCCACACCGGCCGGCTTGTCGACCGCGATCAGACAATCGTCCTCGAACACCACCGGATACTCGCGGGCCGGCGCAGGCGCTTCGTCATTTCGTTCGGCCGAATGTTCCGAAGTGCGCACAGGCGGCACCCGGACCTCGTCGCCCAGCGACAGACGGGTGTCGGCCGCAGCGCGGCCCTTGTTGACACGCACCTCGCCCGAACGGATCACCCGGTACACGTGGGTCTTCGGGACGCCCTTGAGCAGCTTGATCAGGAAGTTGTCGAGACGCTGCCCCTCGGACCCTTCGTCGACAAGAACTCGGGAGGCGGCCGGCGCCAACGCCTGCAAGGCGGCAGACGTGGTCGCGCGCCCGGTTTTGGCCCCTATAATCGGCAGTACCACGTTTGCGCTGTAAGTGTTTGATTTTCCTGAGTTTACTCGCGCACTTGCAACGTGAAGTGGCGGTAGGGACGAGAGCCCCTATCACCCCGTGATGCAACGCACTCAGCGTGCGACGGGCCCCGTCCCCGAGTGACCGGGCAGTCCACCGTTGGTTGCGGCAGAGAAAACGAAGAACGAGCCTCCGAAGCCCTGCTTCGGAAGTAACCAAGGTTTTCAGGTTGCAGATCGTGGCAGCAGGCCCCAAAAAGGTCGGCTGCGATCGAGCTGCCGCCCGCGTCCAGTGACCCAGCGGATGTCGTCTTCCCACCTACCCACCTCGCACAGGCTGCGCCAGTCCCCCACGGCCCCGTTGATCGGGCTGCGGACCAGCGATCCCCTGGCGAGATCAGACGGTGGTGGAAGACCGGCCCTCGGATGCCCACGCGCCAGCGCCCACCCGGCGGAACGCGCGACGGCCATCCTCAAGCACCGCAGTGACCATTGACACGCAAGCGCCAACGCTGTGGTTTCGACCTTCAAGGTCGTCCGCAGTCCAGGGCGATTCCTTCTCGGCTCTCTGACGTTTCTCGTGCATCGATGAGTCGGCGCCGCCGTTTGGCGTCGACATGTTGATCGAACCGTCGGCCCCTGGGTCGATGGCACAGGAGCACCCATGAAACGCATGTTGATCAATGCGACGCAGCCGGAAGAACGCCGGCTCGCGATCGTCGATGGCCAGAAACTGCTGGACTTCGAAACCGAAATCGAAGGGCGTGAACAGCGCAAGGGCAACATCTACAAGGCGGTCGTGACACGCGTCGAGCCGTCGCTCGAAGCCTGCTTCGTCGACTACGGCGAAGACCGCCACGGCTTCCTGCCGTTCAAGGAAATCTCGCGCAACTACTTCCGTGAAGGCGCCGACGTCAAGAACGCCCGCATCCAGGACGTCGTGCGTGAAGGTGACCAACTGCTGGTGCAGGTCGAAAAAGAAGAGCGCGGCAACAAGGGCGCGGCACTCACCACATTCGTCAGCCTGGCTGGCCGCTACCTGGTGCTGATGCCCAACAACCCACGTGGCGGTGGCGTCAGCCGCCGCATCGAGGGTGAAGACCGCGAAGAGCTGAAAGACAACCTCGAGCAGCTGGAATACCCCAAGGGCATGTCGCTGATCGCCCGCACCGCCGGCATCGGCCGCAGCGCCGACGAGCTGCAGTGGGACCTGAACTACATGCTCAAGCTGTGGACCGCCATCGACGGCGCAGCACAGGCTGGCAAGGGCGCCTACCTGATCTACCAGGAAAGCAGCCTGGTGATCCGCGCCATCCGCGACTACTTCACCGCGGACATCGGCGAGATCCTGATCGACACCGACGACATCTTTGATCAGGCCCAGCAGTTCATGGCCCACGTCATGCCCGAGCATGCGGCCCGCGTGAAGCGCTACCGTGACGATGCGCCCTTGTTCAGCCGCTTCCAGATCGAGCACCAGATCGAATCAGCCTATGCACGCACTGTGCAACTACCCAGCGGCGGTGCTATCGTGATCGACCACACTGAAGCGCTGGTCAGCGTGGATGTGAACTCGGC